>SOKL01000258.1 GCA_004376265.1 Candidatus Thorarchaeota archaeon
ATCACGATTTCGCTCATGGTATGAGCTCTTCTGATAGTCTATTAAAGAATATCTGAATTTTGCTTGGGAGCTAGAACCATTTTCTCGTTGGAGAGAGAAATGATTTCTTTCATCAATCTGAGAGGTCCGCACCTGGAATCTGACTCATCGAAAAATTGTACTTTGCCAAAATCTCTTTCAATTTCATATCCAGTTGTTTCTCAGATTCCTTAGATAATTCAACAGGAGTGTGATTCTTTAGACGATTACTAACCTCATCACTGGCTCTTTCACGAATTTCCTTAGACCCTTCTCCTATCCATGACTCTGTGCTTAATCTATCAATCACACTGGAAGGCATGAAATGTTCAGTTCTCAATTTCTTCGAGGTATGTTTTTGTCTCAAGTAATCACCAGTCGAACCAACTTTGGAAATCAGATCTGTAATGACATCTATCTCGTCAAAATCAAAACCCTTGATGAGTCTATATGCAGTACCACATAATTCGTTATCAATAACCAGTTTCTCTAGAGATTGACAGTTAAGATGAGCAAGCATACCTGGACCTGACACAACATTGATTCTAGCAAGGGCTCCCATTACCATCCCTAATCCAGACTCGAAACCACTTTGGGAGTCTACATTTTTCGAATCACTTGTACCCAAATATGAGTGAGTAGGTAATCCGTAGTGTTTCCCAATTTCAGCGGATGCACAGGAAGTAATCATAGCCTCAACTGCACCAAATCGCGGCGTGGCGTATCGCATATCGAAAGTACCAGGAGCACCACCATAGATCACTGGAGCTCCAGCATTTTTAAGCTGAGAAATGACCACACCAGTCAAAATCTCTACATTTGTTTGAACTAATGTGCCATGGATCGTGATGGGACTAGTGGCCCCAATCAAAGGTGCGGGTACGATTGCAGCAGGAATACCCGAATCCGAGCAATCCAGGAGATTTTGTGAGGCTGAGTCACCCCATGTTAGAGGCGATGTAGGACAACAATCGAATATTGCTCGAGGTTTGCTAGTGAGTTCATCAGAGCTTCCTGCCACAGCCTCTAACAAGAGCTTCATTTCGATTAGCCCTTCCTTTGAAAACGCCCCAGTTACTATCGGTTTTACTGAATGTTTCAATGTGAGGTAGAGTCTAAACAATCCTGAGATTTGCGCTGGAACATCTGCAGGAACAAGAGCTGTACTCTGTGCTTCAATGTGCTCTAGATTTTCAACAAGTTGGACTAATTCAATGATATCGCGGGAGTTTCCCTTACGAATCTCCGTCGTATTTCGGTCTTTGAAATACACAGCTGATGATCCCGGATTGAAAACAACTCTATCGGAACCAATGGAATAAGCCTTGTCGCTGTCACGAGTATAAAGATCAAATGATGACGGTGCTTTGCGAATGGACTCTTCAATTATGTCAGTAGAAAACTTGACAATATTATTGTCAACAGAACAACATGACGCTTCAAGTAAATTCAATGCACTCTCATTCTTCACCAGCATACCAGTCTTTTCCAAGACTTCTAGAGTTGCTTGGTGAATTGCTTGAATATCATCAGACGACAGGAATTGTAGAGTAATCATCTTTTCATCTTAATACAGACTTGAACTTAAGTATACATGATTCAAATAATAGACATACTGAAAAGTGAGGAAGCTAGCAAAATTCTAGAGGAGAGTAAATAATCTTGGCAGATCCGTTCATCCCCGAAGATGATTCGTATGAATCACGACCTCAATATGCATCTCCACTCATGAACTTTGATTCATCTACACTGTTTGCCTTGCTCTTACAGTTTGTTGTTGGTATTGCAGCCTTGTATTATGCACTACCTAGTTTTTTTACGGGTTTGCTATTTCTTTCGTTGATAACAGATTTGTCAACACAGATATTCATGTTAGTGTGGGGAATTCTCCCCATTGTAGGGATTGTTCAAATCTATTTTGGATATCATCTTTACAAGAAAAAACCAAAAACAATTGGAAAGGCTATTATTACAAATATTTTCGCGATTCTATTGTTTGGAATCGCTATAGTGATTTCAGCTTTTGAAGGTCTTCTAATCCCTTATCCTGAAGTGATATTATATTTTGGAATGAATTTCTTACTCGTCATCTTGTTAAATATGGCATCAGTTCGTACTCAATTTGAATCTCTGTCAGGTTCATATCAATCAGAGTCGTATCAATATTGATTCGACAAAAACTAGAAAGAGCCTATATGCGGAGAAAGGCGCGAATACCACGAATATATATTAGCGAGGACGCAAGACTGAGTATTACTCTTTAACACTGGAGGAAAATAAATGGCGGAAATACCAACACCAACTACTGGATATTCAGCTCCTTCGGGAGAAAGACCATTAGGTGTAACCATTATTGCGATTCTACAGATCCTTGGAAACCTAATAGTCCTTAGTGGAGCAGTATTAATTTTGATGGGTGCTGCACTAATACCATTTTTAGGAGCTATTTTCTTAATTCTAGGTGGAATAATGGCTCTATTTGCAATATTTGGCCTAGTCGTAGGCTGGGGACTTTGGTCACTCAAATCTTGGGCGTGGATGGTCGCACTGATTCTGAATATACTCAATGTGATTCTGAATATCTTTTCAGGTCAACTCATTGCGATAATAATCCCTCTGATCATCGTCATCTATCTTCAGCAAGGAGAAGTCAAGAGTACTTTCAGGTAGACCCATTACATAAATTGAGAGCATTTTCCGGATTCGTAAGAATCCGGTCGCTCCTTCTTTTTTTCGTCTTTAAGAGATAGAGTAGTCATGAGGTTCTATATGGGACCGGTTGAATGTAGGTCGTGGAGCTAGACCAAATTATATTAGCGACCAAATTGAAACCTGGATAACTCTCAAACACTGGAGGGAAATTAGATAGCAGAAATTCCTACACCAACAACTGGATATTCAGCTCCAACGAGCGCTAGACCACTAGGTGTTACAATCTTAGCAGTCCTGCAAATCTTAGGAGGACTTCTTGGCCTCTTAGGAGGAGTGACATTATTCACCTTTCCAATTATTGGATTGATTCTAGGACCCATCATACTCCTTCTTGCATTGTTGGACCTTGTCGTCGGATGGGGTTTATGGTCAATGAAGTCATGGGCCTGGATGGTAGCGATTATCCTGAACATTATCGGAATCATACTTGGTTTACCGTCATATGATTGGCTGAGTATTGGCATCAGCATAATTATCATTCTGTATCTACAACAACCAGATATTAAGAGCCGATTCAGGTAGAGATACTTTCAATAGATCAAGAGCATTATCCGGGTTTATTAACGAACTCGGAAGCTCATTCTTTTTCTTCAACTCTCAGTCTACAAAGGATATTATTATCTTGGACTAATATCAGATAAGAATCTGAAGGGGAATCAGAAATGCAACTACCATTGATTGTCGTCCACGGTGGAGCTGGTAACTGGAAGGACGAACGAATACCTGTGGGAATCGAGCATGTTGAAAAGGCTGCTATTGCTGGGTTCAAGGTGTTAGAAACTAGTGGTTCTGCGTTGGATGCTGCTGAGGTTTGTACCTCATACATGGAGAGCTGCGGCCAATTGAATGCAGGACGTGGCGCAAGACCAAACTCTGACGGAGAATTGGAACTTGATGCGCTGATAATTGATGGAAGTAAACTTGACTTTGGCGCAGTTGGAGCAGTAACAGGTATTGTAAACCCAGTTTCTCTTGCACGATATGTCATGGAGAAGACAGACTACAAATTCTTTGTTGGAAACAATGCAAAGAGAGTCTATGATCAGATGATTGCAGAGGGTTACAGAGAAGAAATAGCTGAGGGAGATCTACAACCAGCAGATGCACCATCTGGAGATACTGTTGGGTGTATAGTGGTAGATTCAGATGGTAACATTGCAGCTACGTCTTCAACAGGCGGAATAAAGAAAAAAATACCTGGTCGGGTGGGTGACAGTCCAGTAATGGGCGCGGGTGCATTTGCAAACGAAATCTGTGGAGCATCAGCAACTGGATGGGGAGAACACATCATGCGAGTTGTACTAAGTCGAATGACTGTCTTGTATGTAGAAGAGGGTCTCGATGTCACAGCTGCGGCACATAAAGGAATAAAGATGTTTGAAGAGAAAACAGGGAGTAAGGCCGGGATAATCGTAGCTGATCGCTCTGGAAATTATGGCTTTTCTCATAATGCTAAAGCCATGCCTTTAGCCATAATCAGTCGAGAATTAAAGAACATGACATCTCATGCATGTAGAGAATGAAATCTCGGGTCACACCTTTTACTCAGACATAGCTGCTATTGTCAGGTCCTGTTCCAATCATTTGTTCTAAGACCATGTCGTAGTCATTGTAAGTGCGGAGACCTGGTAGTTTCCCAATTGGTTTCCCATCTTTGAATGCAATGACCATTGGAACTGACTGAACGTCAAATTGAACTGTTGTTCTTCGGTTTACGTCGATATCGATTCTTGCAAAGTACACCTGTCCATCATAATCTTTTGCCAGGTCTGCGAGGATAGGTGCGAGCGCTTTGCAGGGTACACACCAATCACCATAGAAATCTACAATGGCGTGTTTTGTATTGGAAATGGTCTGCCAGAAATTCGAGTCATAGAGCTCGTTCACTATGCTATTCGCCATCGGTTCGATGACCTTGGGTTGTTGAGCTTCTTTAGCTCTTTCAACAAGAATCTGCATTTTTCTACGGCGTATCTCTTCCAGTTCTTTGTCATCCAACATGAGAACACCTTACGTTTGTGCATATATAGTGCACAACCGTATATGAATTCTTTGGTGCAACATGTACCGATTCGGTTCGGTTTATATCTCAAAGGCGTTCTAATTTTGTGGGAATATCTGTGACTGAAGAACCGACAAAGAGTCCACTCAAGTATTATGTCATGCTTGTTATTGCAATGGCATTTTGGGGTGGAAGCTGGCCATCTGCAAAGATCATTGTGGGCGTAGCTCCTCCTATGACCATAGGGTTCTTTCGGTTTCTTATTGGAAGCGTGTTATTTCTTATTCTTCTCTTCACCACCGGGAAAGATGTAAAACGGATTTTCAAAAGGTCAAACTTTGCGATCCTATTCATGTTGGGATTGACAGGCATTTTCGGTTATGGTGTTCTATTCCTCACAGGAATGCGTTTCACCACTGCTGCGCAAGGTGCGATAATCGCTGGTTTCAATCCAGCTACTGTCAGTATAATAGCGCACATAGCTCACAAAGAACGACTTCCACGCCGCTGGCAGTATATAGGATTTCTACTTGCGTTTCTTGGTGTGATTTTTGTTGTGGGAATTCAATCATTACTCGACTTTCAATTGGATTATCTGATTGGAAATGTGATCATCCTTGGTGCTATGTTTACATGGGGAATTTATTCTTCGGTTGGTAAAGAGGCAATGAAGACTCTGTCACCTGTTGAAATGAATGCAGGAGGTGCTTTGATTGGAACATTCCTATTTGGCATGGGTGCTATCACCGAAGAGGTGTGGACACTCCCCGCTTTGGCAGATGGAGTATTCTGGACCAATGTCATCTATCTTGGCGCATGTGTGACATTCATCGGATTCCTATTCTATTTCATTGGTATCAGGGAACTAGGAGCTACAAGAGCGGGGGGCTTTATCAATCTCGTTCCAGTGTTCGGGACTATATTCTCAGTTCTAATTCTGCAGGATGTCTTGTATTGGACATTCATTGTTGGATTACTTCTTGTAATCAGTGGAATTCTTCTAATCAATTTTCCATCAAGAAAGAAGATACCGTCTAAGACGGAACAGACATAACAGAGTAGGACTGTCGAAGATTGTGGCCAACATGGAAGCTTACGACAATCTCATGAATAAAATGAAGGAAATCATTGTTCTAGGTAGTGCTACTGCCATCGTACAATGGGATATGGAAGCTTACATGCCTCCAAAGGGAATCATGTTGAAAAGTGAGCAGCTATCACAATTGAGTAAAATGATTCACAGGATGGTAACTGACCCTGAGGTAGGTCAGCTTCTTGAAACAGTTGAAAAAGGCTCTAAGGCTTTGGATGAGGTTCAAAAACGGAATGCATCACTTGTTCGAAGAGCATATGACAAAGAAACAAAGGTACCTGAGGATTTGGTAGCTCGTCTCGCTAAGCAGCAAGCTATATCCGTTGAAATTTGGAAGAAAGCCAAAGCTGCAAATGATTGGAAGATGTTTGAACCTGATCTTCAGAAGATGGTTAACCTGAGTAGAGAACGTTCTGAGATTGAGGCGAAGGTGAAAGGTATTCCCAATCTTTACGATAGTATGTTAGATGAATTTGAGAGAGGACTCACATCGAGCCTGGTCACCAAGGTTTTCAGTGAATTGAGGGATAGATTGGTGCCACTGACTAAGAAGTGTGCAGAAGCTTCCAAAGAACTAGACACTTCTTTCTTGAGTCGGAAAGTTCCAATCGAAACTCAAATGAAAATAGCTACCGATGTAGCAACTCTCGTTGGATATGATACAGTTACTGACCAAGCTGGTGGTAGAATCGACCAGGTGGAGCATCCTTTCACAACTGGTTACTATGACGATGTTAGAATCACAGTGAAGTATCACGAGGATAATGTTTCATCAGCAATCTATGCTATACTTCATGAAGCTGGTCACGCTTTGTATGAGCAGAATTTGAATCCAGAGTGGATGTATACACCAGTGGGTGCTAATGCCTCATATGGAATTCATGAATCTCAATCACGGTTCATTGAGAATCTGATTGGTAGGTCTCCAGAATTTCTAAGATATTATCTTCCAAGGCTAAACAAACTCACTGGAGGTATCTTTTCAGACATTAACGAAACTGCATTCATCAAAGCGATGAATCTGGTGAAGCCATCGCTTATTCGAATTGAAGCTGATGAAGTGACCTACTCGCTGCATATCATCATTTGCTACGAAATTGAACAAGATCTCTTCTCCGACAAGATCTCAGTATCCGAGCTTCCGCAAGTTTGGAATGAGAAGTATGAGGAATATCTAGGCTTGGATGTACTTGATGATACCAATGGTGTATTGCAGGATACTCACTGGGCGAGCGGATACTATGGCTATTTCCCGAGTTACGCGTTGGGCAATATCTACGATGGTATGTTCTTGGAAAAGCTAAACAAGGAAATCCCTGATTGGTTGAAACAAACAGAGAAGGGAAACCTTCTACCCTCCTTAAAATGGATGGCAAGGCATGTACACAGCGAATCCGCACTCTATGATCCTGCAGACTTGATAGAGAAGATAACAGGGAACAAACTCACTGCTGGACCATTCTTAGATTATATAGAGAAGAAATACTCAACCATCTTTGGGTTCTAATCACCTGTAAAAGGATGTACTTGAGAAGAAAGTTTTTCCTTCATTCTAACTGAGTTCAGAGCTGGAAGAAACAGAATCCTTTATTAACAATAGTTATGAACATTCCATTTATGAAATACGGCATTTCGATTCCAAATAGAAGTAAACTTGACCCCAAACTCGTCGTTGAATACGCAGTTGTAGCTGAAAAAGCTGGATGGCACGGTGTGTTCCTCAGTGATGCATTTTCTGAAGGGGGATATTCCGACCCTTGGATTATATTAGCAGGAATTGCAACACAAACAGAAACAATCAAGTTGGGAACTTGGGTCACACCTTTACCTCGTCGACAACCATGGCAGGTAGCTCTCGAGCTTGCTACACTCGATCAATTGTCAAATGTCAGTGTCATTTTTGGAGCAGGTCTTGGCGTGCCTGAAGATTTCACCAAATTCGGACTTGTTTCTAATGGAAGAGAACGGGCTGCGAAATTGGATGAGGGACTCGAAATAATTAATGGATTATGGAGTGGTAGCGTTTTTTCCTATAGTGGCAAGTATTACACAGTACATGAGGTCGAATTACCCATATTACCCGTACAAAAACCAAGAATACCAATTATGTTAGCCGGATGGTGGCCAAATAAGATGCCGTTAAAAAGAGGTGCCAGATAGGATGGGATTATGCCTTATTGGAATATATTTCCGAAGCCGTTATCACAGGAGGCTCTAAAAGAAACGTTAGATTATTATCATGAGATTGCAGATTCTCCCGGTGATATAGTGATACCATATTATGACGATGTATCTCAAGAGTATACTGAGCTTTGTGAAGAACTTGGTGTAACTTGGTTACTTGCATGTGATCTTAATGAAAAGAACAAAGTTACCCTTGATGTCGATAGAATCAAAGAAGGACCTCGATCCTTCTAGAAGAATGTCTATCATTCATACTGACGGTGCGAGGGGTATTAATCTTGCAACGGATAGAATTTGAAAAACATCCACAAACAGAACGATATATGTGAACTATTCCAATCTTGGATCTTGAACAACATGTTGAGGTATGAAGGGTCAATTTGGAGACCTCCGAGTGAGGATCGTAGCCTGATTCTACAAGCTACAGTAGGATGTTCACACAATGCATGTATTTTCTGCATATCATACAAGAGTAAGAGTTACAGGGTTCGCGGTTTGAAAGGAATTCAGACAGATCTTGATTCACTTCCAGTTCACAATAAAGAACGAACAAGAAGAGTATTCCTTGCTGATGGCAATGCGCTAGCCATGTCAACTTCTGAGCTGATCGATACCTTGAAGGTGCTCTACAAAGAACTTCCTGGTCTTGAACGTGTAGGAGTCTATGGTTATGCAAAAGATGTTCGCGAAAAAACCGTTGACGAATTGAGGAAACTCAAAAAGGCTGGTTTAGGTATAGTCTATCTAGGTCTTGAAACTGGCGATGATGAGCTACTTCGATGGGCCCGAAAGGGAGTCGATTCTACTGAAAACATCACTGCATGTAACAAAATCCGCGATGCAGGGATTCCTCTCTCGCTGACCATTATACTCGGTTTGGGAGGTCTCGAAAACTCTAAGAGACATGCTAAATCAACTGCACATGTCCTCAATGCTATTGACCCAGAGTATGTAGGAGCCCTCACTCTGATGACACCTCCAGGTACGAAGATTCATGAGATGGTTAGTGAGAGAGAGTTCTTACCGATGGGTCCAATGGCAATCCTCATTGAACTCAAAGTTTTGGTTGAGAATCTGGAGTTGAGTAATTGTGTCTTCAGGACAAATCACGCATCAAACTATCTCGCTATAAGCGGCACTTTGAATTCTGAGAAGGAAATGATTCTAGAGCTGTTGACTGAAACCATCAATAATGAGGACACTAGTAAATTCCGTCCGGGATATTTACGTGGACTTTGATTTTGAAAAAAAAGAAGGAAAGTGTGAGTATTTGTTTAACTCACACTTATGATCTGCAATTTGGTTCTACTTTTTGCCACCGCCACCTCGTTTCATGAGGATCACCAAGATGATTACAACAACAAGTACGCCTGCTCCAATGATAGCTATGAGCGTGGGATCAAATGGTTCACCCGGTGGTGGTAGTTCATCAAAGTTATCCAGAGTAAATGGATCATCTGATTCATCCTGTCCAGTCAGCATGCCATCTGATGCAACAACTCGAATCATGTAGCTATTGCTATCATCATGCAATGTTGTATTCCAAGACCAAGCAAAACCAGTCAGCCCTGAAGTCAGGCTAGTCCAATCCGAACCATTGTTATCACTGATGAACAATTCGAAAGTGAGCTCATCTCGATTCGGGTCCACCGCAGTCCACTCAATGAATTGAGTGACGTTAAGTATCTCTCCACCATTCGGAAAGACGACATCCACAATTGGAGCACGATTCTCAATGAGCCAATAGAACGCATTTGCCAGAAATACATCATTGTCTGAGTCGTAGATATTGCCGTAATTATCGGAATCATAATCTGAAGATAGTGGAAGATTATAATCCGCAACTGCCACGACTCGCCCCATACCGAATGTGGTAGCAGCTATGACAGGAACACCAATCGCGAGTCCTCCTGCACTCCATGAAGCTGTTCCATCTGTATCAGTTGATACCAATGCTGTTCCAGCTCCTACTGTGACGAAGCCGCCATTCAAATCAAGCTCGATTCTCTCGACCCCTGTCATGATGGGGTGATTTGCTAAGTTATCACCATCATGAATGACATAGGTACCTGCATTGATGAAATCGTCACTTTCTGTTATGGCTCCGCCTGTTTCGTTGTACTGTAGTCCAAACTCAAATACAACAGGGTTGACTTGTTCACAGAAGACCGTATTATCAGCTAAGACGAATAGACCTCCTCCACGGCTGACAAAGTCCACAATAACTGAAATCTCAGGAATAGTAAAATTCGTTACCCCATCAGGTAGTATCAGGATGTCCGCTTGGCTCACAAGGCTCTCGTGGAACTGATTCATCCATATGAAGTTGTAGCCATTTAGGGTTAAGAATGTTGCAAAAACATTGAAAGATGCAAGACTTACAGCGGGTGTGTTTGAATTATCAAACAGAACGGTCTTCTCGGGTATTCCAGCAGCAGATAGCCAGTTCATCATACCAGTTGCAAAGACTTCATTGTTCTCATCAAAAAAGTCAGGAGTAGCATCTCCATCCCAATTAATGTCAGCTAGAAAATCACCGTCAGTAAGGGCAATAACCCGTCCAGCACCATAAATCAGTGATGCGGCAACAGCTAGGCCAGCAGCTAGACCGCCGCCTGCCCATCCTTCAGTCCCATCAGAATCAGTCAAAATTAGTGGTTTTGCTGCTGCAGGTATAGTTGTGAAGGCAGAGCCATAATACATCTGAATTGTAGATACTCCGAACGTTGTTGAATGATTCGCGATATTACCCACACCATAGATGGGTTGGCTTGGATCTCCACCATTCTCATCAGAATCAAAAACTACGGATCCTGAAGAATTTCTAGCGAAACCAAATCCTCCAAGGAGGCTAACAGTATTATTACCCCATCTGCCCCAATCAGTGGCTATTAGGAGACCTCCTCCACTTGCTACAAACCCTTTGACGAAGTCTATTTCAACACTATTGTAAGGGATTGGTGACTCCCCGTTTCCGGCAACAAGAACATCACTAATTTCGATAAGTGATTCATCCCATGTGTTCATTGTAGCAATTGCAAAACCATAATTCTGTTGAATTTCATTCGCGAAGTTATTAAATCCGGAATTTGGATTGCTAGTCTGATAATGTGAATTATCAAAAACAGCGAGTCGAGTAAGACGAACCGCATTTGCTAGAATTGTTCTCGGGTTTGGGTCTATATTATACATGTCAAAGCCAAGCATGACCACGTGACCTAGACCCATATATCGATGTGCAACAACTGTCTGGCCCCCTGTTGAAAAGATAGTATCACCATCGGGTGTATCAAAACTGCTGGAGCCACTGGGACCAGTGTATGCTGATACTCCAAAAGCCAATGGATCAAATGAGTTAGTTATTGTGATTGAAGCACCTATTCTTGCTGTTGAATTGTAGATTCTCATCAGACCGGTATTGTTCAGGATTCTTGCTGTTGGATGATAAGCAATCTCACTTGTAGACCAATGATCCATGCATATCACAATTCCGCCATCATCGACCCATCCACCGATGAAACCATCCCAAGCAGCAGCAACAGTATCCATCTGTGCATAAGTCGCAAGCTCTTGTTCCACCAACAGCAAAACATCATACTCGACAATTCGTGTTTCAAGTTCAGTATAATCGGTGAGGTTGTCATATTCAAATGTATAACCATACTCAGCTTTCAATTCACCCATTGTATGATCCCATTCTCCTGCACCAGTATTGTCAGAATACTGATTAAACACAAGGATACTAATCGGTTCTCTTCGATTCGTGAAATCGTAATCTGCAGCAGGAATCGAAGTGTCAGCTATAGTTGTTGTACTTCCAGATGGAGAGAATGCTGCAATCCCCATCGGTATTGTCAGAAATAAAACCGACAAAAGTACACACAGTAATTTCTTGTTCCTATTCATGTTGTGAACCTCTTATCATAAACTACCAAGTAGAAATGATTGGTGTGCATGAAGCAACCAACATTCTCCCTCGTAAGCGTGGTTATTCATCGTCAGAATCCTCTGTTATAAACCTACCAAATTACTTCCTTAAAGCTAGAGTTTGTGAATGAGCTACAATTATGAGTTGAAATAGGGCTGCAGAAATGTCAAAGTATAGCTCTAGAATGACCTAACCTTGTGTATAATAGGATTACTGTGTGTTAATTGGGTGTAATTTTCCTACAACAAAGATAAAAAAGGAAGATGTTTTGTTATTTTTTTGAAATCAAGCTGGTTTAATGGTGTAACGAAATGAGTAAGGATGCAGAAGCTGTCAAATCAATGACACATCGTGAAAGAAGAAGCTCGATATACTCCGAGTTCGGAT
>SOKL01000069.1 GCA_004376265.1 Candidatus Thorarchaeota archaeon
GACTCACATTGCCAATGTCACTGGAACCAGCTCCACTGCCTTCGGGTAATGGAACAATAGGCTCACCTAATGCAAAGAGATTCTTTTCAAAAGCATCCCCCATTGTTTCATTCATCAACCTTGACTGATACGAAGGGGAGCCCACTTCATACTTTAGAGTTGCACCAGTCGCACTTGCAGCTCCCTCTGCACAGCTCTCAAGCTTTTTCACCAATTCATCTCGGTATTCATCAGTGAGTGCACGCACGTAGAAATCAGCAGATGCAAACTCAGGTACTATATTGGGTTTGACACCTCCGTGAGTAATGACTCCGTGGATTCTTGCATCGCTCTTGATATGTTGACGTAGTGCGTTGATTCCATTGAATGTCTGAATGACTGCGTCTAGAGCGTTTATTCCCTTCTCAGGGCTTCCAGAAGCATGTGAGGCTTTTCCATAGAATTCAATCTTCACTTCAGTAAGTGCAAGACCTTTACGCCCGGTCATTGTATACCCTGCAGATGGATGAAACATCATAGCGGCATCTATATCTTTGAACAATCCCGCCTCCACCATTGTGATCTTCCCACCGATGTCCTCTTCGGCTGGTGTACCCATGAAGACTAGTTTGCCAGGCATGTCCTTTTTCATCGACCCCAATGCAAGACTTGCACCTAGAGCAGCTGCACCTATCAGATTGTGCCCACAGGCATGCCCTATCTCTGGTAAGGCATCGTATTCTGCGAGGATGGCAATAGTTGGTCCCTTAGACTGTTCAGGATGAACTGCTACAATGGCCGTGTCCATCCCAGCAACTCCGTGTTCCACTTCAAAACCTGCTTTCTTCAACTCATCTGCCAGAAGTTTAGCAGCTATGACCTCTTTGAGTGCAAGCTCTGGGTTACGGTGTATCTCATCACTGATCTCAATCAACTGATTACTAATCTTATCAATGTATGAACAAGCTGTGTCTTTCCACATTAGCATCCTTTTGTGTGTGAGTAATCCACATCTTGAACTTTCGCATCAACGATGATTTTGGTAGAAGTCGCTATTTTCTAATAGAGGATTGTGGTTATCCTCAGTCATTAACTGGATTCTAAAGGAGATAATAAATTGGATTTCAAAGATAAAGTAGCGATTATAACAGGTGGAGCGCGAGGAATTGGGGCGACAACGTGTTGGGCTTTCGCAAATAGAGGAGCAACCGCTATTGTAGTGGATATCAATGGTGAAGGAGCTAAGAAAGTCGCAGCAGACATTCAAACAAAAGGATTCAATGCTGTGGCTTATACGGCGGATGTTTCTGACAAAAAATCAGTAGATGACTTGGTCGAAGATGTATTCAAGAAATTTGGTCGAGTAGATATCCTCGTAAACAATGCGTACATCTCAGGAGGATATGCAATTGTCACAGAAACCTCGCAAGAGACCTGGGACAAGGTTATCGCAGTGAACCTAACTGGAGCGTTTCTTTTTGCAAAAGCGGTTGCGAAGATAATGATACCCCAAAAATCTGGAAAGATAATCAACATCTCAAGCGGTGCTGGGACCAGTGGTAGTCTTTCCTCAGGTGTGCAATACCCGGCAAGCAAAGCTGGAATCATTGGATTGACATTGGGTCTTGCAGGAGACCTCGCTCCATTCGGAATCAATGTGAACTGTATCACTCCAGGGTTGATTCGAACATGGGAACCTGAAGAAATGGCAAAGCAAGCTACTGGTTGGACATTGGAAAAAGTTGATAGCTATATTGCTGTAGAGGTGCCCCTGAAGAGAGTCGGTGAACCAGAGGATATTGCCGAAACCGTTGTATTCCTCGCATCAGAGGGTGCAAGCTATATTGTTGGTGAAGTCATCAATGTAGATGGTGGAGGAGTTATTGATTCTGTGGCAAAGAGAGAGTCTCTTCTAGGATTCTAGTTGTCCCCGATTGACAATAGATTTGATGATCTCAATAGTTTCGTCTGTAAAAAAGGGAAAATACAATGAGATAGACCCATTTAGCTTCATTTACGAACTCCCCTTAATTGGAATGAACCAATTGTACGAATTGATATGTATTCCGGAATCATTAGAATACTGATATGCGACCTCGAACTTTACTCGTGAAAGCCGAGCAATGTGTACTAATCTCGGATTGAAGGCCAACCAAATGGTTTGAGGTTAGGAAATGAAATTTGGTATAAACATCCCAAACTTTGGTTGGTTTGGGGACATTGATACATTGGTTGAGATTGCAGTTGAGGTCGAAGAGAGTGGTTGGGATGGGTTCTTCCTCTGGGATCACATGCTTGTTTTCAAACAAGAAGACACGGTTCTTCCCTTTGTTGATCCATGGATTGCGCTGACAGCCATAGCTTGCAATACAAAGAAGATACGACTAGGATCTCTCATTACTCCAGTTCCCCGGAGAAGACCATGGAAAGTTGCGAGGGAGGCAGTTTCAGTTGACCATCTATCAAAAGGGAGAGTGATTCTTGGTGTTGGACTCGGAGCTCCCCCTGAGACCGAGTTCGATTATTTTGGAGAAGAGAGTAATGTGAAGATTCGTGCAGAGATGCTAGATGAGGGTCTCGATATTATCACTGGTCTTTGGTCTGGAGAACCATTTTCATATGCTGGTACACACTATCAACTGAATGAGATGACATTCCTTCCGAAACCAAAACAAGAACCAAGGATTCCAATTTGGGTTGGCGGAGGAGTGCCTCAAAAGGCTCCTTTCAGAAGAGCTGCTCGCTTTGATGGTGTCGCACCTGTCCACTCAAAATGGCCTGAACCGGTTACCACCCAACTTCTTGAAAATGCTCTTGAAATAATCAAGTCGGAGAGAGGGGATTTGAAAAACTATGATGTTGTCATAAGTGGTGAAACAACTGGTACCGATTCGACGAAAGATAGAGAGAGGGTTGAATCATGGATCCAAACTGGTGCGACCTGGTTTCTTGAAGACATTCATGGACTCCGTACTGAAATCGATGTACTTCGAGAAAGGATAAAGATGGGTCCCCCAACGGCATGATCAGAAATATCCGCGTTCCTTCTTGTGCTTCTGTGCACTTCGGATAGTTTCAGCGTATGCTTTGGCTTTTTCAACTCTTGACTCATTTGGGTCCGCTCTGGTGGCCCTATCAAAGGAATACGCTGCTTTCACTTTGTACATATTTGCACGAGCGTAATCCCCCTCCCCCTCAAGTTGAGTCCCAAATAGGTTGCATGCACTCGCTAATGCCCACCAGCCATCAAAGGAAGAAGGAGCCAAACTAGTTGCCTGGTCGAATGCTTCAATCGCTTTCTCTAGCCTACCTGATTCCATTTCTTGTCTTCCACGTTCAAATGACTCATTGGCGTTCATGAGAATGACCAATCAAATCCGTCACAACTCCCATCATAAGGTTGGTGCTTGCAATCATAGTTATT
>SOKL01000182.1 GCA_004376265.1 Candidatus Thorarchaeota archaeon
GGGCAGCGATGAAACCTACTGGCGGCACGAGGACGGTGCGCGTGCAGTTGCTGCAGCGGCACTCGACTGCGCAAGAGCACCGTTTGCGGAAACGGCAGTCATTGGGTTCGGGGGCACACACTACGCCAGTAAATTCAACAAACTAGTTCTGGAGCGCGATTTGCAGGTTGGTCATATGGCCCCAAAATACACAATACTCAGTCTAACTCGCGATGTGATACTTCAGATGATGAATAGGTCACGCGAAACTGTGAAGACCGCCATTATTGATTGGAAAGGCACAAACGCTGAGCAAAAGGCGCACCTACTCCCGCTGCTTGAGAGTCTTGACCTGAATGTTGTGCGCGCAAAACGCGCATAGGTTTCAGTTGTCCTTTTTCATGCATTCACGGTTCTTAACGATTCGTGATGTCCCCTACAGGGTAGTTTCGCGTTTTCGTAATCTTCTCCCGAAAGCCTAAATACTGGACCCGCAATTCAAACAATACGCACACCCCCAGGTAGGAGACACTATGCCCACTGGAAAAGACGCAACCGCTGACAACCTTGAGGAAAAAGTTGACAAACTAGCGGAGAATCTAGCCACGATTGTCAACGAGCTAAAGGTGCTCTCTTCTGTTAAGGATCTGACCAAGAATATGAGTTCGCTCGAAGCAGAAGTTAAGGACATGAAGAAAACACTAGTTCCTGTGTCCAAGATTGATGATTTGCTTGCATCAGTCAGTGGAATCGACAAGAATGTCGTTGCGATTGGCGAGTCAAGGGAGTACGAGGTCGTTCTGAAGAAGATAGATGATCTCCTGTTGTCCTCTCAAGACTTGGATTCGGGACTGGCGGAGATCAAAGACTCCAAGGCCTTGGGTGAGCTCGGAAAAAAGATTGAGGCAGTATCAAGCTCGGTGTCAGGCATCAGTAAGAGCATCGAGGTCGTTCGCTCTGGGCACAATCTTGAAACATTGGAGAAAAAGATTGACGACCTTCAGCAGTATGTCGCAGGTCTCTCATCCCTAGAAGAGCAAATTCAGGACCTCTCCGGAACATTTGATGAAACCCGTGAGATAGTTAGCATTATCGTGCGACAGTTGGATGATATTGAGCGCAAATACAATAAATCAGTTGAAGAGATCAGCAAGGTCGTTGAAACTGTTTCACGAGTGAGCAGTACGACTGTTGAAGCTCCATCTACAACCAAGCCAACTAAGAAAGGTCCGAAGGCGACAAAGCACAAGGAACATGAAAAGAAGACTCCGCCTGTGACTGAAGAGGTAGTACTCCCGGGTACAATCGATGGAATCATGAAGCATCTCCTTGAAAAGGTGTCCCCAGCGACTGAGGCTGTTGAGATGGCTGACGCATTGGAGGACGTTCGGGACAAATTAACCACAATGATCAGTGGCGGTACTCCCGTCTTGTTCCAGTTCGGCAAGAGAGCGAGGGAGCTCAAATCATACCCACCAACTGCAACTTTGAACGAGAATGACATTGCACGACTCAACAGTGAAATCCGTACTTGGTCTACCAAGCTAAAGGAAGTTTCCAGATAGGATTAGGACTTTCTCCGTTGCATTTGGAGTCAAACACCTCAGATATGTTCCCAACACTCACATTTACTCGGATGAACCGCCCTATTCAAGTTGACCACGCGCATAACTTTATTTCATTGAAAGCACAGATGCGCAATTGAATCTTGCTCGCGACTGTTTGGGTCGCTAACGAGCGTTGACCATGTTGGTCATAGTACTACTGGACTATCTTTAAGCAGCGAGTTGAAGACCAAAATGAAACTGAAGAAGCATAACACGGACCTTGCCACTAGAATGGACTTGTTGGATGTGACGGCTGATAATCAGCTGGCCAAGGAGCTAATGGGTTTGCACGAAAACAAGTGTCGCGTGTGTCAAGAGGACCGATTAAGCTGCACAGTGCGTCCTTCATGCAAAGATAGGAATTTCCTGAACATGCTGATTGAACTGGGTGTCGAGCCGGAGGACCTCCCAAGTTTCTGTTACAGCCAGTATCTCAATCATATCCAGAGATTCATTACAGAGCGGAAGGGACGCCGAATGATTGACCGCAGGCTTCCAATCAAGGATTTCCTGGCAGCACTGCGTGTGAGTTCGATTAGACACTTCACAACGAAGTTCAAGCGAACTTGGTCCAAGTCGGCCTCAATTCAGAGAAACAATGTTATGCTTCTGGCGGGTGACGGCTTGCTTTTCCACTTTGACTTCGCTCGCGGCATAGTCGTAATGAATCCCGTGCACATAAAGATCAGTAGCCTTGAAGTGTTAAAGCTCTACGCAGACTTGTTCTCGAAGTACTATGACTTGAAGTCAGAGGTTAAGGATGTAACTCTGAACTGGTGGATACTCAGTATCGCGGTTGATGTTGAGGGCACTGTTGAGAGTATAACGCCTGTAAAAAGCAAACTCTCTGGCTGTTTTGACGCTCTTAATGTAGAAGTATCCGAGAATGTCGTAAACATTCATGCTGAGGTCATTATCGATGAGAATCGGAAACCTCTCCTTGTGGATGACATTGAGAAGGCCTTCATTGTGAGCTCCAAGCTGAGGTCGGGCGAGATTAGTAACTAGGTAGTACAGTCCAGATTCTACGTTTTGGACTGTCAATGGATGGGATGCAATTTGACTGAGAATGCAGTTGTAGAATATATGCCTGTTTTGAAGGCGAATCTAGGTCTAACAGACCTTGAAGCCAAGGTTATGCTGCCCATTTACTTGGGCGGGAACATGACACCTGGCGCTGTCGCCATGATTTCAGGCGAGAAACTTCCCAGAGTGAATCGCACTCTGAGTAAATTAGAAACCAAGGGATATGTTGTTAAGGTCGAGGGTGTAGTGCCCATTTTCAGACCCGTTCCCGCAGTGCTCTCCATGACTGGTGAGCTCACCGCTATGGTTGAGAATGTCGAGGGTTTGGCGAATGCCTCTCTCAGTGCGCTGGAAAATCAGGTACAACAAACTGAGCAATCGGCCGCTGAAATTAGGGATACACAAAGTGCCGCAAGTGAACGCACAATGGCAATCCTAGAGGATTACGAAAACAAAATGCTTCAAACCGTGCAGAGTCAGGTAGAGATAGTCATCGATACTGCAACCAATGTCTTGACTGGGTACACACAGAACATCGAAGAAGCACTGAACGGGTTGGACACTAGTCTTGATGATACTCTGGGAACAAAGCTGGCGGCCCTTCAAGCTGAACTGGATAAAAACCAGATTCAACTTAAACAGGAATTCAAGGTGATATCCCGCGACTTTGACAAGGGCGTCAAACGGGAACGTGCACCCTCACTAACTGCACTATCAGATTTCGATAAGAAAGTCCAAGCGCTCATCAAGAAGTCAAAGAACGCAGTTTCCACTGCACTCACAGACT
>SOKL01000213.1 GCA_004376265.1 Candidatus Thorarchaeota archaeon
TCGGCATGACAAGGGATTCATCATAGTGGACCTTGAGAAGGCGGGTGAAACCCCCGTCGTCACACCCCATCACCTCAAGTATGAACGTCTGGTCATCAACGAAAAACTGACAATTGCTTTGGATGACACCGTCGAATCAATTTCTGACAAAGTATACGAACTATTCACAAACCAAGGCCTAAAGGAATCCTGGAATCAAATAACTGCTGCGAGAGTACGATTGATTTTTGAAGGCAAATCTTCCAGATTGAGTTCATTTGAATTGGGAATGGCCCTAGAATCCCTGAGGATGAAGATATTCTCAAAAGATAGCGATTATAATGTTGCTCAATTTGTTTGGGTTGTTCGGCAGATTAGTGATGAGGAATTTGTATCAGCCGCTTATCCAGAGATAGAGTCAGAATATCTCATCCAAGACCCTGAGGAAGACTTCCGTGCCTATCTGGAAACGTTAGACATTGATGAAACTCTAGACACATCATTGCTCACTAAAATTGCTGTACGGTCTCTCGAATACGCAGTTGGCACTCGTGAAGGTAAGATGAACTCGGAATCGGTAATGGAGGATGACTCATGAAGATTCTCCGGTTGAAGGTACGAAACTTCAAACCATTCCGTGACCTCACTATTCCTGATGAGGATACCGATCTTCCTGACGGATTGATACTGATAGAAGGACTCAACTCAACAGGAAAATCGTCTCTCTTTGAAGCGATTCTCTGGGGTATCTGGGGTGCAGACTCTGTGAGTCTTACGAATGACGAACTAGTTAGTTTTGCGTCAACCCATTGTCAGGTCATAGTCACATTCCAAGTGGCTGGTACTCAATACAAGATTGATCGTTCATACAATCCCGCTGATGGAATGGCTGTTGTCCTTTTTGCAAAAAAAGATGCGGCTTGGAAACGGATTGCAGACAAGAGCCGATCCGTCGCGACAAAGCTAGATGAAGTTCTAAGTCTAGAACTAAAACAGGCTCTTAGCACACTATTGGTTCGACAAGGGGAGGTTGCAGTCATTGCGAATGCCACACCCTCAGTCTTACGAAACCTCCTCGTTAGAGTATACGATATTGAAATTCTAAATCGAATGACTGGACATCTTGAAGAGCTTGAGAATGATCTCAAGTTGAGAGTTAATGCACTTGAATCAGATTACCAGCGACCTGAGCACATCCAACAACAGATTACCGATAATCAAGCAAGAATCCAACATTACAAAGAAGGTCAGGAATCAAAGGAGAAAGAGATCAAATCTGTTGAGAAGCATCTTGGAGCTTTGCCTGAAATTGATACTATCAAACAGATCCATCAATTGGACACTCATTTGGAGAACAATAAAAAAGAGATTGAAAATGACACACAACAACTTGACAAGGACCTTACTCAAGCTGGTCTCGTAAGCGCAAATAAGAAGACCATCAATGCTCGGATAGAATCTCTCAAGCGAGAAGCATCACGAATCAAGACTGAGAGGAAAGACACTGATGAAACAAAGCAAAAGGTCGATCAAGAGATTGGAAAAATCAGTGGAACGAGCACAGATCTAAAAGAAAAGATACAGATTCTTGAAACCGCTGGAACCGGTGATGTAATTGCATGTCCAACGTGTTCAAAACCTCTCTCAGCTTCAGAAAGAAAGAAACTCATTTCGGAATATAAGACGACAATCAAGGAAGGGAAAACCAGAACGAAACAGCTTGAAACAGAACGAGCTCAATATGTAGCCACATCAAAATCATATGAGGCTCGATTATTTGAAATCTCCAGATCTGATGATGCCACAGCGCGTGTGGCTGAAACCCAGAATAAAGTCGATGATGCACAGAAAAAGGCGAGAGATACAGTTAGCGAACTCTCTGAAGTGTTACAAAGTAGCAAAATCAAGACAGTAGAGGATTTACTCAAGAAATACGATGTAAGTAGTCTATCAGATCTTCAGGATAAGGTAGCTCGTCTTGAAACATCTCTTGACGCCTTGAAAGCTGACACATCAGAAGTCGATGAGAGTATCCTCCGTGAGGAGATTCAGATTTCGGAGCTCGAGGGCCGACGAACTGAGATGGAGAAACGTGGTAAGGATATTGAAGAGCTTGAGGTTGTTAGTGAACACGCCAAGTATGTTAGACGAAAACTGGTCAACGGATTCGTCACTGATTTCGTCTTCCAGAAGCGGCTCATTGGCATCATTCGTGGAGCCACTAATTCTTATGTCCGGTCGTTTACAAATGAGCAATACACCAGCATAGATCTAGAACCAACACCCGCTAAGGGTCGTTCAGGCCCTGGACTGATTTTGAAGATATGGGATGAACGGGATAAAGCGTGGAAGAGGACATCACAACTGAGTTATGGTGACCGAACTGCAATAAGTTTAGGGCTACGTTTAGGCATAAGTCGCACAATGAGTAGCATACGTCCGTTGAAGGATAGTCCCATACTGATACCCCGCGTGCGGACAGTTCTTCTTGATGAACCTCTTGGTGGACTTGACAAACTAAGACGCGAAGCAGTAGTCAGAACCCTTGTAAATGATCAGAGTTTCGAGCAGATTCTATTGATTACCCACACTGATGTTCAAGGGTGGGAGGGTGTCCCAGTAATTGAGGTGTCCAAGACTGGAACATCTAGTAATGCAGTATTAAAGATGTAGACCGCGTTGGGACAAATATTAATCAGTGAATGAACATGCCAAGTCGGTATGTTTGCCGGTAGGTATGGTACGAGAATTGTCGGCCGAATTAGCCGAACAATCGATAGTCTACTATATCAGACTGGAAAACGTATGACCCGGGTCTTAATTGAGAATCGAATTCTCATATCCGTGATGGTTATTGGGTTCATTGTTTGGGCCATTGTGTTCAACGCAGCAGTAATTGATTATACTAGTTCAGTAGGTTGGACCTCACGCACTTCTTGGTTAGGTCCATTTCCAGATCCTGATACTGTCACTATCTTTGGATATGCAATTGAGTATCAGGTAGAGGGTTACAGCGACTATTCGTTCTACTATGTCCACTGGGGGCACAACTTACTCTATGGATCTATGCCGTATTCTCCAGAGTTTGGATATCTTGAGCTGAATGGAATCACCAACGAGAATGGTGCTCACATGTTCCCTCCCTTTACTTCCTACCTCTATGCAGCAGGTATATGGCTTGGAAACCTATTTGGTTGGGGGAATTGGGGTATTGGGCTATTACTCTCTGGATTTGGGTTTCTTACTGCCCTTCCAATCTATGGCGTTGCAAAGGAGCTCTCCTCCAACCGACGCGTTGGAGAAGTTGCTGCGTTAACCTATCTGTTGAATCCCCTTATTCTATACCACACTGATTTCCTCTGGTTTAATCCTGCACCCTTTGTTTTCTTCTTCTTCGCCGGGTTCTATATGCTTATTCGCGAAAAACGGCTCGTAGGAACTCTACTAATTGTCAGTGCTGCATTATTCAAGCAAAGTGCATGGTTCCTTGGTGTTCCTCTGATTGTGTATCTTCTTGTGAAACGTCGGGATCGACCTCCGGAGGAAGAGGATTCTTCTCAAGAAAATGGTGATTTGAAAGAAAATCTACAAGATAATAGCGAGAAGCCCAAATCAAAATCAATCAGAAACTCAATGACAGACTATTTTGACCTTCACGGATTCGCAATTAGTATCATTGTGGTCCTCTCGTTTATTGGTGCAGTGATGCTTCCCTTTATTATCGCACAACCTGATTTCTTGAATTATTGGAGTCTCGCGTTGGGTTCTTTCTCATTCGAAGGTAACTTTGTTGACGCTCCACCGTATAATGTACCTCAGCGAATTCAAGTTTTCTTGATTATGGCTGGTTTGCCTGAACAAGCAGAATTGTTGGACACAATCATCATATCAGGTGGTCCGATGATATTCAGCGTGGTTATATTTTTGGGAGTAATGTTACTCAAGGATCGGTTTAATGGTGAGGAGAAACTATACCTCCGTAGAATTCTTTTCATGACATTCATGATGATGTTGCTTGTAAACATTGTAGGCGCTAGAGGTGTTTTCAAGTACTATTTCGTTGCTATTGTTCCATTCTTCTCGATATTTTCCTCTGCAAGAATGATTCGCGGAACTGGAGAACACGTTCCGTTCTCCGCATCAATGGCTCTCTTACCAATCTCATTCACACTCATGATTTTGATTCCTGACCGCAATTTCTACATGGTCTATGTGATCCTCATATTTGCACTCTATCTAATTGCTCCATTATTCGACTATCTCTATGATTATGTGAAACGTCTGTTGAAGATGGTCACGAGACTGATTCCAATTTCTTATAGCACACTATCACTCGAATCCATATCTTCTGAAACAAAGAAGTCGGTTCTAATTATCTGGTTGTCTAGAATTATTACTATAGTCGTTGGACTCTCTCTCTTTGTTTATGGATTATGGATTAGCATGTTTGCAGTTGGGGTTAATCTTGTAGTAGGTCTTGCAGTACTACTCGTTGCAGGAATAGCATTCACTCTTGGACCTCAGTTAATTGCTATCTCTCTTAGTCTTAGTAACACATCAGACCTTAATGACACCCTTCAATCTTTGTCATACATGACCGCAGCGGCACTCTGGATTTTTGGAATTGGAACATATATAGTGAGTTGGAATGTGGTCCTAGTTACTGAGAGACAGTCATTGGCACTTGCTGGAATCTTTGTCACAATCTGGGCTTGCTCACTTGTTATTGACTCGAAATTATATGTTCGCTTTGTTGCTGATATCCTACTACTAGGTGGGATTTTTCTTGGATTGAATCTGTGGTTCTCACTAGGAAATCAGCTTCTCCAAATGATTGGAATCCTTTGCCTTTGTGCAGTAATAGTTCATCTCATTGTAGTTCTTACGGCACTAGTCCATACTCGTAGTGGCATAATTGATACACGGTTGCCACAATCTAAGAAAATTGATGCACAGACACCTTGATGCTAGCTTGTGTATTTCACGAGGAATTCTCACTAGGTTCAGATGTTGTGTGTAAACGAGTGAATCAACTGAAACCCGGGTTAGAACAATGACTATTCAGGTTTGGTGGTGAGATTTTCCAATTCTTTTTGCTTCTTATCCATCTTCTTCTTCAAGCTCTTGATACGACTATCTAGTTTACTAACCTGTTCAGTAAAGGTTTCTTCAGGCATAGCTCCAGAAGCATGACGTTGCTCTATATGTTTGCGAAGTTGCTCAATAGACTTGAGCTCTTTCTTTAGAGCCTTTAAATCTGCTTCAATTGACGAGGTCTTGCTCTCATCTGCTGTCTTAAACTGCTTTGCTGGAATCATCACTCCCAACTGATGTTGAGTCTTCTCTGCGAAATCTTGGAACTGGTCCCTTAACATCTCCACGTTATTATCTACATTTGACACCTGTTGTTTAACCTTTGAGATATCTTTCTGAAGATCAAAGACAGCATTGACCAATCTTTTCAGAGTTTTCTCGAGCTCTGCAGATGCTTCAAGATTTCCTACTTCACCTTTCTCTGCTTTCATCTGTCCTTTCACGACAGCACTAGGTTTTACCGTCTGGAATTCGCCACTGAGCCAGTTGAAAGCGTTTAGAGCAAAAGTCGCGTTCCCTTTGTGTTTGAGACCTCCCCCTTTGCGGAATACTTCATAGCTTCCGATGCACATCACACGACCTTTACCAGGTTCTGCAATCGCAACAACAACTGCTCTTGATGGATCTGCAGTTTCATCAGTGACCGCAATGTGTGTTGCTTTGCCAGTTACTTTGAGACTACATGCTGAGGGTATTAGAAGATCTTTCACATCATCAGTTGAAGGGTGAGCTATCAAATCTGATACAAACGGCATTGTTGGCAAACCTGCATTATTGCGTTCATCTTTTACGGCCGTGTTTTCGAAGGAGATTCCAAATTCAGATGCAATCTTGGACAGGTTATTCATCAGACCGCGGTCGCCACCTGAGAGTGAGAGAAGAATCAGACCGCCCCCATTCATCACGTATTTCTTAAGAACAGTAATTTCTGCAGGTCTGAGCTTCGAACTATTTGGACATCCGAAGACCATTACAGCAACATCTTTGAGATTCTTTGCCAGGATTATGAACTCTGTGTAGGCTTCTACGTCAAAGTCATTATCTGTTAGCAGCTGCCCTAGGTCAGAATATGTGCTTTCCAGTCTGCCTCTTTCGTTCTGCGTCTGGTCAAAGAGGATTTTCTTTCTCCTTCCGCTCACGTTCTACACCTTTACATTAGAATATCATCATAGCACTTAATTTGCGTTAATGAGACTTGCGTCGATGTGCCTAGAATGCTTTATTTCGTTGTAGTAGCTGATAAGTATACATGAGCGAGGAAAACTGTATCTTCTGCAAGATTGTTCGTGGTGAAATCCCTGCTTCTATCATCTTCGAGGATGACATCTGTATATCTTTCATGGATGTATTCCCGATTAATGAGGGGCACAGTCTCCTGATTCCTAAGAAACACTTTGTGAACATGTTTGATGTTGACGAGGATGTTGTTGCCCACTTAGCAAGACGACTTGTAGATTTGACGAAGAGAGTAAAGAAAGCTACTGGAGAGGAAGGCGTAATCAATACTGTTGCAAACGGAGAAGGTGCAGGACAAGAAGTCCCTCATCTACACTTCCATGCTA
Organism: Candidatus Thorarchaeota archaeon; assembly: GCA_004376265.1. Classification (GTDB taxonomy): domain Archaea; phylum Asgardarchaeota; class Thorarchaeia; order Thorarchaeales; family Thorarchaeaceae; genus SMTZ1-45. The sequence continues at coordinate 6,636 of SOKL01000213.1, forward strand.
TTCCACGAAGTAAAGACGCATCTTTTGGATTCAAGTTTCCTCCTGGCTATCGTGATTCGATAGCTGACAGAAACGACCTTGACAGTATGGCAAAGAAGATTCGTGATTCATCTTAGGTGATATTGAGTAGGTTAAGACCAGTCTTTTCATCTCGTGCTCTAGTCAGTTCATCAGCTGTTTCGAGGATTACTAATTCAATTGTGACCGAAACCCTGCATCCCGGCATCAAATGACCTCCATAACACTTGCCAGCTTCATCAGCCACAATCATGTGAGCATGAACCATGGTTTTGCCATTGAGTGTAGAGATATTCCCCATACACGAAACGACTTCAACATCTTCATCGACGGTGAAATCTCGGTATTCGTTGGCCTCGATGTGAAAGTATCCCAACGTGGCACCTGAGATAGCTCCAATTAGAGTGACCTGACCTGATTTTATTCCATATTCTGCTGCGACCGTTTCGATTGTTTCGAGAACATCCTCCCCTGGTTCCATACGGGCGAATATCACTCGTTTCGTTTCAGTCTGAATTGAGCGTACCATGATTAGAGTCAGAGCATTAGGACTAATGAAGGACTCGGATTCGATTCACAATTGGAAGTGCTTATCAGGGATAAATTGCCCACTTAAGCTGTGAGTGGCATTACACATGGATGAGCGACCAGCTGAAGATGGGCAATCCTCTCTAGAAGATTTCTTCTCTGAAAATGAGGACCCTTCGCCTGAGGAGACTGAGGTTACACCTCAAGCTGGTTCGGATAAATCCAAACCAAATCCTGATCCTACTATCCCTGATGTGCCATCTGACAACTCTCCAAGCAACGAAGCAAATGAAGATGATCTAATTCAGGTTCAAGTGGGCACACGTGGATTTCCTCAGGACCTTCCACCATCATTTCTACTCTCTATCGATTACTCGGGACCCCACAACAAAGCTATTGTTCGCTTATACCGACCCGATACTAAGGAGGTTTTCTTCTGGCTTGACAACAAAGATCACAAGCCCTATTTCTACACTGACCGGTCCTCTCAGGAAGTCGAATCAATAGCGAGTCGACATCGTGGTTTTGTTAGAGCCGAGGACGTGGAGCTGCAAGATCTTCTTCGAGATGAAACAGTGACGATGACTAAAGTCATTGGTGACAATCCTCTAGCAATTGGAGGTCGTTCAGACTCCATTAGGAACTTGTTCACTGACAAGAGTACCGGTGTTAGTCTTGCCTGGGAGGCTGCAATTCGGTATCAGTTGTGTTATACTTACGATAATAACCTCGTACCTGGACTTATGTATAAGATTGAGAATGGTGATCTAATTCCAGTCCCTCCCGATGTTGATGCTATTACCCTCGCGGAGTTCAAGAAGACAATCCAAGATGATACAGGCCTCGAGTCAATCATAACAGAATACTCACCAATGTTCTTCACTGAAGTTCCGGATATATGGCGTATTGCAATAGATATTGAGGTTTATACTCCCATTGTCAATCGAGTTCCTGACGCTAATACAGCAGAGAACCCCGTAACTGCGATAGGTCTCTCAGACAATGAAGAGTATAACAAGTGCTTTGTCTTGAAAAGAGAGGCGCACCCTGATGGTAAGAAAAGTAAGGACTATCCATCTAAACTAGAAATTGTGTTTTTTGATGATGAGGCGGAGATGCTTGTCGAAGCATTCAAGATAATTGACCAATATCCACTTGTATTGACTTTTGTTGGTGATTCATTCGACCTCAAGTATCTTCACAATCGAGCGAAGAGACTACGCATTGATATGGAGAAGTATTGTCCAATTTCGTTGAGAGGAAATCAGGACCCAAGGCGTGAACGCGCGTTGCTTGCTCGCGGTGTCCACGTTGATCTCTACAAGTTCTTCGGAAATCCGTCTATCAAAATCTACGCACTGTCAGGAGCATATCAAAGAGAGAATCTTGACTCGATTGCAGAGGGTGTCTTGGGAACCAAGAAGCTAGAACTAAGTACTGACATCTCACAACTCAACTACTATGAGCTTGCTCATTACTGCTGGCTAGATGCTGACTTAGTTATGCAATTTACACAGTTCGAGAACAACCTCTTACTTCGTCTGATTGTATTGCTGATGCGAATCTCTCGGATGTCTATGGATGACGTCACGAGGTTCTACATTTCCTCTTGGATTCAGTCACTTTTCAGACAGGAGCATCGGTCCAATGACATACTAATACCTAGACGTATTGATATTGACAGCGTGAAGCAAGCAGACGCTCAAACAGAGGCTACAATCGGTGGAAAAGCGTTCAAGGGTGCAATTGTCATCGATCCAGTCGCTGGTGTGCACTTCAATGCTACTGTGTTGGACTTTGCCAGTCTATATCCCACAATCATGAAGACACACAACATTAGCTACGAAACCGTAGACTGTCCCCATGAGGAGTGCAAGAACGGTACTGACAATCAAGTGCCTGAAACCGATCACTGGACCTGCACAATACGCCGAGGAATGATTAGTAAGACTATTGGATTCTTCAGAGATACCCGAGTAAACTGGTTCAAACCTAAGAGTAAAGATAGTGCTCTTGATGAGCAGACCAGAAACTGGTATTCGGTCGTAGAAAAAGCGCTCAAAGTTTTTGTCAACGCCGCCTATGGAGTCACAGGTGCACCCCACTTCGAACTGTTTTGCATGCCCGCTGCAGAGAGTGTGACTGCATACGGCCGTGACGCAATTCAAAGGACCAAAACCAAGGCAGAATCCATGGGAATTAGGGTGCTCTATGGGGATACTGACTCAGTGTTTCTTGATAATCCCACAAAGGAACAACAAGAGGAACTCGTTGCGTGGTCCAGCACAGATCTTGGAATTGATCTTGAGGTTGAGAAGACATACAAGTATGTCGCATTATCTGACAGAAAGAAGAACTACATTGGCGTGTACAAAGATGGTAAGGTAGAGGTCAAAGGATTAAGTGGAAAAAAACGTAACACTCCTGAATTTGCTCAGAATGCGTTCAAAAAGATGTTGGAAGTTCTTAGTAGAGTTGATGATACAGAAGGATTTGAAGCAGCGAAAGAAGAAATACGGGAGATTGTGAACTACGTCATCGACCGACTAGAAGGAAAAGGTGATGCCTACACTCCTGAAGAACTGGCTTTTAGAATCCAGTTGACAAAACCATTACATGCCTACGACACTGATATTCCACATGTTCGAGCGGCAAAGAAATTAGTTGAAGTTACGAATGATCCGACTAAAGCATTACCCGGAACGATAGTTTCGTACATCAAAACGAAAGGTCAGGATACTGTAATTCCTGTAGAACTTGCAAAGGGACAAAGCTACTGGATTGATAAGGTCGCATACATTGACATATTGAAGAGTGTATTTGAACAGGTTCTTGATTCAGTGGGACTCGACTTTGACGAGTTTCTAGGATTCACGACTCTCGACCAGTTCTTTTAGAGATGGATTTAAGACGAGGGTTTGAATAAGAAATTCTTATAGCCGAGGCTTGATACACGCAAGAAGTGCAAGAACAAATTTCAGACCGATTTCGACGGGGTACATGATAATGGAGATAAATTATCGCGAATTCTTTATGCAGAAGATGCTAATTATGTTCAAACCCGAAGACATAGAGGTGTCGGCAAAAGACTTCATCTCAACATATGCCTCATACATAGAGGATGTTGGAATCGTTGGGAAAGGTCCAGACGGTTACGCATTATACCCCAGCAAGACTGCCCCTGTTAAAGAAGAACACATTGACTTCTTTGAAGAATGGGTTCGTTTGAACGATGCTCTCGATATTCATGGTGTTGTGGGTATGGACTTTTACACTGATGGGTGGTTTGCTCGCGATCCAAAGTATCAGACTCTGAATGATCAAAATGTAAAGATGGAACACCAAATCTGCCCCAACCGTGAAGAGTTCTGGCAATACGGAGCTGAGATTGTTAAAGAGATTGGAAGCTATCCTATCAATGAGATTCTTCTTTTTGGCACTGGTTTCATCCGTGATCATTTTTGTTTCTGTGAACGCTGCAGGAATGAATTCGCTCCAATGGTCGACCAAGAACCAGACCGGTTGAGTTATGCGTACTTGACTGAAAACTCCGAATATCACGAGAAGTGGCATGAATTCCGCAGTGGCAAAGTTCACACAGGTCTACAATATCTACAGGATGCCGCCATTGAGTCAGATGATACTTCGGACCGCGAACAACCGTTGAAGATCTCAGTTGAAGTTCTACTTGATCCTGAGACTGGGCTGTCAGAAGGCGCGAAAAGTGAATATGGATATGACTATGCTCGAATTGGTGAGATTACCAAGAATGTATTGATTAATCTCTTCCCATGGTCACCAGATATCCCGACAAAAGGCAGCTCTGAATATGGCGAACTAGTGGAATCACTCTATTTCGTCAACGAATTCACTCGACGAGGTGGTAGAGCCTCTTTATTCCGATGGGGCGTCACTACTGTCGAGCAGCTACAAGAACTGAAAACACTAGGCAAGGATGTAGGTATAGACAGAATTGTTTCAACATTTCATTATCCTTCGGACTACTCTCGCCGACGAGAGAGTGCAATTGGCAATTATTGATAGATTACTGCTTAGCACTGCAGTAGGGGCACACTCTATTTTCCGCTCTGATACTTCTACCACATGAGAAACAGAAACTACTGTCATCTTTCTCACTACGTGCATCATCAGTGAATGGACTCAGCTCTCCTTGAGCAAATAGAGAACCAATACCCTCAATGGATTCATCGAGTTGCCTATTGCAGGCTTTTCCGCTATCATCTCCGCTGAAGATTCGGCTGTCCCTACTCTGGTATTGATATGTCTCGGAGGATGGTCTTGAATCATTATTATTACGGCAAGAATCAGGATCATCTCCATATTGTGTCGTCAATGATTCCATTGTCCTATCTAATGCCTCGAAATCCTTTCGATAGTCATCAGTGCCATAACCTGGGTCGGTTGCCGGACGGTTCGCAAGTCTTTCCCCCGAAGCTTGTTGTGACCAACTTGGATCAAGATTGGACAGACCTCTCGCTGTTTCGACGAATTTGATGTGGGCGTCGCCCTTCAGCCGTTCATACTCGTCAAGTGTCAATCCTAAAACCTCTAGAGCTCGATCCCTTTCAGCACATCTTTTTCCTAGTGGACAGCAATAAGAAAGACTACTATGGCAGAGGGATGCCATTGCTCTGTCTTGACGTGATTTGAATATTGGGCTGATACGTCGATTTCCTAGGACTAGCGAATCTCCAACCGCTGTCAATTCAGAATATCCGCTTTGAGCAAGAGCCTCTACAATCTCTTTTGCTGGATATGCTCTTCCCTCAATGATAATGTGTCCCTCGGTCTTATCAAGTCGCACCGGCCGTTCTGTGCTTTTGTTCCCGTCATAGGTAGAATATCTCGTGTCTGCCACCTCTTAGAATAATGACTAAATGTCATTCGACCATGGCCTCTGAGCAATACAGGTGTATGTATTACAACGGTCTGATGCAAAATTGTTACATACAATGCATCTTACATCAGAATCTAGAGTTCTCGTCGTCATCACAAATTAGATAATGGGGGCGGCTCTTCAACACGACTGTTCAATGCTCGGACGGTTGTTGAGATGGAAGAAAAACATATCCAAATCCTCAAGGATCTAGGTTA
>SOKL01000079.1 GCA_004376265.1 Candidatus Thorarchaeota archaeon
GTTAAAAGAATTGTGGAGTGCTATTGGGACTCACGCACACAACAGATGTGACTTGAAGATGAAGGTGTCCATCCAGAATCTCCGCAAATTCGCCTTGATTGGGCTATTATGATATGTCACTAAAATTGTCAAAATGAAACTCTAACCATTCTGCACTTTTTGTACAGCTCATTCAGCCACTAGCTCATCGCTTCTTTCGTTTCTTTTTCTGTTTTCTTCGCTCTATCTGTCTTTTTCGGTTCCTAGCAGTAATCCAAAGAGCAGGAGTGACGAGTACCACCGCTACAATCATGTATGGCAGTAGGGAAATTATAAAAGACAGATCCGGAAAAACAAACCCAATTGTTATACCGTCGTTGTCATCTGGAATCGTGCTCCATTCAGAGTTGATATAGTCTATCCACCATTGCGGGATGGTCCATACTGGAGTTTCCTCCACCAAGAAATCAGAGTCCAAGAGATGACTACCGTTATACATAGCAAGAATGTGAGTTGCATAGTTAGCGAAGACCAGACGTTCATTATCAAGGTCCGCCTCAGGATAGCCAACAAACTCTCCGTGAGCATGTTTCTGAAGACCGAGAACCCACTGGAGTAACTCTGCCGTATCGATTGATTCCTCCTTACCCAAGAGCCATAAAGACCAGGCAATCCGCTCAGTGAAGAGAAGGTCCGCTTGCGTATCACAACCTGACTCATTATCCCAGAACTGTAAGAGATAATCGGTGGTCAGGCTGACATTCAGTTCGTCCTGCAGACCAAGAATATCCATAAGAAGGATTCCTGCAGGTGCGTAGTTGAAGTCTGACTCTCCCTGCAGTGTATTGCTGAAGCCCCCGTCGCCTTTGTAGCAACCAAGTACAAAGCTCCGAGCAGCGGCCAAGTCAATAAGATCCAACCTGCCTGCTATTCTCAACGCATCGAGGGTGTAATATGTCCTGACTAAGGTTGGAATACTGTCTAACAGTTCGGATAGAAATCCTCCGTTCTTCTGCTGTAAACCAGCTAAAAACTCAGCATTGGCATCCACATCAATAACAGAGCTAATGCATAGACTCGGGAGTAGTGTTTGGGCCGCCCAGCAGGTATAGGCCGATGGCCCATTCTGTTTTGAGCTATTGAGAAAGCCTTGGTCAACGAGTGAGAGAAGGAATTCATCTGTATCTGACCAATCCAGTTCGTCAACGCGGTTGATGTACTTTAGGATTCCATAGGCGTCCTGAACTGGAGAGTATGTGGCTGCCGTCCCATCAGGCTCAAACGGCGGGGGTTCTAGTAGATAGCCATGAAAATAACCTTCTGGCGCTTGTAAGGCCATCACATAGTCCACAATTGCCTCTCGTCTTGATGTGGTATATGACTCTGCAAGCATAAAATTATCACTCAGTGCTGTATTCGGAATTATACTAGAATACACTGGATTGTCCCTTGAAATTGAGAGAAATAGAGAAACTGGTGAAAATAGAAGAGAGAAAATAAGTATAACTTCTATAGTATAAAGACTGATTTCACGTTCTCTTAATCCATATCTAAGCTTCTCAGTTAGACAAATCCATAGGTGCATTCTACCACGCTCCTGTTGATTGGCACCCGAATAAATTACAACTCCAATTAGTATAAACATATTGAAGATCACGCAGCTCGTGTCGGGGCGACTCAGGGGTCAGGACTCGTTGATGGAGTGGGGCCATTTACAGGGACGATGCCCAGAAGAAAAGATAAATCGAAAAATAAGAAACGAAAGTAGTTTCAACAAGCCTACCTTCTTCTAGTACAAGGCCCAACTTGTACTAACTCGTATCGCTTGTATCGTCATATGAATAGAGACTCTCATACTCATGGAAGACATCATCATTATTCTTGACGGGTTTCAATAAAACAATGATGGCACATAGGAGTAGATGAAATGGAAGGGGGCATACAATTTGAGAGAGATAAACAGTGGGCGGCATTCCGATAATCATCAAGAATGGTGGAATTTCTCCAGCTAGCCCTGTGATGGCTAATCTGAATCTTGATACTTTCATTTCATAATAACGAATGAATTGAATAGCTACACCCAAGCGAAATGCGACAAAGGGAAAGTTTCCAAATATTGTCCAGAATTCATTTATCTGAATAAGTTGAATACCCGGAAAATTAGCTTGCATCGACCAGAATAGAGTATGCATTGAAATTGATGTTCCACTTGGACCAACATAGATGACAGTAAAGAATGGGGAGAGCAGAGAAATGATGGCAAGTGTTATACTCACTATAATTACGAGTTACTGCTCCATCAAGAAGACAAAGATGGTGCTGTGACGTATTCAAGTTCGGTCCAATCTCCAGATGGGGATTGCAGAATGATGTGACAACTTTCGTGACGGGATTGAGAAGAAACGAGTCCACAGGTCGCAATGGATATACCGAGGTTGATCAAAACCCAATGGTGCCTATTACGCAACTCAATCCGATGCTCGATTGGACTGAAGACGACGTTTGGTCGTATATCAACGCCTATGGTCTTCCAGTCAACCCACTCTATGAGCATTTCTCAAGGATTGGTTGCTGGTGTTGTCCTCACAAGTCGTCGTCTGAGTGGCAGAAGATTCAAAGAATGTTCCCTCAGAAGGCTGCTCTACTTAAGAAGAATCTTGAGAACTTGACAGACAGGTTAGGAATCAAGGATAAGCAAACCTTCATAGATGAGTATGGCTGGACATATTGGATTCACTCAACCAAGAAAGTAAGTATAGGCATTAATACAGTGTGTCAAGGTGGAAACTCAACGACAATTATTTTGGCAGCCGATAGTGGTGACCAACTCGAGAGGATAGCTAAGTTACTTCCCGCATTAACTTCTGATTTTAGGATTATCGGAAACCGACTCCAGGTAAATCTGAAGGATATCTCAGAGCAAAGGCTGCGAATCCTTGTCGAACGGGCCCTAAACTGTGTTGGTTGTGGTGCGTGTTTGAGTAACTGTGTCAATTGCGCACTACATCTTGAGAATGGAAACATTGCTGTGGATGTAAACAGCTGCACCCAATGTCACGCCTGCCTTAAAACTTACCCTCTGAAAGGTAGTTGTATCGCTCGTCACTATTCTCCCCGACGAGCAGCTCTTATCGCCTTAGACGAATCTTCTGGTACCGGATAACTTCATCCCTTGACGACGGATTCTTCCGGGTTCAACATCGAATGACAGATTGTCCAGAGCTCGAACACGACCACGACTAAAGAAGACACACCCCCAAGGTTTGACATGCACTGATGCCCACAGTTCCAGAAGTTGGTGATACAGCCAGCATTTTGTAGGACTCCCACGGTCTGCCACCCTGTCTGTGGTCAGGGATGTCATACGCGGGGCTTAACGTGGGAGTGGTGTACCCGAACTGTTCC
>SOKL01000105.1 GCA_004376265.1 Candidatus Thorarchaeota archaeon
GCAACCCTCTTCTTATTCAGGTCGATCACGGTGCAACACCCATCTCAAATATCGAGGCTTGTCTAATTCCAACTCTTACTTAAAGAAACTAGAAGAATTGTGTAAATTCTGCTAATAGCGTTCAACTGTTTCCCCTGTTACCTCACTCTTTGCACATTTATGCATTTAGCCAACGAATGGTTCACTACAGAAGGAGGTCATCAATTGAAGATTTTGTTTAGATTCATCTTTGAATATCTCTCGAAACGATTAAGAGTAATCACTTCAATAGTAAGCATAAGTGAAAGATAATGGAACGACGGAGGGTAGCAATAGCGTTTATGATTGTGATGCTTCTAGGAGCCATCTCATCGTCTGTGGTAGGATTTATTGCATTAGGATTAGGAGTTGACCAAGGGGGGACATTGTATTACGCATTTTCCAACACTTCTGTGGGTTTGTATTTGCTCGTCATCATAGTTGCATTACTATTCGAGTCAGATCCTTTCAAGGATGAACAGAATCAATCCCAAGCAGAACCCGACTCAAGTTTAATCTAGATTACATTAACTTCGGATTAGTTAGTATAGAAAGAGTTGGTTTAGTGATTTTATTTAGATATGCCATTAAGCAGGTACTAAGTCGCGAAGAAATGCGCATTAGGCTTTCGAGATGGCAGTCATTTGCTGTCTTTCCTTCCCACAAAAACAAGTATACTGACCTTCAAAGCTAGGAAGTATGCAATTCGTATCAGACGAGTTCTTTGAAGGAGGCGCACAATTCTAGAGGTCATCCTGTCCCCGATTGGATTGATGCCCTGAAATTTGTGCTGAACATATACATTTGTCAAATCATCGAAAGAGAAACTGTGTCTTTCTAATAATAATTGTAGTCTTCCTCGGGTGTAAGGCCAGACATTCGAGAAATCAATCTTTTTCAGCTTCATACAAACAGAGTTCCATGCCACTTTCGGTAGCCAAGTCAATAGGGGTATCAACGTATGTGGTTCAATTATCTGCCAGCGATTCATCACACTGATGTACACGAGTCCGTTTGGTTTCATGATTCGATGGATCTCTGCAAGAACCTGCTCCATATCGTTATAAGATATGTGCTCAAGAACATCATTGAGAAGTATTGTATCAAAGCTGGAATCCTCAAAGGGAAAATGTAAGCCATCATAATGTATGAATTTGGTTTCCGGAAATTGCTCTGAGGCTTGTTTCACTGCTGATTCACTTACTTCAATACCAACAGCTTCATACCCTTTCTCTGAATAGTAGCTAGTGATTACTCCGTTACCGGAACCAACATCTAGGATACTCGAGGGGGTATGATTTGCCATTCGGAAAATTCTGTCAATTTCCTTCACTCTGAAGCGACGCTTGTTAAGATTTTCAATCGAATGACGGTGTCCTGATGACTCGCTCATTATGACCAGTTCTCACTTTAGTGTTGATAATAAGTTTACTGAATCAAAAGCAAGATAACATCATCATTAAACATAGTATAGTATTTGTCAAATTGTAAGATTGTATACCGTAGCTAGAAGAATCGAGTTTGTCAAAGAGAGAAAATGTGGGGAATTTGCCTCACATTTCAGCAAGGGGTTTCAGAATTCATCTAATGTTGCCTGTGTTGTAGCTGACGCTTGCAACATTCTATCAAGCTTTACTTGTTGTTTAGGGGTTATCCGTTCCAAAAGAGAAAGCAATTGGAATGCATTGAGGGGAGCATTTCCAGAAAAATGGTTATTAAAAAATCCAAATGTTGTTTCAACACTGCTCGTGACTTGCTCCAAATGGGGGATCCAAGCCTCAAGCTCTTCAAGTGAGTATCTGTAATTGAACCAAGGTTTGGGTTTTTCACCGTGCCCATGCCAGCGAATGTAGGAGAAATTGGATGTAATTCGAAGATCTATGGGAAGTTTAGGCTCATCCACAATGACATTTGCAATACCATATTCTTCTAGAAGTGCCCAGACTTTCCCGACCAACCATGATTCGTTTCTGAATTCTATAGCATACCGAAAGGAGGGATCTAGAGCAGAGAGGAAGGTCTCCAAATCAGCCATTTTTGACATGTCCCATGGAGGTAGTTGAATCAAAAGGACGGGAATTCGACTATGAAGCGGTTCAAGTATCCTGAAGAATTCATGGAGTGTGTCACCACCTTCTCCCGTTAGATCCAGACGCGTATCATGTGTGACCTTCTTCGGTAGTTTTGCTGTGAAGAATACATTCTCATCAAGTGAAGATAGGTGCTTCACGAATCTTGGTTGCGGAAGTGCGTAGAAAGTGGAGTTGATCTCTGCTGTTTTGAAATAAGTGAGATACTGCATCAACAAAGAACCTCCGGTGGCATAAAAGATTCCTTTCCAATCCTTTTCATATGACCATCCACTTGTACCGATATGAAGCCCTTTTCTCATCAGTCTCATTCATCCAATTGTCACGAGAAACTATCTATCTTTCGGCAGATTATCATGATAATGAAATTCATAAGAAGGATAGTTGAAACTGCATGGTGTGAAACCGATGATTGCAGAGAATGTAAAAGCAGAGTTCAGCAACCTAGAGATTCACTTGGGTGACTTCCACGAAAGAAAGTTCAAAATGAAGTGTGTAGTATCCTATAACGACCAGCTTCTTGTCATGAATGGGGGAAAGAGAATAGCCACAATGCATGCTCGTAATATCGGTAATGTCCACCTCGAGAAGAAAGGTATCAGGATTGCAGGCTTGAATTTTGAGATAAAAGAGAATGATGAAGTGAGTGTCGCCAGTGGGTCAATCAGGCTAGAATTAGAAGACGCCAGGGCGTGGTATAAGGAACTTTGGGGTTGAACTAAGACCTACGGAATTATGTGGTCAGAAAGGCTGTGGGCCAGGAATTCTACAATCCTACATCAGGCTGAAGAATCAAGAGTGGTGAGAATACAATAGTCATATTGTTTCAGACTAGGAATGGAAAACGTAGGGGCACAACTAACTCTTATTGAAGAACCCAGACAATCGATTGAATGCTTCATCCACTGCTTCAGGAGTTAGAGGTCCAATCGAGATGCGGACATGGCCCTCTCCCGATTCTCCGAATATTGCTCCTGGAAGTACTAGAGTTCCTGTAGATTGCAAAATATCCATCACAAGTTTTCGAGAGTCTGTACAACCCCGCACGCGTGGAAACAGGTAGAATGTACCCTTAGTTTGCACATGTTCAAATGCATCAATCTCTTGCATGCGTAAATACGCGAGATCCCTGAGAAGTTTCAAGCGCTCAAGTTCATTATCTACTTCATCAAGACCTTCCTTCAAAATCTCTAATGCTAGGAGTTGTCCTGCGGTGGGAGCGCATATTGATACAGTGTATTGCACTTTAAGAAATTCTTTCGTAAAAGCAGGAGG
>SOKL01000094.1 GCA_004376265.1 Candidatus Thorarchaeota archaeon
AAATTCAAAGGAGCCTTGTATCAGATTGCGAATTCTCAAGATGCAATCCAAGTTTTTGGAGGAATTCCTTGAGAGCCTGTCGAAGTTTGGTGTGCTTTATGGACCTGCTTGGAGGAATGGGGTCTTGACTTATGACAGAATCGACAATTTTGGAGACCTGGCTCTTGTTGATGAACTTCCGATGATTCCATTGAAGAAGTTGTTCCATCCGAAGAGGTTCGACATGTTCCAGTTCGATGAAGAAGGTTTCACTCCGGACTACTCATTGTTCGAAAAGAGAGTTGTTCTTGGAGTTCATCCATGCGAGATTCATGGCTTCTTGCGGCTTGATGATGTATTTCTAGAGGAACCGAGTGATCCATACTACGCTGGGCTCAGAAAGGACACAGCCATCATAGGTTTCTCATGTCTTCCCACTGAGAACTCGCTATGCAAGTCCACAGGCACTGACATCGTAGAGGAGGGCTTTGACTTGTTCTTTGTGGACCTTCATGAGTTCTATCTCGTTTGGGTTGGATCAAGCTTGGGTCATGACATGGTCTACGAGAGAGAGGAGTTCTTTGACAAAACTGTCACTCATGATGACATCCAGAAATACATTGAGTGGCGAATGGATCGAGATGGCATGTTCAAGAGGTCTTTCAGTTACTGGAATATGCCAGACATCATGGAGCTCAGCTATGACAGTGAGATATGGAAATACTTTGGAAGGAAATGTCTGGCATGTGGTCAATGTACAATGGTCTGCCCAACCTGCAATTGCTACACATTAACGGATATCTTCGATGTGACGAACAAGGTTTCTGGAAGACGCGAGAGAGTTTGGGACAGTTGCATGTTCGTGGACTACAGCCTTGTTGCAGGGGATCATAATTTCCGTGAAAGTCGTGCAGATCGTCTCAAACTATGGTATACTCACAAGCTCAAGGCCTTTGGAGATGAGTACGGCAAGCCTGCTTGCGTTGGCTGCGGACGCTGTATCGAAACATGTCCCGTAGACATCAATGTTCTCACAGTGTCAGAAGCATTACTATCAGGTGAGGTGCCCAAAGATTGACTGCAGCCGAGCAGATTAGCAACCCTTACTTGCCTGAACCAGCACGGATTGTGCGACAGTATGATCTGATAAAGGACCATAGGTTCTTTCAGATTCGTCACACAGTCATGGAGCGAGCTATGTCATTCACATACTGCCCCGGGCAATTCATCATGCTCTCAATACCGGGACTAGGCGAAGCTCCATTCTCTATCTCTTCGACTCCCAGTCGACCGGGTATCCTTGAACTGGGCATACAAAAGATGGGTCAGTTGACTACAGCGCTGTTCAATAAAAAAGACAATGACCTAGTGTATATACGCGGACCGTATGGTAATGGGTTCAAGCTCGACCAGATGAAGGATAAGGATATCATTGTCGTTGCAGGAGGCCTCGGAGTCATACCCTTGCGCTCGATACTCTATTATGTGCTTGACAACCGAGACCAGTTCGGTCAGCTCTTCTTCCTGTATGGGGCAAGAAACCCTGACGAGATACTATTCAAAACTGAATTTTTCCAATTAAAGGAACGCGAAGATATTGACTGCTTGTATACTGTGGACAGCGACACAACGGGAAACTGGACTGAGAATATAGGCGTGGTCACCACGCTTTTCAAACAGCTACCAAAGATTGATCCATTGAACACCGCTGCAGTCGTCGTCGGACCGCCTGTCATGTACAAATTCGTCATCAAGGAGTTCCTGAAACTGAGAATTCCGAAGAGCCAGATACAGCTCAGTCTAGAAAGGAAAATGGAGTGTGGCATCGGCAAGTGTGGACACTGTGTCCTTGATCATCTCTACACCTGTATTGACGGACCAGTCTTTACATACTGGGACACGCTACACTTCAGGGAGCTGATATGAGATGACTGCGAAAAGGCAAGAAAAGACTGGTCATAAGCCCCGAGTGGGTATCTATGGTTTCACGGGTTGCGCAGGTGATCAGCTTCTACTGATTCACACTGAAGATGAGATTCTAAACCTCTTCAATACAGTCGATATCAAGTCTTTCGTCATGATGTCCAGCAGACCAATCGAAGAAGACTTGGACATCGCTCTGGTTGAAGGGAGCATCAGTACTGTGGCGGAGAAGGAACATCTTCAAGAGATTCGGAAACGAGCAAAGATTTTGGTTGCAATCGGCAACTGCGCGGTCAGCGGTGGTCCTCAAGCAATGTTCGCCAAGAACGGAAGCTTCGCGGAACGTCTGAGCGCAGTCTATGGTGATATCTCGTTCTTCACGGACCCTATCGAAGCTGTTCCTATCGACGAATATGTGACGGTAGACTATTATCTTCCAGGTTGTCCAGTGAGCGCCCCTCAGACTTTTGCTCTGCTATCACGCCTGATTCATGGAGCGATTCCTGAACCCTACCCTCATCCCGTCTGTCATGAGTGCAAGTTGAATGAGAATCCTTGTCTCCTTTTGGAGCACAGGTTCTGTCTGGGTCCCTTGACAGCGGGTGGATGTAGGTCAGCTTGCCCAAACCATAATCTGCCCTGTGTTGGGTGCTGGGGTCCAAACCCAGACGGTAACTTCAAGGAACATCTGAAACTCCTTGAGAGTTATGGCATCTCAAAGGAGGATATCATGCGCAGAGTTCACAACTTTGGAGGGTACAAGATCCTCGAATACATCAAGGATTTCTAGTGCCAGGAGACACATTCCATGGCGAACGAAGAGAGAATCATAATTGAGCCCCTTTGCAGAGTTGAAGGCAACGGTGGCATCCTAGTGGAGATTAAGAACAACAAGATTAGCAATGTAGAAGTACGTATCTTTGAGGGACCGAGGCTATTTGAGACTCTCGTAATTGGCAAGACACCTGAGGAAGACCTCAACATTGTGCCAAGGATTTGCGCAATCTGTAACCTATCTCACAAATATGCAAGCCTTCGTGCTCTGGAAAAGGCTCTAGCGGTGACAGTATCAGAGGCAACTCAGGCGTATCGTCGTTTAATGCATCATGGTGAGATCCTTGAGAGCCATAGTCTTCACCTTTACTTCCTCGCATTACCTGACTACTTCGGCTACGACAATGCAATTGCCATGGCAGATGATTATCGTGATGTTGTCACCAAGGCACTTCAGCTAAAGAAGTTCGGGAACAGAATCATGCGTACAATGGGGGGTCGAATGATGCATGGAGAGAACCCAATACTGGGAGGGTTTGGGAAGCTACCTGACCTGAAAGCTCTCTCCTCTATTCGAGATGAAGCACAACAGCTTCTGCCGTTCGCGTTGGAAACACTCGTTTTGCTTTCTGATATTTTGATTGCTGATCACATGTAGCGTGAAATACAGTTTCTATGCTTCTATCCTCCACATGATGGATATTA
>SOKL01000277.1 GCA_004376265.1 Candidatus Thorarchaeota archaeon
GTCACCTGTGATGTTGATTACCATTCTCTGAGCCCCGGGGTTTGGAATTGATTTGTATCCAAGTTCCTCCACAATCTCGAGAACTCTTTCTACTTGTTCTTCTGTTGCGTTTTTGTACATTACAACTAACATTGCTTATCATCTCCATTTCTTCTAACTAAATTCAGGTTGTTAACTGAATCAACAACCATCATTCGGGTCTTACCTAATCCAACGAGTATTGGAATCGTGAGTTGCCCGTTCCTCACCTTCTTGTCTTGCTTCATGATTACGCTGAGCTGACTAACATCAATCCCAGAGGGAATCTTAGTAGACAATCCAAACAAAGACAAACTGTAAATCAGTGTTTCAAGGATGGAACTGTCCAGCTTCCCCATCCTCACTGCGATACGAGCTTCTTCAACCATACCGATAGCTACAGCTTGTCCATGCAAGATTGTGTGATTTGAACAAATCTCAATTGCATGACCAACTGTATGACCAAAATTCAGAATCTCTCTTCTTCCTTTCTCCTCTCTTTCATCTTCTTCAACAATCTGAGCTTTGTTCCTAAGCGCTCTTTCTACGATTGCTGAAATTAATTCGGGGTTTCTGAGTAGTATCTCATCTTTGTTATCAATGAGAAACTGGAAAAATTCGTGGTCCATGATGACTCCATACTTAATGACCTCAGCAAGTCCCGCAACAAAATCATCTAATGGAAGCGACTTGAGAGTACAAACATCCGCAATTACTGCATTCGGCTGATAGAATGTCCCAACAAGATTCTTCCCTTCACTTAGATTAACTCCAGTCTTTCCCCCTACTGCTGAGTCTACTTGAGCTAGAAGGGTTGTCGGGACATGTACTAGGTTCATGCCCCTTTTGAATGTCGAAGCCACGAATCCTGCGATATCCCCGATGACTCCCCCGCCAAAAGCAATCAATGTGTCAGAACGTGATGCTAACTCATTTGCCAAGAAATCGTACAAGACTTTCACAGATTCAAGGGTCTTGAATGATTCTCCAGCCTGTAGGACTTTAGTCACAGTTTCTATACCTGAGGATTTCAATCCTTGAATGAGAGAATCGAGATAGATTTCGGATATCACATTGTCAGTGACTATGAACCCTCTCCCAATTGACCCATCGATAAGATCACCAATTCTATCAATTATGTCTTGACCTATAATTACAGGGTAAACTTTACTGTCAGTTCTTACATTGAATCTTGAAAGTGTCACGATATCAATCCCTCCTCTTTTTGTTCTTCTTTTACTTGGAGAACTCGGTACATTTCTTGGTATTTTCCTTCGAGATTCAACTGCTCTTCTAACTTAGATTTGATATCTTTGTAAAATCGAATGAATTCATCACCGTTGCTTTCCAGGAGCGCTAAAACATCTTCAATTCCTGATTTCAGACGCCGCAGCATCTCTGCAGCGTAGTTGTTTTCTTTATGGAGAGAAAGATGAAATTCAGGGGTGTGGGACATGATACTTCCAGTGAGCATAAATTGAACTGCGAAAGTTGTGCCGCCTAATTGTTCAATCAATGAAACATCTTCGTTCTTCAGGATTGAAGCGAGGATCATGTTTGTAAAGTAAGGAAGGGAAAGTGTAAGCGCCATAATCCGGTCATGTTCACCTGCGTCAATAATGATTACCTGAGAATCTGGAAAAAGTGACTTCAGTAATTCTCTCTCTTCTTCTTCTTCTCGGATTGGAATCAATGCAAACTTCTTCTTGAGTACACTGGCACCTGGACCAAACAATGGATGAATGCATAATGGTTTGATTAGGCTCTTAGAAACAGTCCTTAGAATCTCAACCACATTCGACTTCAGTGAAGAAATCTCACAAAGAATGGATTCATCCTTCATATGCGGAATAACATCTCGAATGACTTCAGTAGAGTGTTTCATGGGTACTGAAATCAGAACAAGGTCCGCATTGTCAACTGCAGCTTTATTGTTTGTAGCTATCTCAATGTCTGGATCTTGGGTCTGGTCAATTCTTGGATCTGAAACAATCACAGAATGACCTAGTTTGAGAAAATGATTGGTCAACCATTTCCCCATTCCTCCTGCTCCTCCAATGATTGCCGTCTTCATTTCAGAATCGCCTCCATTCTATTGACAGCTTCGACTAGTTGATTCTCTGGTTGACAAACAGAGATTCTGAAGAAACGAGTATACTCCTGACCGTATCCTGTTCCAGGAACAACTGCTACACCTTTCTTGGTTAGCAACTTATCTGCAAATTCGAGACCAGTTTCATCCTCACTATTCAGCATCGGAAATATGTAAAATCCGCCATCTGGTCTATGGAAGGACACCGGTAGTCTATCCAGTAATTTGTTGACCTTCTCCTGCCGTTTTTCGATAGTTCCTGTGTACTGTTTGACCTCTTTCTTACAATCAAAAGCTTTCACTCCTGCATATTGAATGAATTCTGAAGCACACGTGAGGGAAAGGGTTTGCAACTTTGTCATTTTCAAAATTGTGTCAACATCTGATATAGCATAGCCAAGTCTGAAACCCGTCATACCGAATGTCTTTGAAAATGAGTTGATGTAAACTTGACTGCATTGTGGAAATTCAAGGATGCTTGAGTGAGGTGAGAACACAAACTCAGAGTAGACCTCATCACTTACAATTTGAATATCATTTTCTGTGGCTAATTCTACTATATTTTCAAGAGTGGAATTGCTTAGGAGTTTCCCAGTAGGATTTGAAGGACTGTTTAGAATGATCATGCGAGTAGTCTTGTTGATACAGTCTTCCAACTGTCCAATATCGGGACTCCAATTATCCTCGAGACGAGTTGAAAGATGAATTGGTCTTCCGCCTACCTCTCTAATACAATCCGAATATCCAGGGTATGCCGGATCAAAAACGATGACCTCATCGCCCGGTTTGAGAGAAGTAACAAGACATAGGTATAGTGCAAATCGCCCTCCAACAGTAACCGTCACTTGTTCAGCTGAGATATTTATCTCATGTTTCTCGTTTACGTGTTCCGCAATCTTTGTACGTAACTCGAGTATTCCTGCTGATTGTGTGTATCCCGCATGACCTTCTGTAGCGGCCTTCGTCAATGTTTCTGCGACTTCAACAGGTGGACCAAAATCCGGTTCACCCACTTCAAGATGAATTATTTCTCTTCCAGCTTTTTCAAGGGCATTCGCTTTGACAAACATATGATAGGCGTTGACTGGTTCTTCGGGTATAGTGTGAGTTTGTTGGATACGAACGGATTCTGAAATGAGCTCATTGAGCAAACGCAGAGCGAAGCTGGAATCTTGGTGGTCTCTTTCGCACTGCTCAATAACCTTGTTTCTGAGATGCCGCTCAACTCCTCTGTTCACAAGAGCGGACCCAGTTCTGAGTTTTTCCTTGATCACTTCCTCCGCCAAGGCAGATCGTTTTCCCGCTAGATGTATGATCTCCATTGTCATTTGCTCAATCTCAGTTCGGAGACTGTTCAAACGAAGAGTTTTAGTCATATGTTCCTGTCCTCCTCCTCGATTGAGCTCTGGGTTGAGCAGAGTTTACACTACTTGATTCCCTTTTTTCGGGAAACCTCACTTTCACTAGATTTGTGCTAAGAGCCATAGAACCACCAAAACAAGAATTTACGAAACCAAAAGGTAACAGAATCTTGACAAGTAGTCTATCAGCTATTGATAGCTATAATAGAAACCACTATACTGACAGTCTACTGTCATGTATGTCAAAGTGGCTACTGCATTTTCAGTCAAGATTATCATTATACGAAGTCCTGGGTTTTCACTTAATATAGTTAATGCTCAACGTTTTTGAAGAAGAAGCATGCAATGACAGACTACTTAAATATAAGGGACCAGTCTATCGACACAAATCATCAGGGGTATCGATACAATTGGTGGCTGACAAAATTCTTGTCGTGGATGATGATGAAGCGACGTGTCATTTCATGGAAATGATGTTTAAGTCAGAGGGCTACGAGACCGAATCGGTTCATTCTGCGAAAGAAGCTATCAGAATGGTCCGGGAAACTCGATTCAACTTAATCATTCTAGACAACAGGTTACCCGATATTGAAGGAATTGACTTGCTAAGTCAATTTCACGAAATAAGACCTGATCTGCAAGTCATAATCATTACTGGTAGTTCAAGTTTGGAACTAGCAAAACTTGCAATAGACAGTGGTGCTGCTTCATTCATTGTCAAACCACTAGACTTGAGAGAGATATTACCCAAAGTTGATGAGGTTCTTAGAAAGCAACGTTTGGATAGCGAAAAGAAATAGATAGAATAAGTGCTAGTAGAAAGAGTGAGAAAACAAGTTGCCATGTTTGAATTTTCCTTAGGGATTGATGAGTAAAGGATTATAATCAACTTGACGTCTATGAATTTCTCTCAATCATTGCAGCAAGCTTAAGTGAGAATCGAAATACCCCATAATCTGTTGAGGTCTTCACATTGAGGATGCTACAGATTCACAGCGATGGTTTCGCGTACGAAGCAAAGAAAAAAGCGCTCAAGAATGCAGAGGCAGTTAAAGAGAAGTTCTACAAGACAGAGGACTCTTGCCTAGTCAATTTCATCGCTTCTGAAACCACAGATGCCAAAAATGTGGCTGCAGCTTCAAAAGCAACTGCTGACATGATAGCGAGCTCGGCTGAAGAAGTCAAAGAGAAGAACATTGTCATCTACCCTTGGGTTCACTTGACTGAGAATCCATCAAAACCTGGCGTTGCACTGAAACTTCTCAAATCAGTGACAAAGGAACTGAAACAGAGAGGCTTCAATGTAGTTCGAGTACCTTTTGGTTGGTATAAGGCATTTGAAATTCATTGTAAAGGACACCCACTTGCTGAACGTTCGAAAGTCCTTGATATTTCAGAGGTAATCGCAAAAGATGCCGATGTGGAAGTCACTGAAGGTGAGGATCTGACTGCGCTTGTTGCTGAGGAAAAGACTACGTCAGCTTTCTTCATCATGGAACCTGGTGGCAAGGTCACTGATATCAAAGATTTCAACTATGCCAAATACAAGGAACTCAAACTATACGTGGACTATGAAACCGCAAAAGATCGAACTGCAAAAGAGCCTCCACCGCATATTGAGCTAATGAAACAACTCGAGTTGGTCGACTACGAACCTGGTTCAGATGCGGGTAATTTCCGTTGGCCTCCAAGAGGTCTCACACTGAAGAAAGCAATCGAGGAACGAGTCACCGCTGAGATGGTTGACTATGGTGCCCATGTACTTCAGACTCCACTTATCTATGACTATCAACATCCGTCCCTGAAGTCGTATCTGCAGAGATTTCCATCACGTCAGTATGTTGTGAAATCTGGTGACCATGATTACTTTGCACGATTTAGCGCATGTTTCGGTCAGTTTCTTTTAATCTCTCAGGCAACTGTTTCACACAAACAACTACCTTTGAAATTATTCGAGATTGCACCGTCCTATCGGCGTGAGCAAAGCGGTGAGCTAGCTGGTATGAGACGTCTTAGAGCGTTTACAATGCCTGATATTCACGAAATCGTTGCTGACGAAGATATGGCCAAAGAAGCTGTAATGAGACAAATAGAATTCGTCGAGAAGCTACATATTGAGCTTGAGGTTTCCTATGAGGTTTCATTCAGAATATTCAGGGCATTCTATGACGAGAATATAGACTTCATGGAGAAGGTCGTCGATCGAATAGGAAAACCAGTATTGATAGAAGTGTATGATGAGATGTACGCGTATTTCATCTTCAAAGGTGAATGGAATGTCGTTGATGCTCAAAAGAAAGCCGGCTGTTTAGGAACGGTTCAGATTGATGTTGAGAATGGCGAGCGATTCAATATCACATACGTGGATGAGGAAGGAAAAGAACAACATCCATTAATTCTTCATACTTCACCATCAGGCGCAATTGAGAGAATACTCTATGGAGTTCTAGAACAAGCCCACAAAAACAAGATGATAGGAAAGGTTCCACACCTTCCTTTGTGGATGACTCCTGTTCAGGTGCGATTTGCTCCGGTTGATGATAGCTTTGTAGAATACTGCTTGGAGCTTGGCAAAGTACTCGATGCTGCTGGAGTTCGTTATGAGATAGATGACAGATCTCAGACAGTTGGCAAAAAAGTACGGTCTGCTGAGAAATTATGGGTTCCATATATTGCGGTCATTGGCGAGAGAGAGCAGAAAAGTGGTGACTTGTCGATTCGAAGGCGCGAATTGAAGGATCAGGTTCAAATGACTATTGAAGATCTTGCAAAAGAGATTCAAGACAAGACCAAATTTGCACCAAAACAGCGTCTTCTATTCCCAAAATTGGTTTCCGAGCAAGCAATCTTCACACGAGACGTCTGATGATTTCTCTTAGAGAGTCCACAGCCGAAAAATCACATCAATCGCGCTCTACGATAGTGTTTTTACATGCCGTGACTATCTGCCTCATAAGCATCGGTCTGAGGAGAAATACAACTTGAAAGTCCTTGTATTGGGGTCCGGTCTCATGGGCAAGGGTGCTGCCTATGATCTGGTTAGACAAGACAGTGTCGAACAAATTATAGTTGCAGATATTGATCCAAAATGCGCTGAGGCTCTTGCAAAAGAGGTTGGTCCAAAAGCTATAGCTGAAACGGTAGATGCTACAAAGAAGGCTCAACTTGTGAAAATTTTCTCAAAAGTTGATTCTGTGGTAAGTGCAGTCAGTTACAAAGTCAATCTTCTTCACACACAGGTAGCAATAGAAACCGGTACTCACATGTGTGATCTTGGAGGCAATGGGACAATCGTTGAACAACAGATTGAGATGAATGATCAAGCGGGAGACGCTGGAGTCACAGTAGTCCCTGATTGTGGACTTGCTCCTGGAATGGTCAGTGTTCTAGCAAGAGAAGGAATAGAATACCTTGATAGAGTCGAGAGTGTGAAAATACGAGTTGGAGGTCTCCAACAAGACCCACGTCCACCCCTAAACTACGCATTGATTTTCGCTGTTGAAGGTTTGATTAACGAGTATGTAGAACCATGTGTTGCAATCCGTAATGGTGAAATTGTAATTGAGGATCCTCTAGTTGGATTTGAGGAGTTAACATTTCCAGAACCATTCGGCAAGCTTGAAGCTTTCAACACAAGCGGAGGTACATCGACGCTACCTCATACATATCTTGGTCGCGTAAATAATCTAGACTACAAAACAATCAGATATCCGGGACATGGTCATAAGATGTGGTGTCTGATGAAATTAGGTCTGATGGATAGTAACGAGATTGATGTGGAAGGAAAGAAAATCGCGCCCAGAAACGTTCTCGAGAAACTGCTCGAAAAGAACCTCCCACCATCAGGCAAAGATGTCACGCTTGTCCGAACTATGATAGAAGGTTGGAAAGGAACTGAATCTCGAACCGTCGAGTATGAGATAATCGATTATCACGATGATGCAACAGGATTAACCTCTATGATGCGGATGACATCATTTCCAGCTGCAGTGACTGCAATGATGATGGCAGATGGTCGCATTACAGAGAAAGGCGTACTCACACCAGAGAGATGTATTCCTCCTGATCTGTTTATTGAGGAACTCCGAGCACGAGGTATTGATATCAAACACAGAGTACTCTGATTCTATTTCCTCCAAGTGGTACAACTTTGATATTTAGAGAAAGTCTGTTTTACAATGGTTGATTGAGTGTAAAGTTTATGTGCATTAATTCAAAATCAACGGTGAGGCATTGAACTTTGAAAGTGCTTGTGATTAACGGAAGTCCGAGAAAAGAACGTGGTGCAACAGGTGGTATCCTCTCCGTCTTTGTTGAAGGGATGAAGGATGCAGGTGCTGACGTTGACATCATCTACTCAAAGGGTCTTGATATAGGAGACTGCCGTGGATGCTTTAATTGTTGGACAACAACTCCGGGAAAGTGTATTCAAGACGATGACATGACTGAAATTCTGGGACAAATGGCTGATTCTGATTTACTAGTATATGCAACACCTGTCTATGTGGATGGAATGACGGGCTCTCTCAAGACACTTCTAGATAGGGCAATTCCGTTACTGCACGGAGCATTTGTTCTGAGAGATGATCATTGTCGACACGAGCTTCGAGATCATGTGAAATCTGGTAAAATCGCATTGGTCTCAGTAAGTGGATTCACTGAAATGGACAATTTCGATCCGCTGATTACTCACATGAAGGCAATGAGTAAGAACTTGAATCGCGAGTTTGTGGGTTCACTTCTCAGGCCATACGCATGGATTGTCAATCCATCTTTGGAACAGGGTGCTCCATTGGGTGATATTATAGAAGCCATAAAGGAAGCTGGCAGACAATTAGTTACTGAAGGGAAAATGAAAGAAGAAACCCTCGCAATTATTGCTCGTGAAATAATTCCACGAGAAGAAGTTATCACGATGATGAAAGGACACTATGGTGACAAGTAGAAGTAACAGTGGAATCATTAATCTAGCAAGAGGTGCTAGGCAACCTGCGTTGGTGAAGATGAACAACTACAACACTATCTACTCCAAAATTCAGGATGCGCGAGAAGTCCTCAAGGATATCAAACACGTGACCAGATTGGATTCATCATCTACTTTCAGCAGGATTACTGGAGGTAATGTCTTCCTCAAGTTGGAGAATCTTCAGAAAACTGGATCTTTCAAAGTCAGAGGAGCTGCTTATGCAATGTCGCAACTCACTGACAAAGAGAAGAAAGCTGGTGTCATTGCTGCGAGTGCAGGTAATCACGCTCAAGGAGTTGCCTATGCAGCCACAAGATTGGGACTCAAGTCGACAATTGTGATGCCAATTTTCTCGCCCGTAGCAAAGATTCAAGCTACTCAAGGATACGGTGCCAACATTATTCTCCATGGGACCGCGTTTGATGATGCTCTTGGTCATGCGAGAGAAACTGCTGAAAAATCAGGAGCTACATTTCTCCATCCCTTCAATGATGAGGATGTCATTGCTGGACAGGGTACAATTGGTTTGGAGATTCTAAATGAATGCCCTGATGTTGATGTAATAGCAGTTCCAGTGGGTGGCGGAGGTCTCATTTCGGGTATTGCAATTGCGGTAAAAGAGCAGAGACCAGATGTTCAAGTTTACAGTGTTGAAGCTGCAAGTGCAGCATCAATGAAAGCCTCCATTGAGAACGGGAAAATAACTAAGGTCGAGAACCTAGACACTTGTTGTGATGGGATCGCCGTGAAAAAACCCGGAAGAATCACATTCCGAATAGCAAACAATTTGCTCTCAGGCGCTGTTACGGTCGAGGAACTAGAAGTCACACGTACGTTGTTTATGCTACTTGAAAGAGCGAAAATCGTTGTTGAACCAGCAGGATGTGTTGGACTTGCTGCTTTTCACCATAAGAAAATAGACATCAAAAAGAAGAATGCTGTTGCAGTGCTTTCCGGAGGTAACATCGATATGTCCTTCCTTTCTCGAGTTGTTGAGAAAGAACTCTTCAGACTCGGTCGATCAGTTCGAGTACGTGGTTCAATTTTAGACCGAATAGGGAGCATGAGTATGATTCTCAGTATTGTTGCTGAGTCCGGTGTGAGTATTATTGAGATCAATCAAGACCGATTCGACCCTGACATCCCTCCAAATAGGGCTGAGCTCGAGATGATTCTTGAAGTGCCTGACGAAAAAGCAGTCGAGAGAATGTTAAAGATGTTGAAAGAAAAAGGTCTTGATTTCAGAATCTTTGAAGATAGCAACCCCTGAATGAACAATTTTCTAAACTAAAGGAAGACTAGACATTGCTACTATTGCAAGCAAGAATGCTGTTAAAATCACAGCTGGCCATGTATTCTCAAACTCAAATGCAGTATATGCTGTTATGATAGTAGTAAGAATCTGCACAATCAACATCAGGAGCAACAGAAGACCAAGAAGCACCATCTTGCCAGCTATCAATCCTAATGCTGTTGTACCAAAGACAACGACTACCGCTAGTACTGAGGCCACAGCGAACTTCGAGATGAATGCTAGTAGTACATATTTAATGTTATGACGTCCTCCGCTCCATTCTCTTTTACTCATTAGAAGCCCGCGAATCCATGCAGCTTCCACTACTAGGAACGGAATTGATAGAATTGCTATAATTATCGTGTTAATAGCTCGGTCACCCACTGGCCATCTAAGTAGCGCAATGATTGTGTATGGTTCCACCGTCTCTGGCAATCCCATAATGGCAAGCCAGAACATAACCCAGGCAATTGGTATCCCTGCAATGAGGAGGCTCTTCAGAATGTCTTTTCCGTGTTCTCCCAGATTTAATCTTTCAACTCCAACAGATGCCAAAGCCAAATTTGTATTTTCTCTACGCATGAAGATATACATCAACAAAAGGACTCCTATCATTCCTATGAAGTAGTAGAGGAGGAGACCCGTGGCAAACATGGAATTTGGCCAGGCTAGTCCAATATTCTCTAATTGAAACCCTGTTGCTGTTGTTGCCGCATAGATAGCGATAGTTACAGCTCCCAATATTGAGCTGATAACGAATGTCTTCATGATACTGTATGATCGAGTCTTCAGCTCTATTCTTCTAGGTCGTATTTTTTCCGGGAGATAGCTATGAACTAGTACCATAATCGGAAATGTCGAAACAAGTAGGAACAATGCACCAGTGAATGTCGCTATTGTTTTGTTGAAATACACTTGACTCTGCGGGTCAAGGGTATGGGAAAACTGAGTCGCTCCCTGAACTCCTTGAACGAGCCAGGATACTGTTTCCATTACGATAGTCGTGTCGACTGCTTCAAAGACATGATCTGTTGGAGCGAGTGCCAAGCGGTATGCAGTTTGATTTGCTAGAGAACCATACGTCACTCCAGCTTCAGCTGATGAATTTCCAGTTGCTACCTGAATTGCATGTAGTGCGTCTTCAGTAGAAATCATCTCATCATATTCACCTACAGCGATAATCAGATTTCCGGGGAAATTGACATACTCGCCTAATTCCATCTGTCCAATGTCTCCTACAGCAGCGTAAGCTATTGGAGCAATTGGAAAATCTTGAAGCTCAATTCCAACTCGAAAACCGCGTGAATGAGAGATAACCCCATAACTCTCGTTGTGGACACTCGGGTATGTTGTTTGAACGTAGCGAAGTGCGTAGTACGCATCTAGTGCCATTGTGTTAAAGTCTGATACAACGAATGGTAATGTTGAGTCTCCGTGCCCAGGTGAGTCCACCGAAACGACCGTGAAGTTTCTCCTTGCCAGTTCGATATTGAAAGCGTACATTCCCTCTTTTGACCCTGCAATACCATGAAGTGATAGTATTATTGGCATTGGCTCTAAATGATCTCCCATTGCTTCAGCTCTGGGTGCATAAATCAGAAGCTCGACAGGCCTACCTGGAACTCTCTCTATTGATATTCTCTCTACTGTAATCCCGCCCATTCCTCTATCAACTGACCAAGAAAGGTACAATGAAGAACCAATCAGGATGGTCAGGATGAAGATTGTGAAGTAGAGGGGTTGCCGATCCATTTACACTCACCAAGCGAATAATACTATTCGGTGCTACCAATGACATAAAGGTGACGCTATTAGAATCTGCTATAGTTTCAACCTAGTAATCGATTCCGAGTTTCTTCGATAGTTTATCCAGCATATCCTTAGTCATTGCTGGGAGACCATAGTCTGGTTTCCATCCCCACTCTTCACGAGCAACACTATCATCTAATGATGCTGGCCATGACTCTGCAATCTGTTGTCTGAAGTCAGGTTCATAACTAATCTCAAATTCTGGGATGTGTTTTTTGATCTCCTCAGAAATCTCCTCAGGTGCAAAGCTCATCGCAGTGACGTTGAAGCTCCTGTGCTTCAGCTTGCTAGCATCAGTTTCAATGAGGTCGATGGTGCATTTCAAGCAGTCTGGCATGTATAACATCGGTAAGTACGTACCCTTGTCGAGGAATGAGGTATACTTCTTGTTCTTCAAAGCCTCATAGAAGATTTCCACAGCATAATCAGTTGTTCCCCCACCTGGAAGGGTTTCAGCACTGATGATGCCGGGATATCTCAGTGAGCGGAAGTCCATGTCGTAACGCTTGACATAATATTCGCCCCATAGCTCAACGAAGACCTTTGATACACCATAAGCTGTTGTCGGTCTCATG
>SOKL01000221.1 GCA_004376265.1 Candidatus Thorarchaeota archaeon
TGATGAGTCAGGGTAGAGAAGAACATAGACTGCTTGGTTCAGGGTCAGGATCTTTCGTTCAACCCAGGCCATCACCATTTTGACGTTATCCTCAGAAGATACTCGTGTAAGAGCGTCTATCGTGGGTTTCTTGCTTGAGGGGAGTTTCAGAAGCTCCTCAATGGTTTGTACAAGAATCATCTGTCGAACATCAGGAGCTGTTTTTGTGAGCAAATAGAGGACATTGTCCTTCGCCTCTTTATTCACGTTTGAAGATTCAGCTGCATCATTCAACGCATTGGAGAGTTCTGACACAGTCTTACTATCTTTTAGATCCTTGAGTTCATGTGTGATTATCTTGACAATAGCTTCAGTGTTTGCTGGGTCATGGCTCAGGATATCAATAAGGTCCGAACGAGCCTGCATTGGTCCACTGAAATCTTCGTCGTTGCTCAAGGAATTTACATCTCCATCTTTACTGAAGTAGCGTACAGAAAGGAACTCCTTCTGGTGGTTAATATGTTTGTTGCGTTGGTATCTGTGTATCGGGAAACAATCAGGCTCATCGAAATCTCTAGAGCAGCTCACACATTTCCGAAACAGAACTCAAAACATAGTCAGGTGATGAATGGGCTCCGTGTTTTGCGATAAGATCCGACAACGACCGCTCCCTATTGTTTATCCAGATAGTGGTCATATCTGCACTCTTCGCTCCCACCATGTCTGCATAATACTCATCACCAACATAGATAGATTTTGAGATTTCCACATTGAGGTTTTGTACAACTCTTTCGAACAGGAAACTCATGGGTTTGTAAGCTTGAACATCACCGCAGTCAATTACTGAGGAGAAGTAGTGGCTTAGTTCGAGTTTCTTCAGAATGATCTTAGCATGACCTTCGAAACTATTGGAAAGTACGCCCAACCGCTTCGTTTTTGTTTTTAATGAATCAAGTACTTCGTTTACTCCGTCATATGGCGTAGAGAGTTCTATATGTAACGATTTGAATCGCTGAGTTGCCTCCTCAATCAAGTCATAGTCTACACGGATATCGAGATCACGCAGGCTATTTTCCATCGCAGTCTTTACAATATCGAAAGGGTTTCGATAGAGAGCACCCTCAACAATTGATTGAATCGCTTCTCGATATCTTGTCACAAGAATACGAATGTATGTAATCATCTGCTCCTCAGAAAAAACTCCGACTTTTCGAAGAAGCCATTCACATGCAACAAAAGGATATCTATGAGTATCTGTAAGCGTGGAATCGAGATCAAAGATAACTGCATCAAACTTATGGATATGCAATGAGTTCAAAGCAGATCACACTCCAGGATTCAACCACCCTTCCCGAGGTAGATTCCCTTAGGATCGAGTTGATGCATGATATCAATCTGGTCTTGTGTTGGTTCTAGAGTAGTTGGCACTTCAGCAGGAACAATGAGGTCGAACATCACATTGTCTAAGATGTCCTGAGTTGTGTATCCGGGATGAACCGACTTTAATCGAATCTTCAGAGTCGCTGGTTCAAAATCCATCTTACACATATCAGTGATTACAACCTCAGGACCATTTCCTACCATCGACCATTTCTCACGAGAACCAGGACCTTCAAGATGCCCCGGAGAGGTCATATAGTCCAATTTCTTCACAAATTTACGCTTGTCGTGAGCCATCATTATGATGAGTCGTTTGGCTGAAGACGCGATGTCATTCCCACCACCAGAACCAGGGAGTTTGACCTTTGGTTTGTCATATGGACCAATGTAACTAGTATTGAGATTGCCATATTCATCGATTTGTGCAGCACCCAGGAATCCAACATCGATTCTTCCTCCCTGAAGAAGGAACCCCAAGGTCTCGATTAGACCAATTGATGCTGAACAGCCATAGTAGTAACGTGTGTCAGCCACCGAAAGTGGAACCTCTCTTGGTCGAGCATCAATGAAACCAGCTTCTGAGATGAGGTTTGATTTGGGAGCATGAGTTTGTTTAGCGAGGAGAGCTGCGAGAAGGGGCATTCCCGTCCCACCAAATACATTCTCTCCATCACGAACGTGACTTGAAGCACAGGCAATTAGAAATTCAGTTTTTGAGTATTCGACCATGCTCTCAGTACCCCCAAGGTTTCTTTGCTTTCAGTTGCATCAACCGCGGCCACCCAACAAGATCAAGATATCCATAGTGATCTTCAACGCCGAGTATGTAACCATTAAGATACTCTTGCCAACCTTCCTCTGTCTGGGTCAGCTTGTGGAACATCATAAGATGCTCGAGGTCGTAGTCGTAATAGTTATGGCACATCATAGGATGGGCTACAAATGGCAGAACGACCACGTGATCAACGTACATTGCAGGTATCTTTGTCTGGTCAGGTCGAGTTCGTATTTCTTCTTCATCAATAATTTCTTCAGCCAATACGATGAGTTTCTTGCCACAGCGAGAACCCTCAATGTCTTCGCCAACAATTCCGTCAATTTGTGCATTACCAGTCTTATCAACACGTTGTACATGCACAATACTGAATGCAGGTTTTAGAGAAGGAACTACAGTTAGTTTCTCACCAGTGAACGGACAGTCAATCACCTTGAGCTTATTTTCCCCACGATAACGAGCCAAGCGAACCATGTCTGTACCCATCATACTACGAAGAGGCATGAATGGAACGTTTAGTGCCCCACCCAGAAAACGCATTGCCATTGCCAAGTTAGTGTAATCCTCTACTTCGAGAGCACCTTCAGCAACGCGACGGCGAATATTGTTTGAGAGTCCCAAGG
Organism: Candidatus Thorarchaeota archaeon; assembly: GCA_004376265.1. GTDB lineage: Archaea > Asgardarchaeota > Thorarchaeia > Thorarchaeales > Thorarchaeaceae > SMTZ1-45. The sequence goes on from SOKL01000221.1 coordinate 2,758, forward strand.
CTTCAATCGCAGAGAAGGCAATCTCGTATCGATTGACAACTCCTGAACCAGCCATGATCTCTAGGTCTACTTCAGAACCACATGTGTAGACAGTGATGTTTCGCTTCTTTTGACGGACAAGCTCGTGTGAAAATGCGATTGGTGGTCGCTGATACCCAAAGCCGCCCCAGAAAAGATCATCACCATCAGAAACTTTCTTTGCGGCTTCTGCGAGGGTAATACGCTTGTCTTCTACTTCAGCCTCTGTCAAATACTCTCACCTGGTAGATAATATTCACGGAGTAATTAGCCGCGTCAGTGATTATGTTCCTTTTATCTTTGACCGTGGATTAACCTCCGAATAGCAGTTCAAGTATTGAGAAGAAGAACATAATTATCGAAATAATAGGGAGGATAAAACACACGATGCAAAGTATTGCACATGCTTTGCTGCAACCACTCGCTTCTGATGGAGGGCGCTCAATAGTCCAGGGAGCTTCAGTCCCATAGACATCCGGTCCCGAATATTCTGTAGATTCATGATACCGACCTGAATCTCGTCTATCTTGATCTGGAAGGGAGACCGACCCAAAACCCGGCATA
>SOKL01000268.1 GCA_004376265.1 Candidatus Thorarchaeota archaeon
GGTGTGCTGCTCATCACAGATACACCTCTCACTAGTTCAACTGTTGCACTCCCATTCGCTTTCCTCTTCCTGTGCATTATGACTCTCATAGTCACTGGTCAGATTGATGAGAAGCCTCAGATGATTGAGAAGTATCTGCGCGAATGGCTCATAATCTGCATCTTCGGTGTCATAATAGGCGCCTTGGCTTTTACACTTGGCTGATGTTCAGCACAAGAGTTTTAGGAACTCTTGAATTGAGCCACTCATTAGAGTAATAGATGCGAAATCTGATCTCTTCTGTTGAAGTGAATCCAATGAGCAAAATCCTACCGGGCACGAAGACAACACGTATGGAACTGCTTCGTCTCGAGAACAGGAAACGACTAGCTCAGCGTGGTTATGATCTTCTCAAGGAGAAGCTGGATTCGTTAATCATGGAGTTCTTCAACTCGATTGCAGCAATCAAACAGTCTCGTGAAGCCATGGAAGAATCATTGTCTGAGGCATTCTCAGCACTTACTCAAGCTAAGATGATTATGGGGCCATCAAGAGTTGTGGAGTTTGCTTATGCAAGTCAGGTACGTGCTGACCTCCGAATCACCACTCGTTCAATGATGGGGGTTCGTGTTCCTGTTCTAGCAGTTCAACAACGCTACCCAGATCTTCCTTATTCATTAGTTGATTCAAGCGCAAGACTAGATGTGATGAGTATAAAATTTAGAGATGCACTTCGGGCAATTGTTAGACTTGCTGAAATAGAAACAACTGTGAAGCGATTTGCTCTTGAGATTGAACGAACAAAGAGAAGGGTTTCAGCTCTTGAAACCATTGTCATCCCGAGATTAGGGGCAACAACTAGACACGTGAAGTTGGCTCTGGAGGAAAGAGAACGAGAAGACTTCTTCAGAACCAAGATCATACGAGATCGGCTTGCTGCAGAAGAGTAGCTAACCGTGACGAAGTTTCAGTATCGCAGAAGCTAAATCGCCCTTGCTCTCCTTCAGAGCTTCTATGGCGTCTTCAATACTAGCTCCAGTCTGACTTGCCACCAAGGCTGCATCTTCCATAGGAATTTCAATCTCTTTGTCCACCGGCGCCTCTTCGGTTTCAACGCTTGCGGTAAGTCCACGTTCTGTCTTCATACCCGATACCTGGAACGATTCACTACCTGCTTGCTTAATCATCATCACTTGGGGATTCGATATGACCCATTCCTTATCTTCGAACCTAAACAGGACTTCCTTCACGCCAGCAATATCCTTCTGCTCGATTCCTGCTTTCTTCATCATCCGAGCCATTTGTTTTGGTGACATACCTCTGAATCCCATTGAATCACACCTCAGTCAATCGTCTTCCTAGTCATGGACTTGATATCTGAGTTCATCATATGTGGTCTTTCGAACCTGATAAAATGCTTGTGCTTAGTTTCAACATGTACGAATGGGTGTAGCGTGGATGTCAAACACGTAGTGCTCAATACCGGGAGAGTAGTGTTTCACCTCTCGCACAGAAAACTCAGCGTCAAAACCCTGTTCCATTGCAATGGTATTAATTGTATTACTGATGTTCGGAATATCTCTCTTTGGCAATGCAGCATGAAGATACACGTACCCGCCATCTTCCCTCAATGACTTCAAAGCATAAGGCAGATACTCGATAGTATTGTGGAGATATCCCAAAATTACTCGATTCGCCTCATTAACCGGGTGCATCTTTCTACAATCACCAAGCAGAGCTTGCATTCTTTCTTCCACTCCATTCAACTTGATATTTTCAACAAGAAAGCGGTGTGCCTCCGGGTTGATTTCAATGGCCACCACCCTGGATCTAGTCTTCTTAGCGATATGCAGAGAAAACTGTCCTACGCATGCAAACATGTCAAGAATCACCTCCTCTCTCTCAATAATGTTGGACAAGCGCATTCTCTCAGCGACATTTCCAGCCGAAAAAGTTAGTCGCAACGGATCAAGTCGGAACAACACTCCTCCTTCAACATGCTCAGTAACAGTATTGGAATCACCTGCTACCAGCCTATACCCCGGCTTACGTATGATTCCTGTCGTTGGATCCGTTTTGACCGCCACTGAGCGGATTCTATGGTCAAACTCCATTGTAGCTTCTGCGATAAGCTGTGCAAATTCATCCAGCCCTTCATGAAGCTGTAGTAGGGCAACATGTCCTACGATTTGAAAACCCGAAGGAACGGAAATACTCTCTGGAAAACGATCACCAATCTCTTTTCTGAGGAACTCCCGATAACGCATGGCATGTAAACTCTGAACTCATTGATTACTTAGCAATAGATGTTGCTTGGGAACTTCTCTTGCTGGCGCTCCTGAATCTTCTTTATTGCTTTGAGAAAGTCGTCCTGAGTAACACACCCTCTATCCTCACTGATCGCAAACATGCCAGCTTCTGTGCAGACTGCCTTGATATCTGCTCCCGACATTTTGTCACTCAATGATAGCAATGGCTTATAGCTGAATTCAGATTCGATGTTCATTCCACGAGTGTGAATGGCGAAAATCTTCTCTCTGCCCTTGTCATCAGGTAGCGGGAAATCAATAATCCGGTCAAAGCGTCCAGGCCTAAGCAAGGCTGGGTCCAGTATGTCAGGTCTATTTGTGGCTCCAATCACGGCAACTTGTCCACGAGAAGCAAACCCATCTAGCTCGCTAAGCAATTGCATGAGAGTGCGCTGCACTTCACGGTCTCCCGAAGTCGCTACATCAAGTCGGTGAGAGCCCACAGCATCCAATTCATCTATGAAGATTATCGCAGGAGCCTTATCTTTCGCGAGCAAGAATACCTCTCGTACTAATCTAGCACCTTCCCCTATGAACTTCTGAACTAATTCTGAACCAATCACACGAATGAAGGTAGCGGTGGTTTCATGTGCAACTGCCCTAGCAGCTAGAGTCTTTCCTGTGCCAGGGGGACCAGTGAGCAATACGCCACGAGGTGGGTCAATGCCAACCCTCTCAAACAACTCCGGTTTCAGAAGAGGTAATTCAACAGTCCCTTTAAGATCATCAAGCTGCTTATCTAAGCCTCCAATATCTGAATACGAAACGTCTGGAGCCACCTCAATCTCCATGGCTCGAATCATTGGGTCTCGCGGGGGCGGAAGCTCCTGAGTTACAGCAAATGATCGCTGATTCAGAGCAACTCTCATGCCTGGTGAAAGTCGGTCTCTCGAGATCGAGGATGCTACATGCACAACGAAGTTAGGTCCAGTAGAGCTTTTCACAACAGCCCTTCCATCGTCAAGCATCTCAACTACGGTCGCAGTAATGAGCGGAGACTGTCGGAGTTTCTCAAGCTCTGTTCTCAGGGTTTGAGTTTCTTT
>SOKL01000084.1 GCA_004376265.1 Candidatus Thorarchaeota archaeon
ATAGCGATAATTTGGAGAAACTTGTTGATGACAGGATTTCTGTGATGAGATATGAAACAATAAGTCCTGAAAAATTATTCAACGTATTTGATGAGTCAGAAATTCTGAAAGCAATCGATGAGATATTAGAAAGTCCAGTTGTGAAAGAGATAGAACTCTTGGGAAACTTCCCACCGCCATAAAAATCTCTTAGATACTGATGCTTAAATACAGTAACAGTTGGAAGCATCGGGAACCAGAATGTTCGACGAAGACTATGATTCCGAAGAGATGGCTGATGAATTGATTGACGCTATCGATGAGGAAGCTGATTCTGATGCAGTTGATGGACTGACAGAGAGAGAAAGAGAAATTGAGGTCAGTCGTGAATCTGAGCGTCAAAGAAAAGCTCAGGAGCTCAAGAAACAGCTGAGAAAACGTCAGCTTGGATTGATCAATTATCGCTGGCCTGCATTGGTGTTGATACTAGGAGGAATCATGGCAATCATGTCTCAATTTCTGAAGGTGATGGAACGGGATCTAGCAGTAATTCCACCAGAGGTCGGGTTTGATACATTCGTAGATGCCTTCATGCGAACAGGCGGACCGATTTACCTCTTTCCAGTCATTTCAGGAGCTTTCATGATTATACTTAGTTACTTTGCTTATTCAAATCCAAGAGCTACATGGCTGGCAATAATTCCTGCCGCACTCCTCATAATGTCTGGAGGCACAGTATACTTCCTAATCACACTGGGAGTCAGTGCTCAACCTCAGTATACAGATTTTATCTATGCCACACCAGTTGCGCTCTCAATGGTTATTGCTGGAGTAGTAGCACTACTCGCAATTGCGATGAAGGAAGCTGAGTAGTTAATCGCTTAGGAAATCGTCGACGCGACCTTCTTTCTCTAAGAGGGCCAACCAATCAATCCTCTCTGGATCGGGAGATTCCTTCATCAAACTCGCTATCAATGCTGCTGTCTGAGGAGCACTTAGTTCTGAGGTGTCAATCTCGTGAACTTTCGTTTCACCAAAGGCATCGAGAGCATCAAGTTGGCATACTCCGAGCACTTCGGCTTCAACATTCTCTGAGACCTTATTGTTGGTATATGCTCGTTCGGTTAGTCGGTCTCTGAGTTTTTCAGGATGCGTACGAAGAATAAAGACCCATTGGACTGAGCTATTGGGGACTAAATCTATGTAATGACCTTCAAGCACTAGCGTTTTGGTTTTATCTTCTGTCAATGTGAGAAGTGCATCTACAAGACAGTCCTCATTGATAATTCCTGTTTTGCGTGCTTTGTCTTCTGCAGAGATGCATCCAGACTTTTCTGCCAGTTCGCTAAGAGAAATAACTTCAATGCTCAATTTACTCCCCAGAATCTTGGCAACCATTGTCTTCCCAGTTCCAGGTGTCCCACCAAGAAGTATCACAGACATAACCAAGAATCAAATTATGTTCAAGATAAGCTTTGAGAATTAGACTCAATCGTCATTAGAGCCTCTACATAAGTGATAAAAGAAGTATGGCGATTAAGATTTTGCAACAATGAATAGCTCCTACACTCTTCGCCAATTCCAGCCGGACGATATCAAGTGGGTGGTTTCAATCAATCAGAGGTGTCTTCCTGAGAACTACCCTGAACAATTCTTTTTGGGTCTTCATTATCATGCTCCAAAGGCATTCTTTGTAGCTGAATACAAGGATGAGATTATCGGTTATATTATGTGCAGAATCGAAAGGGGAATTTCAGGATTTGGAAGATTGCCTGCAAAGAAAGGACATATTGTTTCAGTAGCAGTTCTACAAACATTACGCTGCATGGGAATTGGATCAGCGTTAATCACTGCGGGGATGAAAGGGATGAGAGACTATGGAGCGACTGAATTCTTCCTCGAAGTTAGGAAAAGCAATGAAGAGGCAGTGGTAGTCTACGAAAAACTTGAGTATACCGTTCGTAGGGTACTTAGAGGATATTACAGAGATGGCGAAGATGCGTACTTGATGGTCAAAAAGGGAGATGACACCACAGAGGAAGGTCCAATTGATGAGTGACGACATTGAAGTCCCACTGATCCCCGATTGCTCAGCATGTATTATCAGCAGCTTGAAGACTCTCATCCCACTTCTGACTCAGGACAAAGAAAAACAATACAGTCTTTTCAATTTGGCATACGAGCGAATATCAGAAGGGTACGCTAAGAATCTCACTCCGATTCTCCTCTCGGTCACACTCTATCAAGAAATCTACGAGAGAGAAGGAATTGAGAATCCGTACAAGGAAATTAAACAGCGAAGTAAAGATGCTGCATTGAGAGCACTTCCAATTATCGAAAAGAAAATAGATCAGTTTCAAGATAGAGAACGATTTCAAGCATGCTTAGCAGCCTCCATTGATGGTAATATAATCGACTTCAACTCAGTGGAAAATAGTCCAGATCTGGATTTGTTGGTCGAAGTATTTGATGAGATTCAACGAGAAGGATTTGCTCTAGACGATTCCGAACATCTTTGGGAATCCCTAAAGTCTCAAACTGGCAAGTTGCTTTTCTTGGCAGATAATGCAGGAGAAGTCATTCTCGACATTCCACTTCTTAGGATGTTGAAAGAGTTAGGATGGGAAATAACTTTCGTTGTCAAAGGAAGAGCCATGATCAATGATGCCACTATCGAAGATATACAGAATACAGAGATTGAACAACTTGTTACAATTGCAGATAGCGGTGCGTGGGCACATGGAGTTCCGATTCAATTTGTAAGCAATGAATTTCTAAGCTTGGTCAAACACAGTGACCTGATTATCTCCAAGGGACAAGCAAACATTGAGACCGTTCCAGAGATTCAGCAAATGACTGGTATTGAAACATACTACATCACTAAAGCAAAATGTTCACATATTTCTCAAGCAATCGGTGCAAAGAGGGGGGACAACGTCGTTCTCAGACGACCAGCATTGTAAAGAAATCCTTAGTTTTTTGACAGCTTTGACAAGCTTTAAAAACACAGGAAAGAAAATTCGAATTAGACTACATGCGCACGAAGTGCATGTACAGTTTTGCATTAGTAATGTCTCGCTACTGTATGTTAGAAGTGGGACTAAATTGGAGGAATAAATTTGAGTAATCAACAAGTCCCGGTTATCGTACTTCGTGAAGATACAGAGCGTACACGTGGTCGCGATGCCCAAAGGAACAACATCATGGCCGCAATTGTAATCGCCGAAGCAGTAAAATCCTGTCTAGGACCAAAAGGTATGGATAAAATGCTGGTTGATGGTTTTGGGGATATCACGGTCTCAAACGATGGCGCCACAATTCTGAAAGAGATGGATGTTGCACATCC
>SOKL01000192.1 GCA_004376265.1 Candidatus Thorarchaeota archaeon
TCTAGGTCCATGGAGAGGGTTTGGCTTTGGCTTGATCGCAGGTATAGTAGCAACGATGGTCAGTCTACCTATTGGTGGAGGTGTATACCTTATCATTCCAACAACTATCCTAGGACCAGCAGTTGCTGCATTATTCACCGGTTTAGCATTAAAGAAAACAACAAAAGCCGGTGGTCTCGATATTCCAGGTCCATTGGTTACGACTTTCTACCTAATCATAGTGATAGTTCTCTATGAAATCGTAGTTTATGAAGCCTGGTGGTTTATGGTACCTTACATACTAGCTGCAGGTGTTTCCTTAATCTTCCAAATCAAGAAATTTGAATTCAACCCGAATCGATCTTATCTTCAACTCATTCCCTTTACTTTTGTTGGGGCAATGTTGGACCATTCAATGATGGCAATGGGTTCGGTTTACCTACTTCAAATTCCTGCTGGTGTCTTTGGATTTGTGATCTTTCCAGCAATGCTTGTAGAGCGAACGATTGCCACTCTACTTGGGGCTCTCCTGGGATTCATGATTCTGAAAGTGTTCGGTGAAGAGCTTGGTAGCTCAACTAGCTGAGAGATTTGATGATAACCAATAATGCTTCAATTTGCATTTCCAAGGGCATTGTTGCCATTGACATCTTGTCTTTCTCTATAGATTGAGATGGAAGTAGAGGAAGATGAATGAATGTCGCTTTTGCATCAAGTGAGCCACGCTCTATCTCATCCATGACGTTGTAGAGAAGCCAATTGCATCCATAGAGACCAGCATGGTAGCTCACATGAGCCGGAATGCCGCTATCCAATAAAGCTTTGACCAGTTGAAAGGGATCGAGGTTTGAGAAATATGCAACAGGACCATCGAGTGTAATAATGTCCGACTCAGGTGTGTTCTCATAGTTGTCAGCAAGCTTTGTCGAGATTGCATTTAAAGCGATTCTCTCAATTGAAATTGCAGCTTGGTCAGCTTGCCCACAACAGAGGATAATTGAAGGATCATAATCACTAATTGCTTGTTCAACAACTTCAATGGCTTTTGAATAATCAAATGGGACTACTAATCCTCTGATGGAATATTCCCCAACCTTCCGTCCATCTAAAGATTTAGCAACTTCTGCTGCAGGATTAACTGTGAAACCGTCAAATGGTTCGAACCCGGTGATTAGAATCTTTTTCATGGACACACCCAAATTATTCTACGAGGTCCTCCTAATGAGTTCTGCGTTGTAATGGATTCACTATGAACCGAAAAGAAGACTAGGAAGCGCAAGAAAGACAAAGGAGAGACCTAGTGCAACTTGAAACAGACCAATCCCAATATTAACAAGGTTCAGCCGACCAGCCTTTGATTCAACTTGAGCTTTCTCACTTCCATATGTAGCGCTAACTGATAGAAAAGCTCCAAAGATTAAATCCGTTGAGATATGTGTGAAGTAGATTAACACGCCAGCAATGAACACTGTTCCGATATTCAATTGAAGGTCTGCAAGAAGGATACTGATGAACGAGAGACCAGCTCCAAACCACCACAAAAGGAAATATGGGGAGAAGATGCTGACAAGGGCACCTTGAGTTGTGGCCTCAAGCACAGTTATTGTAGAGGTTTCTTTCTTTATCTCAGGACTAGTATCAGATTCATCATATTTGTAATCTCTGAGTGATAATAGTCCAAAAAGGATGATGATTACTCCACCAAAACCCATCAGAATATCCACAGTAATTGGTGTCAGTGTTAGCGCATTAACACTCAATATTATGGCACCAATGATCCCGAGCTCCACAATGGCATGTCCTACCATAGGCAGGATACCATGAAGACGACCTCGTTTGCTTGCTTGTTGGATGACAGCCGCAGAGAGGGGTCCAGGTGCAAGTGCTCCCGTGAGGGATAGGACAAACCATGCAGCAAGTACCTCAATGACACCCATTCTTATGTCCTCTTTTCGCTGGAAGTGATTTACCAAAGAAAAGCTTGGTGTTTAATGCGCAAACACAGTAATTTGGTATTAATGGTATTACAATCACCGAAAGATGGCCTACCAAGAAACTCTTAATAGCTCTCCAATGAAGCTCCCGAATTAACACAGGAGATGTGCGTCTGTGAAACAGGTGCAAATAACTGTACCATATGAAAAAACCGAGGCTGTACTTGATTTTATTGTAGATACGTTAGGTGTTAGTAACGTCACAAAATTAAGCACTGACAATGCGCATCTATTGCATTTCAGGTCTACTGATGATCAGGTGAGTGAAACAATCGAGAAGCTGAAAAGTAGAGGAGTGGGTGTAGAATATGGATACATCGACATCCTAGATCTGTCAGCATCACTTCCACGTGAGGTTGAAGAGGTCCAAGATACAAGGATTCAGCGAGATGCTACATTAGCAGTTGAAGAAATATATGAGAACGTGAAAAAGCAATCTTCTTTGAGCTTTGACTTTATCGCGTTCTCCATTCTTGCGGCAGCAATGGCTGGATTTGGACTAATTCAGAATAATATCACAGTGATAGTTGCTTCAATGCTTCTCTCACCACTAATTGGGCCGATGTTAGGTGTTGCACTTGGATATGTAGTTAGAGATAAAGCGTTATTCTTCAAAGGAACAAGAAATGAGCTTATTTCACTAGGACTCTCATTTGCTGTAGGAATAGTAATGGCCCTAGCATTACCAATTCTATATCCAGGACCCCCGGGTGATTTTGTGCTAGGAGTTCAAAACAACTTCAATAACATCCCAATCATTCTTACGGAGATAACCCGACGTGCTGGATTTTCACCAATTGATATTGGGGTGGCAATATTCTCAGGAGCCGCGGTAGCTGTATCTGTTACCAAGGGAGACATGTCAAGTTTGGTTGGTGTTGCCATCTCAGCCGCTCTTATGCCGCCAGCAGTAAATGCTGCACTAATGATGATGTTGGGTGCAATCTACGTAAACATATCTCTAATTGAAATTGGGATTGGATCTCTGCTTCTTTTAGGAATGAACATCATTCTAATCGACTTGGCTGCGATTGTGATGTTTCGCATCAAGAAACTAACTCCATTAGCAGATCGTTCAGCCACATGGACTGCAGTTACTCAGTTCACTAAGACCCGCTCTGAGAGCCTCTATCATACACCTCGACCCGAACGTGCAGAAGCGACATTCACACCGGCACCGACAACTGAAGTTGGAGCTGAAGAGGTTGAATCTGTTGACCCTGAAGTTGAGAAGCCTAAGAAGAAAAAGAAGAAAAGACCTGATGACAAGGAATCATAACAAACGGTGAAGGTCTAGTCGAATTAGCTCAAAAACATGGATTACAACGGTATGATACCAGTACTTCCTAGGTAATACATGAGTATACATTTTGGTTAGAATGGTTAACTTTGTTGGTGATTTAGAAATGAGCAAACTCAAGAATAAGCTATTCAAAGGGCTCACAGAACACGATATTTTGACCTGGGAAGAAGAAAAGATGCGATATCAACGAAAAATGGGAAGAAAAGTAACAGATCTTGAGTTTCTCAGGTATCTCATGATGAAAGCTTCTCGACCGGTCATTAAGACGAAGGATGGAGTTTCAACTGGATTCCTAACAGGCCAAGGGCCAATATACGAGAAAAGCGATACTCTCTTGGATAAATATCGAAGTCAGACACACTCACAATCAACGCTCCAAAAACCTCCTGACCGTGGTAAGCTTTCTTCTCCGTAGACCATGGTCACGTGACAATCCTTTTATGCTAAGATACCTTTTGGTATCTTAGGTGCAGCGGATACAATTGACTGTCACAATCAGTCTACATTTCGAGTGATCCAATGTATCGTTGATTTATTGGAGAAAACAGAATGGAATCAGACCAGCAAGAACAAGTCTTCCCAGATTGGTTATCAAATTCAGGAATTGAATTCTGGCAACCTGATGAGCTTTATTTGGAATGGCTCCAATTCCTCTTTGGAATCTGGGAGAAAGTTGATTATTTGTAATTCACACCCGGTAATCAATCTACAAACAAAGGACTAGAACAAAATGTCACAAGAGGGACCCGGTGATCTAGACAGAGTTTTCAAAGCTCTAGGCAACGAAACTAGAAGGCGGATTCTTCGATTTCTTGCACAGCGTGCACATTATCCCTATGAATTGAGTACGATGCTAGGGCTAACACCTCGAGGAGTGTTCAAGCATCTTGAATCACTTCAGAAAGCGGGTCTCGTAGAAAGAGAACATGGTGAGAGTGACCTAGGTCCGGATAGAGTATACTACAGGTTGAATGTGCGATTTGGACTGTCAACAACTATCCTTCCAGATTCCTTTGTTGTCAGACTAACAAGACACGGTCGAACCGGTAGAATAGTGATCCCCCAGGGCTTTGTGATACCTGAGGCAAGACCTGATGTTGCTGCCGTTAGAAGATTACTCCGAGAATTAGGTAAGGTCAATAGACGACTCTCTGACTTGGATGAAGAGAGAATGCGATTCGCATCTCTCAGGGGCAAAATAATTCGCCAAATCGAAATCATCATGGATGAGGCTCAATGGGATGAAGAGAGTTGCCAGAAAGTACGGACCCTCCTAGACCCGGTTCGACAACAAATGGATGAATCGATAGAAGAAGAAGCTTGGACTAGCACAGCCCAAGAAGCTCTACAACTTTTTGAGAGAATGTTTTCAAGTCAAGCTCAACAGCTCAAGAAAAAGAAATCTTCGCAGGAGAAAGAAGAAGAGTTTGTTGTAGATCTTGAGAAGTAGAGAACCGTTCATGTGATAGAACTCACTTTTCAAGTCGTACCATGAATTTTTTGAAATAAGGACAGAGCCCACCTTTCCAATAAAGATTGCCGAAGCATTCCTTTCTAAGGCCAGTCCGTTCCACTCTGCATTCGAAATTTTTCTCACCGTCAAAGAATATACACAGGTCACTGTTACTCCGGGGATCTTCTAGGACTGTTCTTCTAACATTTCTCATCATTTTAGAATCAGGAGTTTCGCTCCAACCTTTTGAGTTACCTAAAGTTGATCTAAGCATCTTCAAAAGATCATCTTCAGATTCATCGCCCGTTTCCCAGATCGTCACAATCTCGCTGGCGTCAGCATTGAAAGCATAGAGAAGATGTGCAATCTCACGGGATACTTCTTTGGCTCTGTGATAGCAAGAAATTGCTTCATCGTACTTCTGAAGAGTGAAATTAGCATCTCCAGCCTGAAATAGTGCCAATACAAGGGTGTCTTTCATTCCGGCTCCTTCAGAGATTGTTATTCCTTCATTGTAAAGACGGATAGCTTCCTCAGCATCTCCCTTTTGCACTGCAACGTCACCTAGGTTAACAGTGGCAGTGGCAATGCCTCTCATATACTCTGCTTCTTGACTGATTTCGAGTGCTTTTCGATTGTAGGTCTCCATTTGTCCAATCTGACCTAACGCCCTATCTATCTCGCCAACATTAATCAGTGTCTTAGCGAGACCCACTTGATTATTGAGCTGTTGCTGGATGATGAGTAATTCCTCAAACTCGTCACGAGCTTCCTGGAGGCGTCCCATATTAAGGTGAATAACTCCTCGGAGATTCCGAGCAAATGCCACACCTTGGGAGTAACCCATTTTCTCATAATTTCTTAGAGCAGTAGTTACTAAGGCTAGTGCTCTGTCGTGTTCATAGAAATCTTCCAGAGCTCGACCCCTATAGAACCTGATGTCATTCAACGCTAACTGATGGCCAAGATGTGTTGCTGTATCTTGAGCTGAATCAAGTCGCATGAGTGCCTCTTCACGAGATTCTGAAGAGACAGCAATGAAGGCAAGAATTATCCTCGCTCTAAGAAGAGCAGCTTGAACCATGTTGCGAATGTCTGTGTGTTTGGATGTATTAATGGTCACTTTCTCGATGCTTTCGGATGCGATTTCTCTAGCGTGATCGGTGTAACCAAGATCGCTAAGAATGGATGCCAATTGTCCAGACAATTCAGCAAAAGCAATGTAATCTTTAGCTTGCCATGCTTGATTGGTGATATTTTGGAGATTGTTAAGCCATCTAGGGTCAAGACTTTGTCTGCAATATGCTGCTGCAGCGAAACCCTTGCAAGTTAAATTCGGAGAGTCCTTAGCTAGAATCTGGTTGAATCCATACATTCCCCTTAGAAAACTAGCCTTCGCACACATTGCTAAGAATGATGGACTTCTATTCTTCCACTGACCACTTCCGACATATTCAATCAAGATATCAGTGAAAAGCATGAATTGATCTGTTGTTGAGCGAGAATGAACTTCAATTCGATTCTTCAACTCCTCTAATTCAGAGTCTTCTAGATCTGCTGAATACATCATGAACTCTGGAATTATTGGATTGTCTTTCAACGTGCATCATCCGTAAATCTAGCAAGCCTTCGGTATTTTTTTTGCATCGCTTGGGTTTCGATGCTATTGGCAATCAAAAGGCTTCTAGTGCTTTCCTCCGCCTACTCTATGAAAACGGGAAATATAGGTTTCGAGGATGTATCTCGCTTTGTTTGAAGAGATTTTCAGGCGAAGTTTTGTTTCTAATTGTCAAAACTAAGCAGATTTTTGAAAGGTCGAAGTCGAACCAATTCGAAATAAGCGCGAACGAAATTACTGCATTACCAGAAGCACGATTGCCAGAATAGTAAATCAGTAGACAGGTTTCACTTTCCGAACAAGATCTGTCATATCATACATGCTGAATGGTTTTTGTAGAAAAGCTCTTGCTCCAGCAGCGAGTATGGTCTCTCCTTGACCGGTTATTGGATCCATTAGCACGACTAAAGCAAGAACTGGATCAATATCAAGAAGACTCTCAATGAGCCGGACAATCTCTATCTGATCTAAGTTGAAATCAATTAGAACAACAGCTGGTTTCTGACTCTGGCACATGATGAGAAGGTCTTGAGGATTATCCACCTCACCAGTCACATCAAATCCGTTGTCTTCAAGAGCCATCTTCAAGAGAACACGAAGTAAGGGTACCTCTCCAGCTACCAAAATACCAGAATGAAGTACATCTCTCATGCAAAACTGCCCCCTACAATCTGTTTGGTCGAGGTCTCGAGAACCCTTAGTCCGACACTGCACTCTCGACAAGGTCTAGCATATGACGAATTGTCACTGGTTTCAGACCAAAACTCGCAGCACCTTTGCTCATTGCTTGCTCGCGCACATTTGCATCAGCACTAATGAAGACAATCTTGGCAGAAGCGTCAATCTCTAGAATCTCTTTCATTGTCTGCATGCCATCTTTGTGCGGCATCCTATGATCGAGAATAATGACTTCGGGTTTAACATCGAAGTTAGTGAATTTCTCCAAAGCTTCGGCGCCATCATATGCATCAGCAACGACCTCATGTCCTTTGATACTAAAGACATCCTTGTACAGTCGATGAAGAATTGTCTCGTCATCTACAATGAAGATCGTGACCATATGTGTATGCCAACCTTGTGTCGAGTCCAACTCAGGACGATTGCAATTTGCTCTCGGTCTCTTACGACGCTGGATTGTACATGTCGCTACTCTAAGTTGAGATATAAATGATATGTGATTGGGTTAAATTGCTAGAAGAGTATCACATTCTCCAAAGATAGAATTTTTTGCTTCCTTAGTATAAACCAACAATCTATTTGCTCTCAGTAGTTCAATCCACCTAAGTATGTTCACATAAAAATAGTATTCTAGATGATTTTCTTGATTTCTAATTATCTACTTTTGTTTTCGAAAAATCGGCGAGCTGTTTTCACTGATTGTCCATTTATCGAAAGGTTTTACATTCATTATATTTATTAGGTAATTGTTGTCTTAATCCCTATTACTTCCCCTGAATTCAAAAATGATATATGTTTAGAGGAAGTCTTATAGCGTACATATGAAGATGCGTTTGGAAAATTAACCCATTGATTTTGAAACAACAAGTACTTTCGAGAAGTACTCCTTTACATGCATTTTGAGCTGTATTCAATTAATGAGTACATGGAATATGTATAGATCCGAAAGTAGCATACACTCATACTCAAAATGTGGGTATTCCTACCTTTTCACGTGATATACCATGATTGTTTAGTCACAACTTATCCCAATGAACCGTATAGCATTGAAAGTGGGTATGGGAAGTTTATTGAAATGTGAGATTAATGATCAATCAAAAATGATTTAGTGATTTTTCGAGAAATCATGGTACATTACTACACTAATTGTCTAAGCAAATCATTACCTTAATGTTCCTAAAATTGGTACAAATTGTACCAATGAAGGGTAGTTCATCATTCAATCAAACAATTAAAAAATTCGACAATGATTTAATAAAAACTTTCGAAAAATAGAGAGCGATTGAGGGATAGATTGTACATAAGAAAACTATAGTTAAACTATTGGAGGGAATTACGAATCATAAAATCACGGGGAAAAGGCAACTTAATTCACTTCTCAGAAGGCAAGAAAGTCCCATGTTTCTGTTGACTCTGAATCCCTGATCTAATGAGTGTACAGCAATATTATGCGTACCTGCTAATCACTCTATCATATCAATGTAATCCCTGTTCTAATACGTTTCAAAACCAATACCAATCGTATAAGATTGACATATTACAAGACCCATTATACAAAGGTGTACACTATAGGCATACAGTAAACGTTCTGTTTCAAGATCCTGTAACAGAAGAAAGACACTGGCCAGAGTTTAAAGAACTCGCATCCCGAGTGAGGTAGTTTTCTCTCACCACAAACTTCTCTCCTCCTCATAAGATGTACTCCACGAAATCAAACGTGTACTCAATCGGATATCGCGAGTAAGCGTGTACTGGTTCAATGAAGGACTCCGAGCTGGCCCGGAGTAAACCTAAGGACTGTGTCAATCCGGACCAGTACACGCACAAGTTTCCAGTTCAATTAACAATAAGGACGAGCGTTTACGCATATTCTGCTAAGATTATTAGGACTATAATACACCTGAAATCTAGATCACATTGACTACTGATACAAGCGTAATCATCATAGGTGCAGGCCCAGCTGGTCTCATAGCAGCTCGAAGACTAGAAGAGTTGAATATCTCGTACATCTTACTGAGCCGGGAATCAACTCCTGGGATTGACAAGGCGTGTGGAGGTTATGTACCAAGTCGATCTTTAGAGGAGTTCAATCTGGAAAACATTCCTGGTGCTTATCCAATAAAATCAATTCGCATGAAGTTCCCTGGTCTTGAAGTGAAAAAGGTAGGTTTCGAGAATCCAGTTGGAGTAAATGTTAGCCGAGAGAAGCTTGGGAGGATGTTACTTAGTTCGATCCCTCAGAGCACAGGCGAGATATGGTTGGATACCGAGTGTAATTGGATTGAGGTAAGCAAGGATTCATGCACCATCCAGTACACCAAAGAGAATATTCGTGAGTCCATTTCTTGCCAGATTCTTATTGATGCAAGCGGGGCCAATCCAGCAAGTCAAAGAACATCTATTGTACGTGAGAGACCTCCAAATGATCAGCTAGGTTATGCTGTGCAGTATCAGATGAAGTGTAAAGAATCATTGCCTGGAACAAACGATTTCTTCTATGGTAGCGAGTTCTCTCCTAGAGGATACGCATGGAATTTTCCTAGAGACCGTGAAACGGTAGTAGGGACAGGAGGACTCGTCAACAAAGTCCGTGAGAGCGAACGTCGGGCTTTTGACTATCTCAATCATCTCATTAACGATGTAGAACCAATCAGCAGGGAACTAGAAACTGTAGGTGCTGAAATAGTAAAGAAAGAGGCAGCCCTCATGCCATTGGCAGGGATTGTAAGTCCATCATACGGGAACCGCATTCTACTCTCAGGCGATGCCGCCTGTCATTGTTCACCTATCTCTGGAGAGGGCATTCACTATTCAATGATAGGAGGTCTCAAGGCCGCCCAAACTGCCGCAAGGTGTCTGAAGAACGGGGACTTCTCCAACAGAGCACTTTCGCATTATGAACGAGAGTGGACCAAAGCATTTGGTTCTGATTTAAAGTGGGGATTGTGGTTACAGAAGAGATTCCTTGAATCAGGATCAAGCTCTATCGGTTCGACATTTCTAAGCTCTGATAAATCAACAAGGGTGATTGCAGAGATGCTTGCAGGAGTCCGTTCTGTTAGAAGTACCATTCTTGCAGCAGCACCGGGGTATTTGCTCTCGAAAATTCGTCGAAAATGAAGAGATGAAGGTAGATACTCTTCGAGAAGAATGCACATCCTTCCAAACGCAAGAACGAGGGGTGGCCCTTGGAATGAACCTAGGGCCATTATTAAATTATTAAGAACCAGTTCCACGCATTCGGTGGACAATGAAGCATTTCTCACGGTACGCAGTGTCATCAAGATCATTGATAAAATTCTCAAGTTTCTTGACCCTGGTGAACTCTTCTTCAATACCAAGATCACGAACTTGTATCAGAGCTTTCTTGTGTTCAATTCGTACGTAAATTCCGCCCAGTCCGACTCCGTGTTTCATATACACAGGGTCTTCCTGGTTCTTGACTCGATAGAATCCTTGTCTTCTGAGCATTCGACTAAACATCATCATGTGCTTTGTACCCTCCCGGCTGGTACAAAGAAAGTACACGCCAGCCATAATATAAACACATACGGTTTTTGACTGTAAACGCAAGCTTTTCGCGCCATATCCTATTCAGTGAAAGCTGCCATTTGTTGCACATATTGATGGTATGATGCAAATGTATTGTACAAAATCATGTTAATTTTACGTTTTATGATAGATATGAGCTTTCGTCCAATCAATTTAGCTTACAGGCAGTTTGAAAGGCGCGAAATAGCTCAACGTTTACAATACGATGAAATCGAAAGATTTTGGATGATCCAAGACGTGTACATGAATAACTTTTAGCGTGTACAAAGCGTTAGCTAATCCCGAATAACCCCAGTATGAGACAGTATGCATCATACTAGTTTTTGATTACTTCAAATGAAGCTCGATACTTTCAGAAAGCGTCTCAAGGCATATCATATCACTGCTTGCAGTATACGCCGCTTTTGAAAAGAGATTTTCAGAAGGAAGCTGCAGTAGTCATGTCATCTGAACAGATACTTTGACATTCATTTTTCGAGGAGATTAGGGATTTGGGGACTCTTGGAAAGGCTGCCGTGCTACTAGATTGTTTGGAATGGGATTTGCGACGTAGGTTGAATCAAAGAGAAGCCTTAAGAATGAGTACAAACTGCATCGACAGTCAAGGCGAATGCATTATGCAGTTCTTGACTGATCTTCTGCAATTAATATCAACGATACCTGGTTCAACTATTTTCATCATGTTAGTATCAATCGGTTTGGCACTAGTTTCAATCTGGGCAACAAGAAAGTTTACAGATATGGAAAAGATGGAGCAAGATATGGAAGACATCAAGGTTTGGCAAGAGAGGCTAAAGGAAGCCAGGCAAAGTATGGATCCACTACTAATGCAACAGGTTCAGGAAGATCAAGGTCGAATCATGAGACTCCAAGGCTCAATGATGACAAACAGATGCAAACCAATGTGTGTGTTCTACATACCGCTCATTATAGTCTTCTACATGATGAACACAATCTATGGAAATAGTATAGTTGCAATCATTCCGTTCAACATCCATGAAGTACTTCCCTTTCTAACAGGTATGATAGGTGCTCCAACAGGTGCAGGTTTCGGACTTAGTTTCTATGGATATTATTTCCTTGTAGGCGTTGGTCTTGGAAATTTGATTCGGAAGCCATTTGGTCTATCAATGACATCATAGTTTTTCGATACACGCTTTAATGCGCCAAAGATGACACATAGATTACGTTGTTCAATCTCTTTTTATTGAATTAGAAAGAGTCAGAATTGCGGGTCCCCACGGGTGCAGTCGAAATTGATTGCGGGGACATGAGAAAGGGTGTAACTACGATTCAACGCATCATCCCTGTTGGTCTTTCTGTCTTTGTTACATCCTTTCTCTTCAATTTCCGATTCAGTAACCATTTTAATGGGCAATTGATAGGTACTACAGTATGAGCGCTG
>SOKL01000218.1 GCA_004376265.1 Candidatus Thorarchaeota archaeon
CGAATGTGATGCTAGCAAGAAAGACTGTACAGTATCAAGTTGTCCTTGACTTTGCTACAATCTATTCCCAATTGGAAAACAAAGGCATAGTTCTCCAGACACTTGAATGTCCATCCTGCAAGGGTAATCTGGATTATCCAAAGGATGGCGATGTGGTTACTTGTCAATTCTGCGGTGCTACTGTTCATGCTGTTGATGTTTTCAAAAAATTCAAAGATTTGCTATGAAGGAAAACTAGGAGGCGATCTACCGGGCTGATCTACCGGCCCATGTGCTGGTTGGCAAATCCAGATGGAACTGTTAAAAGAATTGTGGAGTGAATAATCCTGGGGAGTAGATTTTGCTCAATCTATTAGCAGCTAAGGAATTGGTGAACGAACCATACCCCAGTTTGTCAGTTCAACCTCAGGGATTGTTTCTTTGTAGATGACTTCGAATTCAAAGTGCTCATAGAGAGAGACATTCTTCTCTGTTAGGGTTTCAAGAAAACAGGGCAGACTTTCACTCTGAATCCTATCAAGTATAGGGTTCATCAAAGCACTAGCGTATCCCTTTCCTTGATGCTTTGGGTCAACAGCAATCGGAAAAAGATGCCAGTGAGGTTCTGAAAGGCGTTGCTTACGCAATCTAGCGACATGGGAAGCGATGCGATTCATCTTGGAGATGGTATCTATTCCCAGAAGTCGAATGAGTTTTAGACCCCCAACCCTCATCATCCGGAAATAAGTCATATTACTCATCCCCGGAGGAAACCAAGCAGCAGTACCTTCAAAATCAGGAGACGTGGAATAGACCTCACCATACTTGATGGCAAACCTGAGTCGGAAATGTAGGTATTCACTAAACAATTTACGACGATTTTCACTTTCAGGAATGAAGTACAGATTTAAGGGGTCATCCCAGAATGCATTAACGAGTACCTCAACACCTCTGGCCAGATCGGACTTGGTCACACGAACTAGATTCTCACTCACTTCACCATTCACCTCTATTCAACGAAACATGATACTCACGATGTGATATTCGTTTCCATTATTATTGAACCTGGTGCAGCTGGAAAAGTCTATCAACAGCAAACCAAGAAGATTGTACATTCTCAGAGTTTCAAAGCAAGTAGGTATGTCCGGGCTGATATACCGGTCCATTATTGCGCACATGTGGTGCGAGTCGCGATGCTGGATGAAACGGTTAAAGGAATTGTGGAGAAGTTCCAGCGGCAAGTCGTCATATTATTATGATGTCTAGCTATGTATTTGGAATTAGAAATTCACATTGTTAAGAATCTTGAACGGTGATTGGGCTGATGACTAAAAAGAAGGGGAGTGAGAGATGTCCTCTCACTTTGTTGTTTATCTAACGCCTTCTTGTAAAGACTACCGCAGCTATGATAATTACTCCTACGACTCCTGCTCCAGCAATGAGTAGAGTTGTATCAATAGGAAGAGCGGTACCGTCAGTTGTTGTTGTGTCAGAGGTGGTTGTTGTTTCTGTAGTTGTTGTTGTAGGTTCTGGGGGTGTGATCAGGATTTCGTTATCCACTGTGATGTTGTCGATATGGACAAAAATACCAAGAGCATACCAAACAAACCTCTCCGAGTAACTGTACTCAGTATCTACGACGGTAATATCAGGTTCAGTAGTAGTGGATGTTGCATTGACATATACATGGAGTCCTCCAGTAGAGTTACGTGTCACATCAAAGTGTGTCCAAGTATTTAGAAAATCTTCAAATACGACAAAACTCAATGTTTCAGCAGTAATTCGTTGTCCCTCTTGTTTCATTAGTAAGACACTAGTTTCTGTAATCCGAAGTCCATACCCATAGTAATTGTAATCATCAGTTTCATTAGCCATAAACAGGCAAATACTTCTCGCATTGTCACCAGTACCTGACTGGTATAAATCAAAACTCCACGTTCCAACGACCTGTGAGCTATCATGCCATATCATGTAAATAAATTCGTCTACATAGTAATCTTCCAAATATCCGTCGGTGACTTGCCAATGTCCTTCTATCACAGTCCAACCATTATAGTTCCCATCATCGAAATTGTCACTCCATACAACAGCTGCAGCTGACTGCGTGAATAACGTGAAGACAAAGATTAGACCAAACAATAGAGCAGTTAATTTTACAATTTCCGCTTTCAATTTCTCTCCTCCGTATTAACATGTCTAGAATCTCATTATGAATCAAGATTCCTTACATAATATACCATTATCGGCATAAGTCTTTTGGTCATATGAACAATATAAGAATAGCAACATTCTACATACTGAAAATACATAATGGAACGGTAATAGAATTGTGGAATGTTGAGGGACAGTACTACTTGTTGTATTGAATTCACGTCATTATTTTTGTGTTCTGTGTAATCGCAGACTCGTGGATAGTTTAATACAGTGAACAGTCCTGAAGGTTTCTCCTCGGAGGTAAGCTGATGAAACACAAATTGCTCTGGGAATTTCCCCATTCCCTTGAAACAGAACGTTTAATCATTAGAAAAAACGAGAAAGGAGATGGGGAGAAGTACTTCGCTCTGTTCGAGAGGAACAATAATCGTGAGGAACTCAAGGAGCATGCGTATTGCACACCCTTCCATGCAAAGTAGGCGATCTACCGGGCTGATCTACCGGCCCATGTGCTGGTTGGCAAATCCAGATGGAACTGTTAAAAGAATTGTGGAGTGAATAATCCTGGGGAGTAGATTTTGCTCAATCTATTAGCAGCTAAGGAATTGGTGAACGAACCATACCCCAGTTTGTCAGTTCAACCTCAGGGATTGTTTCTTTGTAGATGACTTCGAATCCAAAATGCTCATAGAGAGATACATTCTCCTCTGTTAGGGTCTCAAGAAAACAGGGCAGACCATCACTCTGAATCCTATCAAGTACAGGTTTCATCAGAGCACTAGCGTATCCCTTTCCTTGATGCTTTGGGTCTACAGCAATCGGAAATAGATGCCAGTGAGGTTCTGGAAGATGTTGTTTACGTATCTTGGCCGCATGGGAACCGACTCGATTCATCCTGGAGATAGTTTTCATTCCAAGAAGGCGAATTAGCTTGAGAAAACCTACTCGAAGCAGCCGGATATAGGTCAGATCACTCATTCCAGGAGGAAACCAGGCGGCAATCCCCTCAAAATTGGATGAAGTGGAATAAACTTCCCCATACCTGACAGCAAATTTGAATCGAGCACGTAGGTATTCACTAAACAACTTACGACGATTTTCACTTTCGGGAATGAAGTACAGATTCAAGGGGTCATCCCAGAATGCATTAACGAGTACCTCAACACCTCTGGCCAGATCGG
>SOKL01000352.1 GCA_004376265.1 Candidatus Thorarchaeota archaeon
CGAGCATAGGTGCTCTCAGTGACGACGACATCATGCTTCGGTAAATTCTTTCTAGCACCAAGATTCAATTGAGACTCAATCGCATTGAAATCCCCAGTGAATAGAATTCGCTTTCCGTTAACCCTGACTGAAACCATTGCACTACCAGGAATGTGACCCGCATTAAACAACGTCATCTCAAAATGGTGACCCATAGGAATTGTTTGTTCGTAAGCAGTTGCTTGGCATTGTCGTTTGACCAGTGCAATATCCTTACGAGAATAGGGCAAAGGCCCCCTAGAAATCTTGTACATATCCCGAAGTAATAATGTACACAAATCGCGAGTGGCAGGAGTGCAAAATAATGAGGCGTCACTCTCAGCCAATACTCTTGGGATACCACCTGAATGATCAAGATGAGCGTGTGTCAACCCTATTCCTTGTAGAGTATCAGTTGGGACCATATCTGGAAATGAAGGAGGAGTAGTAAATTTCACCCCATAATCCACTAGAACGCTCTCATCGTTCTGTTCTACAAAGAATCCAGAACGTCCGATTTCTCTACAGGATCCAAGAAATGTTAGATTTGTCAATGATTGTTACTTCCCTTAGCGGTGCCAATACCAATCCAAGAAAAGGTTTTGCAATGCGCCATGCGATTGCGTGAATTTTAAAAATAGTGTAATTGTCATGATTTCTTCCTTAGGAAAAGAAGCGAAATCTATATCAGACTGGGACCTAATAGGGTCAATGATTGGCAACAGTAGCAGGCGGAGAAACTTCGGTTGACGGAGGAAAACACTGACGAAAAGTCGAGCAGCAAAAAAGCCGACACTGAAAAGCTGCGGGACAATTTGGATTGCATCTTAGTGGGTAATAAGAATGTCATGTCCTATGTCCTAGCCTGTGTGACCTTGTTTAACAAGGGCGCAGAGGAAGTGGCCATAAAGGCTCGAGGCAGACTGATCAGTAGAGCTGTAGATGTTGCAGAGATTACGCGTCACAGGTTCATCACAGACCTTTCAGTGAAGAGCATAGAAATTGGGACTACCACCGTCCAGACGGACAAAGGTAGTGACTTGAATGTATCAACGATTGACATTGCATTGTCCAAGTAATCGGATTCTTTGCTATTCCTCGCCCGGAGCGCTGTCCTAACTGAGCCTTCGAAACTGGCGAGGAAGAAAAGATGCGACTACCTGTCTGTACCTTTGATCTGGAATCGGATATGCTTTGCACAAATTGTCAGGCAAGGCTTAATCGAGGTGAACTTACACATTTTGAAATTGAATTCAGTAAATGGATGCTAGAGAGAGAAAAAGAGTATCCGGGTCTAGTGGATCTCACACTTCAGAGGGCAGCAAAAGCTGGAAACAGGCTTATTCTTGTTGTGAAAAAGAGAAGTAAGGAGCTCATTCTTGGTGAGGACGCACTTGTCAATGAAATGACGGAGCAGTTTGGAGAGCCGCTAGTAGTAGAAGGTCCGACAAAGCTTCGCAGGATTATTCGGGAATTCATACACCCTGCAAACGAGGTTGGAGTGAATAGCCTGTATCTTCCTGATGGTTCCAAAGAGAGTATCGTAAAGCTGCGTGATGAAGATCGTGATAGAATCTCCTATACTACCGATGAATTGCGTCTCATAGTATCAGCGGTGATGGGAGAATCGGTCCTTTTTGAGTATCAAGAAGAGGGGATCAAGACTGAGAAAGATGATGAATCCTCTGATGAGTTTGATCAGCGAATGGAAGAGTTGTCCAGAAGAAGGTATTAGACGCGGTTAATCGGGTGGTTCTTCATAATCTCTCGCATCACAACCGTTGCGTATGAGCCCTTCCGTAGACTGAATTTTACCAATAGCCCATCATCGGAATGAGAGGATTCTATATCGGTCATGATTATCGATGTTAGATGTAATCCCCCAGGAGCATCTAATGCCTTCATACTTGCATTCCTGAAGTCTCGTAATTGAACATCTTCATCCTTGAGTGCCTGTTTCACAAGGTCTGTTTGAATTGACAGAGGTAATCTGGTTGAATACCCCGGTACTGGAGCTGCAAGCCCATACTCTCCTGATACAACTTGTCGTTCTCGCTCTTCAAGGGTAGAATCAGTAACAAAGAGCCAAGCGTCTCTTCCTGAGTGTGTTTCATCGAGCTTGATTAGAAAATCGCCGACTTGCGGTTTGTCAATTGACATTTTCAACCTCGCGCGTTCACTAATTAGTCGATTGAATATGTATGACTGAAAGGCATGAACCTGTAATGTAAGCATCTTGGGAGGTATTTTTTTTATTGCTCTCTCGAATTCTCCCGGATGCTTCATCAGGTGCTTCATTACATCCTTCTCATAATTCAACTCCCGGGGGAAAGAGTCTATGATCTTCTCTGTTGAAACCAGATTTTCTGATAATTCCATTCGAATGTCAGTCAATTCTTCAGACTCGTATTCGCTAGTCGTGGATAACATTATTCGAACTGCGTTTTCGAAATCTCGGTGGACTAGGGCTTTGCCTACAAGGTGAGTATATGGTCGTGTCACACCAAATCGTTGAACTCCAAAATAGTTCAATACAGGGGTGTTCAGGAGCTGTTCTGTAACCTTTAGCGCAGTATCACGATCAGTGGTAATGTCCTTCAGGAGAATCGTAAAGCGGTTTCCCCATAGGTCACCAATCTGAATTGGTTGCCGGGTGTAGCGAATGTCTCGAATTGCAATTCGAGAGAGTTCAAGAAACGGAAGAGTTTCTGCAACACTTGAGGGAACACTCATAGTTTGTGCTGTGATTGCTCGTTTATCCTTGAGACCTGCATATGTGACAAAATTCCGTGAAATCCTGAGTGATGCAGCTAGAATATTGGAGAGGTCCATTGTCGCAAGGCCCATCTTTTGGATTGTAAATGTCAGGAATCTTGATCGCTCACCATCAATAGTCTGCGGAGAGCTTGTGGTACTGGGCCAATCTTCTATGCTGAGAATCTGATTGTCGGGATTGATCTCTTGAACGACAAAGTCCTCAAACCGTACCTTCAGTTTCCCACCAATTCCCGGTGAATCTGTTGAATATAGCTCCATCCCCAACGATTTTTCAAGAGGATGTGCTTCTTTCATTTCAATTCCTCAAAGCAGCTTGAGGTCACCAGTCACTTCATCAATTATCTCTGTTTTAGCTGGACCAATACCGAGAACTGTAATCGTTCCAGGAGGTAGTTCTGTCATCCCAGCATCTCTGATTAGAGCATGAGGAAGGCTATTGTTTACAGCTTGCCGACGCAGCTCCAAAAGCTCCTCTTCAGAAGTGACCTTCACTGCTACTTTCTTTTG
>SOKL01000240.1 GCA_004376265.1 Candidatus Thorarchaeota archaeon
ATATCCCGCACTACAGGCCACTGAATTCGTTCATATGGAGTGATATTGATGTTTTCACTATCAGGAGCAACTGTTGATATCACGCGGCTTAGTCTAGCACCGAATTTGATTTTCTGTTTCATAAGAAAGACTCCTGAGTATCATAGGTTGCTTTCGTGGGTTAATGAGGGTACAAAGACAGCCCTTAATATTTCATTTTGAAAGTAACTAGAACCAACTAGTGCTGGCACACGTGGCAGTTTTTGAAACCTTTGCCTTCACATACAGCTACAACATGTCCACCATGTTTTTTTCCCCAGGATTGCATTGCTTCTAGTATTGGTTTCATATCTCGTCCTTTTTCTGTAAGAGTGTACCAGACGGCTGGTGGAATGTTGCTTGCGTCAACGGTACGTGTGAGTATCTCACTCTCCTGGAGTTCTCGAAGCCGTTGTGTTAGAATCTTTGGACTGACCCAGCTAAGCTCCCGTTGAAGCTCATTGAATCTCAAACCAATTGAAGCCTCAGGTCTTAATAAAACCTGGATGACGAGTATGGACCATCGCTTCCCTAGTACCCTTGACGCTGCAAATACTGGACACATTTCAACAGCTTCTTTTGTACGTACACTCATGAACACCACTTACTTATCGGTAACTACTATACTTTTAAAAGCAATGGTCAAATGGGAATTTACTCCCATGAAGAAGAAGGCTTGGTAATATGGTCAAGAGATTGATGATTCACATTGATGAAGATCTGTGCACGGGTTGCGAAAATTGTGTTCCAGGGTGTGCTGAAGGCGCACTCCAAATAATCGATGGAAAAGCACGCCTTGTATCAGAAACATATTGTGATGGGCTAGGAGCATGTTTGGGAGAATGTCCAGAAGGAGCATTGACTCTGAAGGAAGTTGAAACCGTCGCGTTTGATGAAGAGGCTGCTAATGCTAATATTCAGAGAGGCAAGCTTGCAA
The DNA here is from genome assembly GCA_004376265.1 of Candidatus Thorarchaeota archaeon. GTDB lineage: Archaea > Asgardarchaeota > Thorarchaeia > Thorarchaeales > Thorarchaeaceae > SMTZ1-45. Next base: position 956 of record SOKL01000240.1, read on the forward strand.
GACAGGAAGTAGGTTGTGCCGGGAGCGAGGAGCTCACATATTCAGAAAATGCCAAGGATCAAGCTCATGAAGGTCCAGATCACTTACTACCGGAATCAATTCTAGAACCAAAAGAATCAGCCCTGACTCATTGGCCAGTGAAACTCAAACTCTTGAGTACTCAACATCCAGCACTAAAGGATGCCAGTCTCTTGATACTAGCAGACTGTGCTGCTTTGGCTTATACTACAATACATGATGATTTTCTCAAAGATAAGACAGCTATTCTTGTATGTCCCAAGTTCGAGGACGCCCAGCAGAACTTACAAAAATTAGCTGAGATGTTTAGGATTAACAACATTCAGGATGTTTCCGTAGTTCATATGGAAGTACCTTGTTGTCATGGATTATCAAGAATAGTAGCTCAGGCCATTCTTCAAACAGGTTTGAAAATCCCATTGAGAACATTTGAGATTGGAGTAAAAGGAAATATCAAGGCGGTAGTGTAAGATTGCCATGTGGGGAATCTGATGGAAGCTCAGAGAAAAAATGTTTTCAAGATGGTAATTGAGAAAATCCAATCAGGAGAAGACCTAGAGGATGTCAAGAGATATTTCTCGGAGAAACTCGGAATTGTTTCTCCAGGAGAGATCGCTTTTGTTGAAAATGAATTGATTCAGGAAGGAGTCTCGAAAGAAGACCTTCAACAAATGCGAAATATTCACACAGAATTGTTCAGGAAATCAATTGAGAATCAGAAACCAATTGCACCCCCTGGTCATCCTATTCATACCCTGATGTCTGAACACGCTCTACTCATGGAATATGCTAATGAGCTAGATACTCTTGTAGGTTCAATATCAGGTAAAGAAGCAAAACCTGAATATCTAGTTAGAATTAGGGAACTGATTGGATTCTTCATAGAATCAGAATCACATTATCAACGTGAAGAAAATGCAGTATTTCCAGTTCTCGAAAAACATGGACTCACTGGACCCCCCTCAGCAATGTGGTCCGAACATCAAGAAATTCATGCAATAGAGAAGGAAATATTCGATTTGAACTCAGAAAGTGACTCTGATCTATCTACCAATTTAGACAAGATGCAAGACATTGCCACTTCATTGGCAGAGAAACTAGCAGATCATTTCTATAAAGAAAATAATGTCCTATTCCCTGCTTCTTTGAGAATGTTCTCTGAAAAGGAATGGGACATCGTACATTTGGATTTTGATGATATTGGATATTGTAGCTATAGTCCAACAACTGGAAGGAAGAAACCTGCAGAAGCTGAGAGCGCTGGTATCTCAGAAGAAGGAGAAGTCAACTTCGGGAGTGGTTCTCTAACACTTGAACAATTGGAACTACTCTTCAATCATTTACCAGTTGATACAACCTTTGTTGATGAACATGATAAGGTTCGCTTCTTTAGTGAATCTCCCAATCGTATTTTTGTACGTTCCCGAGCTGTGATAGGAAGAAGCGTTCAACTCTGCCATCCAAAGGATAGTATTCATTTTGTACAAGATATCCTTGATGATTTTAGAGAAGGAAAACGAGATTCAGCCGAATTTTGGATTGATCTTAGTGGGAAGCTGATTCACATCAGATACTTCGCTGTCCGAAACGACAGTGGGAAGTACTTGGGATGTCTGGAAGTGAGCCAAGATATCACCGAGATCAAAAAGATCGAGGGTGAAAAGCGATTACTTGATGGTTAAGGCCAAGAGGGCCGTATGGCAAAATATGGTTCATCCATTTCCTGCGAGAGAATAGAAACGGGCATATGCGGTGTATCGAATTTCATTGCAACATTACCTTGATTGTCAACCAAAATGAGACCAGCTTCTCCGCTCGTTTTCTGACGAAGTTCAGCCATCACAGTATTAGCAGCTTGTTTGACAGACAAACCCTGCTCAACATGAAAGACTGCCATTCGTCCCATTGTAATTCTGAGAATCTGTTCACCCTTTCCAGTACAGCTTACCCCAGCAATGTCATTTGCATATACTCCTGCACCTACAATTGGAGAATCTCCAACACGACCAGGAAGCTTTCCAGGCCAACCACTTGTTGAAGATGCAGAAGCAATTCTACCAGTTTCGTCTACAGCAACTGCACCAACCGTGTCGCACTCTCTCGAAATTTGAGGTCTCTCAGTTCTCATTGATATGGTCTCTTCTCGATAGTTCTCAGCTAACATCTGTTCGTATAGCTTGTCTGCACCAGAGCCCACAATTTGAAAGTTTGATGTTCTTTCTAGGACATAACGCGCAAGTGAGATGGGATGAATAATATCGTGAACTGCCATCACTGCACCGCTTTCGAGTCGGTTTCCATCCATGATGACTGCATCAACTTCAATCTCACCGTCACGATTCTTGCTTGCTCCTCTTCCTGCGGTGAAGAGATCGGTTTCCTCTAAAACCCAAATTGCAGTTTCTACCGCATCGAGTGGTGAGCCCCCGTTTTCCAACGCGCACATTCCTCTAACAGCTGCATCTTTCATTGCTGCTAGAATCCCTTCATGGTATTTCTTTTCGAAGACTGTTGCGCCGCCATGAACCACAATTATCGGGAGTTTCATTATTACACCGTATCTAGGCAATTCGAGCACGGGACAAAAAGATATCGAGTAGCTAACTAGAGATAGTAATCTGGGTTTCGAAATCCAGTTTCTTGTTAAATTTTTTTTTGATTGTTTATTGTAACCTATGAGCTATAACAATTGCGACTCAATTAGAGACCAAGTCGGTGAAGCTCTTCCTCAAACATCTTTTGTCTATCAGCTAACTGAGTTCTTCGGCCCGCGAATAAACCAAGATCAATAGTTCCAGCTTTCGCCTGTTCATCAAGACGAGCTATCTCTTCTTTTATCTCTACCACACGTTCGCGTATAACATCAACTCTTGAAGTTGCGCCCATTTGGTCATCCATAGTCGGCGTTTGAACTGAGATAATTTGACCATCACGAATCCTGTAGATACGGTCGCACTGTCTTGCTATTGAAGGATCATGGGTCACCATAAGAACTGTCTTACCATACTCCTTGTTCACCTTATGCAGATATTCCACAATAATCGCGCCTGTTTCTGTGTCTAAGTCGCCTGTTGGCTCGTCGCACAACAAAACTTTCGGATCATTAGCTATAGCGGCCGCAATTGCTACACGTTGCCGCTCGCCACCAGAAAGTTCGTCAGGTTTGTGGTCCATCCGATCTGCTAGACCCACAATTGAGAGTAATTCCTCTGCACGTTTCTTTCTAGTGGCTCCATCAGCTTTCGCAGCAAGCATTGGCAATTCGACATTTTCATATGCAGTCAAAGTAGGGATGAGGTTTAGTTCTTGGAAAATGTGTCCGACTATTTCTCTACGAAGTGCAACAAGTTGTTTAGGATTAGCATTGGTCACGTCATAACCAGCTATTACAGTATTACCTGCTGTTGCCCTTGAGATACCACCAAGAATGTTGAGCAGCGTTGTCTTACCGGAACCAGAAGCCCCAACTATAGCCACCATTTCACCTTTTTCAACTTGCATTGAGAGACCTCTAAGAGCCTGAACCTCAACGCTTCCTAAACGGAAGACTTTGACAAGATCATCCGCCTGAATGTATGCCTTGTTTTCCATCATCATAATCTCCTAAGACCTTAGTATATCCACCTTCTTTTCTGGTCTCCTAGATGCCCACCAAACAGGGACTATAGTGGCCAAAAGAACAACGCCCAGTAATATCATCATTGTCAAGGTTGCTGCGCCCCCTAAAGCCATCCTGTATCTAATCAGTCCTGTGACACTATCGTTCAATGATGAAATCTGTCCTATTATCTCAATAAACCCGACTCCAATACCAAGAATGAGTGCAAAGAGTACGGTCACCATTACCTCAGCAAGAAGTGTTTTGAATAATTGCCATTTGCTAAATCCTCTGACACTCAAAAGCGCAATCTCTACATCCTTTTCACTCAAGGTGAGAATAACAACAAGTCCGGTTCCTACCATCGCCAGTATAATTGCGAATGTGATTGCAACCCATTGAATTTTTGTTGAGCCGCTTTCAATAGGGCTAGATTGGTAGTCTGCGATCTCAGTTGTTACTGAATAGGTTGCGTAGACATCATCCAACTCAAATGCGAGTTGTTCTTGGAGCTCAGTTCCGTTAATACCTGAAGTAGTAGTAGCAAGAATGTTGGCAGTTGACGTCATGAGAAGCATACTCGAATTAAGAAAGCTCTCTGAAACGTAAGATGTATAGTCACCACCAGTTCCAATGTTAAAACCAGCAAAGGCGATTTCCACAATCGATTGATACCCAATTAACCCAACAATCCTTAGTTCGAAAGTTCCCAAACCGAAGGGACCTTCTACATTGAGAGTATCTCCAACCTCTAGCTCTAGGTTTCGTGCAATATCCACAGACAGGATGATACCGTCATCTCCTAGATCAGATAACATCTCATCAAGATCACCTATGAACCAATCTTCTTCCCAAAATGCTACATCGATCCAATCATCAGGTCGAATCCCTCGAGCATCAATAATGTTCGTGCCTGCTCTTAGATTAAGATAGTATTCAGGTGTAACATCCGTGATGTCTGCGTATCCTGAAACGAGATTCATCATTTCGGTCACATTGGCTCCAGCATCAAGTTGGACTCGAATATCGGAACCAACATCGAATCTTGCTGTACGATCAATATTATCGTACTGCATGTATAGACTCCCAGTGGAGAAGATACCATATGACACGATAAGAGCTGCAATAAACACAAGGGTTGCAGTACGTCCGGGATTTCGTTTGATATTTCGTGTAGCAAGATTGCCGAAAGCACCAAAGAACCTGCGCCCAGCATTTACAATGACTTCTTGAAACTTTATTGAACCACGCATGAAGACTTTAGTTGCACCGTATAGGAATAACAGTGGGCCAATCGTATTCAAGACACCATCAACCGCTATCCATGCGAAAATTACTATTGAAAGGACAAAATTCCCAAAACTGAAAGAACCAAGCAGTGCACTCATCTCAATCCCGAGTAGCCAGACAATGAGCTTGTAAGTACCTAGTAACAATGACACTGTCGGGAGGAGTTTCTTGTATTCCGCAGTTTCTTCAATGTAAATATACTGTTTAAGGGCATCAAGAATTTCAAGTTTGGATGCACGTCCAGCTGGACGCCAAACTGATAACAATCCAAGAAACATACCTACGATGACCGCAAGGACAACTGAAACAATATTGCTTAGCACGCCTTCTATCAGGTTAAAGCCGGGAACACCAAGCACTATGTATGCGATTGCAGTACCTAAGAACACAGACACGGCACCTGCAATTGAACCAACTAAAGCTCCTTCAACCAGAAATGTACGTTTGATAGTTCCACGTTCATATCCTTTAGTCAGAAGTAGACCAATCTCTCTCCTACGGAAATTGTATCCAGCATCACTAACCATTGTACCTGTGAAATATGATAGAAGAAAGATCGGCAAAGATAATGCTAGAAACTGAGCGCTCATCGCAAACTGGATTATCGCATAGAATGATAGTGGAGCCGCGAGATAGGAATGCACATCGGTTTCATATGCGACGGAGCGCGAACTGATGACATTCCCCAAATCAGATAATCTTCCTTGTGAAGCAGAAACATCATATGGATCTAAAAGTGAATTTCTGTCAATTTGAAGATGAATTAGGTTACGTATATCAATACGAATACGGGAGTCAACCGTTTCAGCTTCTTGCAATATCGATTCAAAAGTTTGATTCCAATCGGCGAGCAACAGATTGTAGGAATCATCTTGACCAAAGAATGATACTAAACCGCCCATACCTCCGAAAGCACCAAAGGGGCTTACTTCAATAGGTTCCGCAATTATTGCATCTATAGAGTCTTCAGGCAAAGCGACTAATCCAGCAACTGTAAGATTTCTCTCGATTAAGTAAGGGAGGAGGGGAAATTCCCGAAATACGATAACACTGATCTCAATTTCCTGATCCAGATAGAAAAGGGACTCGTTTGCTGAGCCACTCACAATATATGTTTCATTTGGACCTAAGGGTTTCCCAGATATCAGTTGAAGATCAGATGCCATATCCGATAACTGGTTGATACCAGCGAGCGTCATGTTTACTCCTGTATTATTGAACTCGAACGTGTATTGAGAAGAATGCGTAGTAGCAACAATCCCACCCAAGCTTCCCAATTCGTCTTCAAGTTCTGAAATGTCAGAGAGAGACCAATTTGTCCCAGAGGAGTCTACTACAAAATCGTAGAGAATACCCTCAACGCTAGCATTCATTGCATCCTTGGAGAGAATATCAGCTGCAACATTTGTACTGGCGAAAAAGGTGGTAGCCAATAGGACACCAATAGTCAAAGCAACAAAGAGACGATAACTACGAACAACTCGTTTTAGGGCGTACCTGAACATCGCGGCTTTGACCTCTTGATATCACTTTCTCGTTAGCTTATAAACCGCTCGTTTATATCATGTGTGATATTAATTTCATTGGTTTCAATCTGAACACAAACCGAGTGAAAACTAATCAGTACCATTCTCATGTTGCATTATCTGCTCGACTGGATTTTTCCGTCGGTCATAGAACATTGCAAAGCCTATGACCAGCACTACTAGTCCAATGCTGGAACCCACGACGAACGGCATAGAAACATTTGGATCAATCGGGATTATTGGATTTTCCTCATATTCAAAATCGACATTGTAACTGGTACGTGATCTGTTAGTCAAATCGTAAGCACGAATGAGAACATTGAACAAACCGTCGTTAGGAAATGCAGGCACCGATCCTGTGTAGAATGTTCCGTTGTAGGTCAATAGATTATTCAATGTCATATTGGGACCAGTAACTTGAACTGACACATTTCTCAAATCTGAATCGGTATCAGTCACGTTCGCCCAGACATCAAACCCTTGACCTAACAGTGGGTCACCTTCGATTCCCCATGCCCAAACATCTGGGGAAGTTTGGCTAAGCGTGTAGTTTGGTTTCACAATTACCATTGAATTTGTGTTTTGAGCTGATGATGAAAGAAGTACCGCTACAAAGATGATACTAAGAATTGTGAATAATCGAAGGCGGGCCATGTCAATCATGTACTCTGACTTATTTTCCTTAATTAGCTCGCTCATTCACGCACTAACCATAGAGAAGGAAAAGGTGGGCCCGGCCACGTGCAAGTAATGCGGTGTACAAATTACACACATTTCAATATTATTTTGAAGAAGTAACTTAACATATCTTGATTACGCTAGAAAAAAGGAGGGGGCAGAGATAAACCCCAAAGATGATTCTATTATCCTGAAACACATTAGAATAAAGCAGACAGAATAACAAAAGCGAATAAGATTCCTATGATTCCAAAGCAGCAAATCAATCTGCACATGCAGCTACTACCTTTGAAGAAGATGCGATCAACAACAAGTGCTGATGCAACAGCATGTTTCCAATCCATATAGTCTCCAACTTGAACCCTGAACTGGTCGCGGATTGCGAGTATCTTCTTGTCAAATCTGAATGCGAAAATCCCACCGCTGCTCAGAGCTTCAAATCCCCAGGCCAATAAACCACCTTGAGCTTTGACTTCTTCATCCCTGTAGTACATTTTGAAGTTCTTTCTGAGTGCAATCCATGGTCTCGTTAACCTAACTAGTCTATTGCCATCTTGATCTTCAAGCCAGAAGGTCTTGTCAAAAAATCCTCCTCTAGCAGTCAATATTCTGTTTCCTTGCATGTCTTCCATATGCATTGTGGATCGCAGAAAACTAAGCCATGTCTGACGTGCTACGCCAATTTGTTGACCAGTTGTTTCATCAAAAATCTCATAGACTGGCCTAGCGGCCAGTATCTTTTGTTGAACTTTGTAATTAAGTCGTGTTGTTCTATCGGGTGTAACTTCCAATACGAAACCCCCTATTTGAAGGATAACGAACCTCCTAATAAAACCGAGGAATCTCTTTTGTGGAGATGTTCCAGCAACAAGATTGTTTATTCAATTACAGCTCCTCTATCAAATACTCCAAACCACTTACCACAAGCAGAACAGGAAGTTCCACGTTGTTCATCGACACTCGTCGGTCCAACAACAACGGGAACTCCACAATGTGGGCAAGCAACATGACGGTCATGCACAGACGCAAGCTCCATCTTTGTGTCTTCAGATTCACCCTCAAACTCTGCAGCGATGTGCTTGCCAAGATATCCACCAATGAATGCTAGAACAATGAAAGTAGTTCCGTACAACATAATGTCATTGAGAATTGTCACAGTTATAGAGAATAGAAGAATCAGCAAGAATGGATTAAACATGTACGCCATGAAAACAAGCAGTAGTCCTTGACCTACAAAACTAGTGCAGGTCTGGTTTGGTTTTTGGTCCCATAGAGCTGCTGCAAGAAGACTATTCAGAGCCCCTAACAGAACGATGAGTATAATCGCAAGCACAAACATGGTTGAAAGAAGACTTGCGAAATCCATGAAGAATAGACTCAGGAGGATATTGTCGAGTAGCCAAAGCAAGCTGATTGTAACTAAAGCAAAAGGGATTCCTTGGATCAGATATCGAACATATTCGTTCTGAATCTTAGCTACATTTTCAGTATCGTTGTAACGTACCCCAGCATCTTCCACAGGATAACCTCCCACATCAGAATCCATTAACTACTTACTGAAAAGCCCTTCGTCTTCGATGGCGGAATGAGTGGAGAAAAATAATGTGAGTGCCGCTTCGTGCGAGTTACAACAAAGAGAATGTTTAACCATTCCTAATATCAGAATGTAGAACTTCTCTGACCATTCTGTCCACAGAGCCTGTGAGTGTTTCTTTGTCATTAAAGTCGAATACTACTTGTGACGCTTCTACTTCCTCTGCAAAACTCTGGATTTCCTTCTTATCGATGTCTTTACGAATATCAGAAACTACTGTGAGTTGAATCTTACCCTGAACACTGTGGATCTCTTGGAGTAAATCTCTGCAATGTTGGAGCTCATCTGGAGTGGTGCTCTCCAAAGTGAGTAAGATCATTGAAGCTTCCTGATAGTATTCCCGATGCAATTGCTTGAACTCAATGCTACTAGAAAGTACCCACAAAACTAGTTTGACAATCACCCCATCAATTTCACGAAAGCATTCATGAATGTCAGTTCCTACTGTCGCGAGATAGTCTCCCTCAAAAATGCCATGTGAAAGTTCACTGAGTACACTTTGTTTTATCGGACCATCTGACCCAACTACAATGAGTTTCAAGAGATATTCTGGTGACTTCACGAAGGTTGCCCCCCTTACTCTTAACACTCGATTTTGATTAATGTTTACTTTATCTGTTGCTTTTTTCACATCGAAACTGATTTGAAAAGGAAAAGGTGGGCGCCGCCACGTGCGAGTAACGCGGTGCATTGCCGCGCCACCACCTAATGTTTATGAGCAGCCGCGTTCCGAGAAGCCCATTTTTGAGTTAATCGCAAGATACACACCGCACGCCAAAGTGTGCTATCGACTCGCACAATGATTATGCCGCGCCCTTGAGTTGGTTAAGAGTTGGGAACTTTCGTAGATATACTTATGTGTCCGCGAAACTCCAGCGTGACTCTTTTCCGCGTCTTAGATGATAGTTCATTTTATGTTAAAGCATTCTTCCATAAAAGGAATGTGTGGACATTAGTAATCGACGCATACTTTCAGAAGGAATGTTGGAACATCATTTGTGGTTAAATAATGTTTCAACCTGTCTCGGCATGCAAGATCATCGAGTATGATGTCTTAGCTTTTTCTCATTAGGACTTGTTTTAGTAATTAGTTTTTCAACAGGTGCGTATCGGAACCTTTTTCCGCTATTCAGCATGCTCAAACGTTACGGCCTGAGAGAGATTAGGACTAATTTGATGGACCAAACGTGACAGTTCCACTGAATAGGACATTGGCCAGATTATCAAATGGAGACATAAGTGAATGCGTGTATATCTTGATGCAAACTTCTTCATAAGCGGTTTCTCAGAGAGACCCAAGGATGTTGCTCTAGTCAAAGAGGCAGCGGATAAAGCGGAGATGGAACTTTGGATCACAAGACAAGTGTTCCAAGAACTCAGATGGTACCTGAGAAGGGAAGTTGAGCATATTGTCCAAATCGATGAAACTCTCTCAAAAGATATCAAATCTTTCATGGAGAGTATAAACCGCCCAGAGAGTTCTCTTCCTCAACCAAATGATATGTCTCTGATACTTGGAGCAATGCGACATAAAGGTTCAAAGATTGTCACAAGTGACCTCAAACTCCTGAATACAATTGAGGACCTAAATGTAGAGGTTGAGGGTCTTGTCGGTTCTGCTTACGCACTTGAGCTTACAGAATCCACAACTGATGAGAAGCTGAAGAAGGATCTTTCAAATATCAGGAACCGCATTTATACGGAAGAGGTTCGGTACAGTATTTCTCGTCAAGAATCCTATGATCCAGTCACGAGAATACGCATTATTGAGGAACATGCTCTTCGTGTTCTCAGAACAGTGAAAAGACCAGCTGAAGGAGTTGATTCGAAACTCGCGAAGGGCCAACCGCTCTTTGTCTTGGATTTCCTAGAGGATATCAAAGCTGACATTCCAAACATGTTCGACGACTTTCGTGATGGGAAATACGACACACTAGCTCACGAGATTGAAGCAATTCAGAATGAGATTGAAAGACTTCTGATTGTATCAACTCTTACTGAGAGTGGCGAAACACACGGTAGTCTTGTAAGGCATGCAGCAGATCTCACGCTATTCCTCTATTATCTTGAGATGATATGTCATCTTTACAGAGGCACTCGCCAAGGTATCGAAGATGCACTTTCTATCAGTGATGAATCATTTCGATTACTAATGTTTGCAGAGGTTAATAATGACGAGCTGAAAGCATCAGTCTTCTTTGTGAGAATAGTTTTGGCACTCATCAGAGAAGATTATGATGAGATTGACTAT
>SOKL01000303.1 GCA_004376265.1 Candidatus Thorarchaeota archaeon
ATTATCAGTATCGAAAGTAGCAGTAATAGAATCTAGTAGATGACTCAAACCAAAGCGATGACTTAGTCCTGTCATATAGGTGTCCCTTAACAGGTAGTCTATTCTATCAGAACCAAGATTTCCCCATACGATATCATGCAGAAAGAATTGGAATTTTTTATATTGCGGGTCCTTAAAGGATTCTTTCTCTGGATTGACTATTGCTAGCACTGATTGGTTTAGATCTGTATCAAGTTTGAACTTATTTTCCTTCAGAATAGTATAAGTTATTTTATCATGATCCGGAAGGTCTGGACAGATTTCTTTAGTGATGTTTTCGAAAGTATGCGAAAGTGGACCATGCCCGATATCATGACATAAACCTGCTATCCTGAGTGCCTGCATAATATCGTAATCTGCCAACATCTCTAAAGTTTTCTCCTCGACCTCATAGGTATTATTCTCAATTCTGATGTTATTGAACACCCGCTTGAATAGAGTCCACGTCGTATGAAGCGTACCTAACGAGTGCTCATAACGCGTATGTGTTGCTGAATGATAGAAATGATGAACTAATCCTAGCTGCTTGATATCTTTTAATCGTTGGAATATTTTATTCTCAATAACCTTACTTTCTACTTTAGTAATACCAATTGGGCCATGAAGAGGATCGATATGAAATCTTTCAAAGTTATCCTCAAATCCTATTACTGGTTGGAAATTTGCCTTCTCAGTCATGTCTAATCCTCTTAGTTTTTTAGTATGGGTTATTGTTCCTCTGGTTCCACGACTTATTTGGAGAGAGTGATTCTTCTTATCAATTGTTGCAAAATTCACTACCTCCGTAGTTGGTGAATGAGTACAAGGAGCAGTTTGCAAATCCGTACATCGCTGCTGGACTTGGATACATTGACAAGGTGATATATCCTCGGGAGACCCGACCTCTCATCTGCAATGGACTCGATTTGTTAGCTAGCAAGAGGCAAAACAGACCTCCCAAGAAGCACGGGAATATACCCCTCTAGTTCAATTGAGAGCGATATTGAAACACAAGTTCTATATATAGTACGATATATAGTTAGTACGGTGATTGCATGGGTCAAAAAAATATTCCTGTGGACGCACATACATATGAGATGCTGAAGTCCCTCAAACATCCGAGTGAATCTTTTCGAGAATTAATACTTCGTTTGATCCGAAGTCAAGGAGATCGGGTTTTACGACATTTTGGTTCTTGGGAGCTTGATGATGAAGAACTTGATGCAATTCGAGAGTCTCTTGATCATGGGTGGTCTGGGTGGGACAAATGAAGCCCGTATGTCTTGATACCACCTTACTCGTAGACTTGGAACGCGGAATTCCGTCTGCAAAGGAAGAAATCGAACGCCTTCTAACTGAATCATATAGGCTATCTACAACAACAATAAACATCTTTGAGATGGCGTTTGGAGCTCACAAGTCAAGGAAGACAAAGCAGAATATCAAGGCCTTAATGGCACTCACCGAGGACCTAGATCTCTGGGATTTTGATTTGAAGAGTGGATTCTTAGCTGGAGAATTGTTGCACAAACTTGAGCTGAAGGGAACATCAATAGGATTCAGAGATGTATTCATTGCTTCAATTGCAATAACCAGAGGATGTAACAGAATAGTGACCTCAAATGTGAAAGACTTCAAGCGTATTCCTGGAATAATCCCTATCCCATACGGCCAAACATGAATCCTCTGAGCAAAGGACAGGGAGACGAAAAGGGCGGAGCTGGTGAAGGACTACAGGGAGAAGTTTGCGAACCCCTATGTTGCTGCTGGTCTTGGCTACATTGACAAGGTGATATTTCCACGAGAGACGAGGCCGCTGATATGCAGTGGTCTTGATATGTTGGAGAGCAAGAGAAAATCAAGACCTCCAAAGAAGCATGGGAATATTTCACTCTAGTCATATGAAATTGAGTCTACTACTCAACACGTCTTTCACAAACCTGTGCTGTTAATAAGTAACCTTCCTCCTTCAGACCATCAATCATTTCTTCAGGACTACTTCTGAGCCATAAGAATCTCTCAATAGATTTGGGGAAACGTGAGATTACAAGAGAGATGACTAAGTCACAAGTTTGTGTGTATAGATTCAACAGTGAGTGGTATTGTGTATCATCAAATTCGACGAAGTATCCATCTGATGTGAGTATTTGTTGCACTAGCTCAGCTGACGGGTGAACATAATCACACAGTACGGAGTACAATCGCTTCATCTCTTTCCTAGTTTCATTATTCATTTCGATTTTCTCGATCAAGGATGTTCCTCTCAAACGCACATCCTCTAGAATTGAGGTCGTTCTTACCTTACTGATTATTCCTGAATCACCCAGTTTTTGCTCGATATAGAGTGCCTGAGCCAAATCCTCTATGATAAACCGAAGCTCTCTGGCATTGCTTCATAGATTCCTGAATGTGCTGACAGAATACACCAGTGGAGTGTACGACGCCAGCCTAGAAATCGACGATATACAATACTGTTTGAAATCTCCCCTTTTTCATAACTTTCTACAATGCACCGAAACAGCTGAACATGTAAGAATGTTGGGTGCCACCACTTTACAAACTCTTTGAATTTGCTTTGAAATGATTTGTCCCAGACTTGAAGATATGATATCATTATTGCTTCTTTGTTATCCTGCCAAGTTCGATCTGTTGATTCTGTCATCGTTCACCCACTCGCTATTCTTTTGATGTATCAACAGTATGATCTAAACATAAAAATGAAACACTCGGTAGTTTGAGTGTTTACAACTGGTTTACAATCTTGTTTCATACAGCTGGATCTTCAAACGGAACACACTCGCAAGTGGCGTTGTTCCTCAGATTTCTGCCATTATGGGGCCTTGTGCAGGCGGCGCGGTTTACAGTCCTGCAGTCACTGATTTCACACTTATGGTGAAAGGAACAAGTCACATGTTCATCACTGGACCTGAGGTGATCAAGACAGTCACAGGTGAGGAGGTTACCTTTGAGGAACTCGGCGGTGCGATGACTCACAACACAACCAGTGGTGTTGCATCATTCGCAAGCGAAGATGAAGATGATTGTATCATGCAGATCAAGACACTCCTCAGTTACATCCCTAGCAACAACCTAGAGGAGCCGCCACGTATCGACACTGGGCACGCTCCTGATGACATCGATGAGTCCATTGACGATCTGATTCCAGAGGATGCTAATGTCCCCTATGATATGCGAGACGTTGTCGCTAAACTTGTCGACAATGGTGAGTTCTTTGAGGTCCATGAACACTGGGCAAAGAATATGATTGCTGGATTCGCTCGATTCGACGGTCGGTCCGTTGGCATCATTGGCAATAATCCAGCGCACCTTGCCGGAACTATCGATATCAATGCATCAGACAAGTGTGCCCGGTTCGTTCGATTCTGTGATGCCTTCAATATCCCGGTAATCACATTCATGGATGTCCCCGGATATCTACCCGGCACAGCCCAAGAATGGGGTGGTATCATCCGACATGGGGCAAAGATCCTCTACGCATTTGCTGAAGCTACAGTTCCCCTCATCACAATCATTACCCGAAAGGGATATGGTGGTGCCTATGACGTTATGAGCTCGAAGCACATTGGTGCTGATCTCGTATATGCCTGGCCAGGTTCTCAGATTGCCGTGATGGAGTCTGATGGAGCAATCAACATCATTTTCCGCAAGGAGATTGCTAAGGCAAAAGATAAGAAAAAGAAGCGAGCAGAGCTGGCGAAGGAGTACAAGGAGCAGTTTGCAAACCCATACATTGCTGCTGGACTTGGATACATTGACAAGGTGATCTATCCTCGGGAAACACGACCTCTGATATGCAATGGATTCGATTTACTAGCAAGTAAGAGACAGAGCAGACCTCCAAAGAAGCACGGAAATATACCCCTCTAGTATCTATTTTCCCAGTAACCAGTTGAAAAATATTCAATCTTCAGGAAGCAATAACCCTTTTCAGGTAGTTAAACCTAGATTCCTCAGTGAATCGAAGGATTCGCAAAAAGGAGGAAATTAGAAAAATGGAATCAGGTTCCGGTAAAACAATGGTTGTTGCCATGCTAGTGGTTGGTCTAGTCATTGGATTTGGGATGGGTTATTTGATACCATCATTAGCCACTCCTGCCGACGATTATGACGTAATCATAGCTCGTGGCTCAATTATTGTTGGAACTAACTCAGGTTGGCCGCCATTTGAAATGTTCAATACAACCAGTCAGACTCTATATGGTTTTGATATTGATCTAGCTGAACTGGTGGCTGATTATCTCGGTGTAACAATAGATTGGGTGGATATGGATTTTGATGGACTAATAGGTGCATGTCAAATAGGAACAATCGATATGATTGCCTCAGCGACATTCATCACAGCAGCACGTGCTGCAGTCCTTGAACCACTAGCGTGGTATATTCGGACTAACGAGGTTATTGTGGTTAGGGGTAATGATACTTCCCTTGATAGCATGACTT
Source organism: Candidatus Thorarchaeota archaeon (assembly GCA_004376265.1). Taxonomy (GTDB): domain Archaea; phylum Asgardarchaeota; class Thorarchaeia; order Thorarchaeales; family Thorarchaeaceae; genus SMTZ1-45. The sequence goes on from SOKL01000303.1 coordinate 4,480, forward strand.
CCCTAGACGACCTCATTGGTTTGGATGTGGGAGTACAAACTGGAACTACAGAAGATGAAGGAGCATCAGCTGTATCTGGCATCACTGTGCACAGATATCCAATTGTACAAACAATGTTTGAAGACTTGGCCTCAGGTACTCTTGATGCCATATTCGTCGACGAACCAATAGTTGGATTGTACGGTGAAACATATGATGTCAAGATTGTTTTTACTCTAACTGCTCCACCAACCGCATTCTACATCAGATATGGTAGTCCAAGGCTTTCAGGAGCAATAAATAGCGCCATTGCTGAAGGATTTGCAGATGGAACTATAGATACCTTGATTGCTACGTGGTTTGGGTGAGAATAAGTGCAAGAGTCACCGGGATTATTTGACATACTCATAACAATTATGATACATGGTCTCCCAACGACTCTTGCTCTAACCCTTGCTGCATTGATCATAGGTCTTCTGATAGGAGTTGGACTAGCCTTAGCGCGTGTATACGGTCCAATAGAATTGCAATGGGTTTCTCGAGGATATGAAAAAATACTTCGAGGAATTCCATTGCTAATCCTTTTATTCATGTTCGGTATCGGATTATCAGGACTTTTTGCTTGGGCAGGTCCTGGAACTGGTTCACTATTTGCTGCCGCTGTAGTTTCACTTGGTTTGAGAAGTGCGGCATATCAATCTGAAATATTTCGTGGGGGAATAATGTCTATTGATCCTGGACAGATGATGGCTGCTCAGTCGGTAGGCATGAATATGAAGCAAGCAACACGACACATCATCTTACCGCAGGCATTTCGACTTTCTTTACCAGGATGGACAAATGAGTATGCGGTTGTTATCAAAGACACATCATTAGTGATAGCCATTGGTGTGCATGAGATAATGTTCCAAGCTAAGGCATTCTCATTGGAACAACCAGGGCTCTACTTTGGAATCATGCTAGTAATTGCGATCATCTATTTCTTGTTTACATATCCCATTACAAAATACGTGGGTGCGAGTATGACAACTAAACTTAGACAACTTGGACTTGGAGGAGGTCAATAATGACGAGAGTACTTGAAATACGAGATGTCTGGAAAGCATATGATACTCTTGAGGTTCTCAAGGGGATATCATTTGATGTATCGGAGAAAGAAGTGAAGGTTGTTTTCGGACCCAGTGGATCAGGCAAGAGTACTCTACTAAGAGTCATCAATATGCTTACACCTCCCGAAAAAGGTGAAGTACTCCTTCGTGGAGAAAGCCTTATGGATCCTAAAGCGGATCTTAGTAAATTACGCTCACGCATTGGTTTTGTTTTCCAGCACTTCAACCTCTTTACACATCTGAAAGCAATAGATAATGTTAGCATAGGACCTCATCTCGTACTTGGAATGACAAAAGAAGAGGCTGTAGATGTTGCTCACGACATATTATCTAAGGTGAAAATGATGGAATGGTGTGAACATTATCCTGCAGAGCTAAGTGGAGGTCAGCAGCAACGTATTGGAATTGCACGATCCTTAGCTATGAATCCTGATATTATTCTGTTTGATGAACCAACGTCGGCTCTTGACCCAGAGCTGATAGGTGAAGTGCTACAAGTTATGCTTGATATTGCAGCAGAAGGAACAACAATGATCGTTGTCACGCATGAAATGGGCTTTGCCCGTGCTGTATCAGATGAGATGATTTTCATCGATGGGGGAGTCATAGTAGAACGAGGTACTCCTCAACATTTCTTCGAAAATCCTGAAACAGAAAGAGCACAACGGTTCCTCCACAGGTTAGATGTATTATATGGAGAAGCAGATTCTGGAAAAAAATCTAAGTAACAGGAGGAATCCAGCTGGTAAACTCACCATCAAATCCACTCTTTGTCTTTCTACAATTTGAGGAGTATTATGATGAGATTTACAATGGATTTCTTACCACGATGGGACTCTACCTATTTGCAATATTTCTTGGGCTCGGTCTTGGAATTTTCTTTGCTGTTGCACGGCATTATGGAGGTCCAGTGACATCTAGAATAGCCACTGCATACATCGAGTTTTTCAGGAGCACCCCATTACTTGTCCAAATTCTGATTGTCACTTTAGCTCCAGGTGCAATCAATTTATGGCTACAGGCTGAAGGAATGGCACCGTTTGATATCAATTGGGTAATTATACTTCCAGATATTTTTGGAAGTCCTAGTATATTTCTAAACTTGAGGATTCTTCTTTGTGCAATCACTCTAGGTTTAAACAGCGCAGCTTATCAAGCTGAATACTTCCGCGGTTCGATGGCTTCTATATCTGCAGGCCAATCGCTGGCAGCTCTATCAATCGGAATGACGAAACGACAAGAGATCAGACATGTAGCGCTCCCACAAAGTCTTAGACGTGCAATTCCTGCATGGTCGAATGAAGCAGCGTATCTGCCGAAGTATACTACTGTTTGTTATCTGGTTAGTGTGGAAGAACTCTTTGCTATCGCGAAATTGATAGTAGCACGTACTTATCGAGTGCTTGAAGTATATGTGATAGTTGCAATTGTATTTCTAGTTCTAATTAGTTTCATCTCATGGTTGTTGAACTACATCTATGACCGAGTTAAGATACCCGGCATCTAGATTTGAAATCAGAGTTATGGAACTCGATACATCTAATGTTTTTTCGAAGTCTTTTCCAAATTACTGCAGAGATTGAAGAAGGTCACGTGGGTTTATTTCGTCATATATACTCGTAGAAAATGTTAAATACAAATTATTCAAACAGCCAACTATATAGTTGGTGTTTTGACCAATGATGAGTAATGACGAATTAGAGCTAAGGATAAAGACTTCCAAACTGACCAAGAGTCAATCATTAGTGCTTTTCATATTAAGAAAACAAGGGAAGGATGGTGTGACGCCCAAACAGCTCTTAGATGAAGTACAATTTGCACCTCGTACCGTGAGATACGCCCTGAGGAAACTGCTAAAGAAGAATCTGATTTGCCGAATACCGTGTCTTCAAGACATGCGCCAATGGATCTACATTCCTGTATAGTGAAAAAAATAGTTGAGGGGAATGTCCCCCCGTTTATTTTCTAGAATTCATGACCTGCCAACAGCGTTTACAAATACCATGAGCTGGGATTGTATTAGCATTGACCCACCCACGGCATTTGGGTGCTAATTTTGCAGTGCAGCGGTCCATCCTGCGAGGATAGACTTTGCCGCCTACTTCACGAATTCTGATTTTCTTCTGGCCGCCTCGGCCTTTCTTGTGTGCTATTGTAATTCATCCTGCGATGGCCACTTTGGGGAGCATCGCTAGCCTCTCCAATCCACAGAAATCACGAACTCGCGTTTTCATGAACGGTTATAAACTGTTAGTCTGTTTTTGACGAAAAATTGCAGTTTACCTAGTATCACTGAGAGAACATAACATCTCAAGTTCATGGTTTTCAATTGTTTTCCCTGTTAGAGCGCACGAAAGGTGTAAAACAATGACAAAAACCTGTGATGCATGCGGGTCCACTGAAGGTGTTCAGTTTATTTACAACTCTTTTTCAGATGGCGGAGAATGGAGATGCAACTCCTGTCTCAATAAACGATTCCCCGAGGGGTCTCGCGTTGTAAAATTCACCGACACCTCACATCCAAATCGTCCAGCTTACTACATGTGTATAGAATCTCAGGAGGATTTGGATCTCATTATGACCGTTGGTGAGAGAGCACACACAATTGGGGCAAAGGGAATTGAAGCCTGCTTCTACGCTGCTTTCAAGCGTGGAAGACGAATTGGTCCATCCGCCTTCACCCTTGGCCATAATGGTAGTGTTGCCCAACTACGGTCACATGTGGACACTCTACGAATGTATCTTGAAACAGCTGAGAATCTCGTGTCAAAGAAACAGAATTCTCCTTCGTAAAGGAAATTCAAAAGCCCTAACAACAACGGTAAATACTACTGGGTGTCACAGTAGACGCATTCCTAGGGGCGTAACACGTTGGACCTAGTTGACAAAACTATCCTAATTGAGATTTCCACAAATTGTAGAGTCAGTTATGAGAATCTCTCTCGAAGGACCGGTTTAAGCGCCAATGCCGTTAAGAATAGAGTCACTGCGTTATTAGAGAGTGGGACAATATCTCGTTTTGCAGTTTCCCTCAATGCCGCAATGATTAACGCTGAGTACTTCACGGCTTTAGTCATAACTGATGGCACAGAGGACATAGATGAGTTTGTTGGAAGGATGGGAGATAGTCCCATGGTTGGTCATATCAGTCTCCTCGCGAGTGCAGGTGGTGGGGCTTACCTCGTGTGGGGTCAATATATTGGATCTTCCATGTTATCTGATTTGAGAGCATTTCTACACGTCCCATCCGAGGTCCAAAATGTTGAGCTTCATACGATTCTTTGGAGCATGGGCAAGAAGGTACGTCTTGCTAATTTGCATCTGCGAATACTTGCCATTCTTCGAGAAAATCCACGTGCTCCGATCAATGATGTGGCAAATGACACTGGCCTTGCACCGAAGACAGTCAGACGAGCTATTCGTGAACTCATGGAAGGCGAGGGTATCAAATTCTCAGCAAGACCAGACATGGCTGCTGGAAAACTTGTGAATTTCTTTGTTCGTTTCGAGTGGAACGAGGATGAGACTTCACGAAACGAAGTAGTGACTTGGTTACTGAAGGAATACCCATTGGAGCTTTGGGACCCTACTCAATCAGCCACTGATCCTATAATATTTGCTGAATTTGTTGTTGAGAATCTTCATGAGGCTGAGGAGATTGCTCGCAATATTCGGAGCAGACCTTTTGTCAAATCAACGACAACTCTTGTGTCTTACTCTAACCAGAAGTTCCAGTATTTTGCGGAAACTATGCTAGATGAGATGATTCGAAACGCTGGCTTTGATTGATAGGGAGACCGAAACATTTGATGGAATATCGTTATGAGATGGGCCCTATTAGACCTCCAAGTGAGGCTCCCAGTCTCCTACTTCGGGTGACTCGTAACTGTGAGTGGAATCGGTGTTTATTCTGTCCAGTGTATAAGGATACAGAATTCTCTGTTCGGCCTATTGAACACGTCCTGCGTGACATTGATCATATTCGTGAGTCTGTAAACTTCCTCCAGAATCCGACGGATGGTTTTGTGGTTGAAGAACCACTAGCGTATGATGCTGCACTGCGTTGGAATAGTTTAGGAATGAAGTCAGTGTTCCTTCAAGATGCAGACTCATTGGTTATTGGAGCTCAAAAGCTGACCAAAATACTCTCACACTTAGGGGCCAGCTTTCCTAATATCGAGCGGGTGACATCCTATTCTCGTTCTTCAACAATAAACAAGATGAGTGTTAAAGACCTGACCACTCTAAAGAAAGTTGGACTCACACGAATCCATGTGGGACTTGAGTCAGGTTCTGATAATGTTCTAAAGATGGTACGGAAAGGGGCTTCCCATGCCATTCACATCAAAGCTGGACTCAAGGTGAAAGAAGCGGGATTGGAACTGTCTGAGTACTTCATGCCAGGACTGGGAGGAAGGAGTCTATCAAAGGAGCATGCTATTGAATCTGCAAACGCTTTGAACCAGATTAACCCCGACTTCATCCGCTTACGGCCGCTTGCTTTTCCTGTTCGCGCACCATTGTATGAGTTGATGATATCGGCACAGTTTGATCGATGTAATGACATAGAGATTATCCAAGAGCTTCTGACCTTCATAGAACGACTTGATGGTATATCGAGCAACCTAGTGAGTGACCATATATTGAATCTGTTCGCAGATTTGAAAGGTGAGTTTCCCCGTGATAAGAACAAGTTGATGTCAATACTACAGCGGTTTCTTGACCTAGAAGAAGAAGAACAGATGTTGTATCGGTTTGGTAGGCGGCTTGGAGCTTTCATGAGCTTGGACGATTTGCAAGATATTTCACGGAGAACCAAAATTAGTCAGATTATGTCTGAACGCAATGTCAGTCCAGAGAACATAGACACACTAATGGACCAAATGATGCAACAGTTCATGTAATCCATTATCCTAAGTGATGACTTCCATTATTGACCCATACTTCCCCCTTTCTTTCTCTTTTCCTCAGTCGCCACGGTCCGTGAAATAATATTCATTCTATGAGTGCACTGCATTGAAGGTGTGCTGAAATGGCAAATGAGAAAGGATCTGTAAAGAAATGGAGAAAATTCCCAACTCAGGGAAACCGTACAGGCATGTCTGCAGCTTATCATATGCGCTATGATAGGTAGCTTTCCTCCTTAGTCGAATTCGGATAGGGTGAGGTGTAGTGACCTCACTCTAATGCGCGAATGGGAGCTTTCGATGATATTGATGGAGAGCTAGATGATTTCTGAAATAATGCCTTGTTCTTGGCATGGTGTTTCTTGATACTTTCCACTGAATGAGAAACACTCCCGGATAAACTCCTTCACTTCAGATTCATCGAACATTGCAGCTGTGAGTCTTACGCGTTCATGAGACCCTGGTTGCATGATATATCTTGAAATCTCATCCTCTTTCAATTGTATGTGAGGTGATCTCCCATCTTGCGAACTCCCTGCGACAAAGACTCCCAGATACTAACCATCATTAACAACCAATGAAGCCTTCATACAATATAATCGTAACTTTAAGATTATGAATTCGATTGTTAACCTCTCTTGTCATGGACATAGACACTCACCCTTGCACCGCCAATGTTCCTGAGAACATGAGCCGACACTTTGGCATCGAAACCAATACTGCCGTCGTGGTGTTCCATATTTGTGACAATGAGAATGGCTTTCTCAATGGGTATTTTCAGATCCGTCATTTCTTTACCTCGTCTCCTCAAACGTTGTTAATCATGTAATACTATTACATGTTACGTTTATAAGTATTACGATGGAGGTCTTTAGTGTGCAATGCTTAGAATCAGGATTGCATTGAGATATGTGAGATAGCAGAACTACTAAATACGCCATCAAGTACGTTCAGGATGGCTGACTATGACCAAACTCATGATTACTGACACAGTCCTTCGTGACGCGCATCAGTCCCTTCTAGCCACTAGAATGCGTACTGAGGACATGATTCCAATCTGTGAGAAACTGGACAAGGTCGGATACTGGTCCCTCGAGATGTTTGGTGGAGCTACCTTTGACTCCATGATGCGGTTTCTTGATGAGGATCCGTGGGAACGAGTTGAAACACTACGAGATGCAATGCCAAAAACTCGCTTACAAATGCTATTGCGAGCACAGAATGTGGTGGGATATTGATTAGGTTTGGTTCCTCTGCCATACGTAGCCAGCTCTATCCAGAAAATGAACCATATCCCCAATCCAAATAATGACTGATACTAGAACTCGTTCAATCTGCGCCTTATTGACTGAATGGATATCAAGGTGAATGGGTTTATTGATCTGTTCCAATATCATTTTGACTTGCGCATGATACCT
>SOKL01000362.1 GCA_004376265.1 Candidatus Thorarchaeota archaeon
AATAAAAACATCGGTACGATTTTGATAGAACGGATTACCCATCCATTCGACATTTATTAGAAATGAGTGGATACCAGGAGTGAAAACAAAAGTATCAATCTCGATGAAGAAAATTCCGGTGCTATCACCATCATAGTAGATATTGAATGAATATCCTGGCACTGTAATCGCAAGTTGTGAACTATTATAGATTGGTTCTCCAGTCAATAGATCTCGGAATACGAAACTGAGATTGGTTAATTCGTCATAGGGAGTTATTGGTAGTGGAGTCCAATCAACTGATGTGAGTCGATAATTTGTGGATATCGTGATGAGAATAACTTGGTTCTCATAGTAGGGAAGCTCGCCGGATGTCCAATTCAGCCAAACGAGTAGCTCAACATCACCCAATCCACTCAGTAGTGATGTATCAAAAGTTATTCTATACTCACCCGGTCTATTAGTGAAATCAATCTCAGTAATTACCATATCATATTGAGTAATAGTTTCTCCAGAAGTTAGTACTTCGATGATGAGATGAACATTTCCTGAAAATGGTCCTGTTCCATTTACAATTCCACTTTCACCTCCAACATCGTAGTAGATGATTGAAAATGTTACATTCTCCCCATAGGATACTACAACAGGACTCTCTCCAATGTAGATGTCAGTAGCAGCTGCAGTAGTCGCTACTTGCGAAGAAAGTGACAGATTAGAGAATTTGACATTCACACCAATCCAATTCATCGTGATATCAAGGGTAATTTCTCCAGTATCGCCCCATTGATCAGCAGGAATATGAATTGTATACAGACCATCACTTGAAATGCTAACAACTGTGAATGATGGTGATGAAAGTGTCGGGCTTGATATAATCAGCTCAACATATCCTCCAGGCGTAGTACCGTTCACGATACCAGAACCAACATCAACATCAAAATAGACAAGGTTCACAGTGATATTGTCAGTGTATGCAACTGATTCAATAGAATTATTCAGGTATAGTGAGGTCAAATGAGTGCGTAGTTCAACAGTCACAATGAATGTGTGATTTTGAGCACCGTATTTGTTAACGTTGAAAACAACATCGTAGGAAGTTAGCTGATCAGAGTCCATTGAGTAAATGACAACTTCATAGATTCCAGGGCTTGCAGTTTCAGTTACTGTATAATTCAAGTCACCAGTCTGGTGAATATCGGACCAGTTACAATTTATTGCATCAGCGGAATTAATTATTGGAGTATTGGTATCTGTATCAAGATAAGTAATTTCGAAAGTTGTATTATAACCTACAGGTAAGGAAAGAAAGCTTGTCGACGGAATTGCTGATGTATGTAATTCTCTAATATTTACTGTTAGAACGATAGTTCGCGTCTGGTAGAAGTTACTTGTTGCTGTGATTTCCACGGGATATAAGCCCACGGTAAAACCAGATGTGTTGAGACTCAGAAAATACTCGCCTGGCGAAGTTTCAACTACCGAGAAGGAGTTAGTCCAATTGCACGACATTGATGCACCAACAATTGGAGCTGCTAGAGTGTCCTCATAGAAGAGATGGAAATCAGCATCATAATCAATAGGTACAGCAACTCCTGGTGAGTCACTTGAATACAAGTTTGTTTCATAAGTCACAAAAATTGTGAAAGTCTGTAAGATCAAATCATAGTTATCCTTTGTCCAAGATAGATAGACCTGCGCAGGTCCATTTGACGTGAGGGTACCCGTATCAAGTGTAATGCTATATTCCCCGGTCCCTAAATCATTTGCAGTCCCACTATAATTACCAGAATATGTCATTACTCCTCCTGGGAGTAAATCGCCATTATCACTATCATTTACTCGAAGCTGTAAGAACACAATTTCACCGAATGTAACATTAACACTCCAAATCAAACGTCCTTCTATTGGATACTGAACCGACATCTGTGTGCCGTGGTCAATACTGAAAGCTCGTCTGAAGTATCCTACATTGTGGATAACGCCGCCAGAAATAGAGTCCACTACAAAAGCCTGAACTTCCCAATCACCGACACTTGCATTGAAGGCATTAAGCAATATGAAATCGGTAATGGCATAGCCATTGCTATCAACAACTGCACTAAATGTGTGCCAAGTCGTACCAAGAGAATCATAAATTGTAAAGGTTACATTATCACCATTGTATGAAGTATCTAGACTAGCACGGAATCTTGTGTTGTCATCAGCTCTAAAGGTTCGAGTTGAAGTCCAGACTCCCAAATCATTATCCCAAACTTCGAGAGTGTCTATCATATTGGGTGAAGTACTTCGTACCAACCAGAAACCATCTGTTTCCTCAGTAATGACTTCATAGACTGAAACATTGACAACACCATCACTAGGGTCTCCTAAGTTCCACCATGAAGTGAGATTTGTGTATCTATGTGTTGGCTCCGAAATGAATGTCACATCTCTATTGAAGGGAATTGTAATATTGAAGAAGAATTGATCATCGTATCCATTAGGAATACTAACCAAGTAATTAGTTTCCCAACAGACATCCGTTCCATTACTTAAGAGATAATTATCGCCCAGAGTTAGTAGTTCGGTGTTCTCGGTAGTTGGTTGTAGTAATTTTCTTGCGAAGACCCAAACATCTGTATCAATACTAAGAATGACGTCGTGATTTGGATCTGGTGGGAATGGAGTTGGCATCCACGAAAAGTTAGCATAAGCATATCCTTGATTCCAAGGAGTCATGGGAACAAACCAAGCTGTACCCAGACCAAAGATTGGTGTACCTCCATCCAGAACATTGCTGACATCAACACCATTCATCTTGAGATTGACGTCATCTGGTGTTGCTTTTGCAGTCACATATATGACAATATTGTCTAGTTGACCTTCAGGTAAGAGATCTTGCTTCTTGAACGAATCAATGGTGACGCGGAGACCAATCCAGATAGACATGTTGGGTAGTGTAATAGAAGGAGTAGGAATTTCGATATATCCTGTTGAATACCAGGTAGCTTCGGTAATAATAGCATCATAAGTTTCGTGCCAAAGATATGTGCCGCCGTTATCGGGGTCTCCTACCGATACAAACAGCTCAAATGGTCCGAATACTGTATTTTGCTTTGCTACATCTCCCCAGTAATCTAGTGAGATTCCAACCGAAGTAACTTCGCCTCGATCGATTACTAGATTCTGAACCGTGTAGGCTTTGTCACCTTCTTCATACCAATTGTTTTGACCATATGTAGGATCGTGGTAAGCGTAACCATCTATCCAGTAATAGGAAGCGTTATCACCAATACCGGTTGGGCCAATGTCTTGTCGCCATTCGGATATGTAGTCATTAACGTATGGTCCATATGGTGATGAAACATCAGAGTAATTGTAAGTCCAGCTTGATGCATCATCAAATCCACTATTGTCTAACCAAGTTCTATTCTCAGTAATGCTGGTGATATTTGTGTATATTTGATAAGATTCCCAATCGTCACCTAGAGGAACTGACAAATTTGCAGTTGTTAGTGTAGAGCTATCTGAAAAATAGTTCATTCTTTCATCTATGAATGTATCAATACGAATACCCGACTCATCAGTTAATAGTGAATCTCCTGTACCTGATTTACTTGTAGGAATATCAGACAATACAAATTCTTGGAGTACCTCATCAGGAGCAATTTCAATGACATCCCCATTTGATAGATCTATGTTTCTACTTTCTGCAGAATTTTTTTCCAATACAAAAGACGATTCTGGGACAACTAACATAACTAATAGTAATGGGAGAAACGCAACAAGTAAACCTATCTTCTTCTTTAGCTTCAATGATTGATCTCCTGAATTGGCATGTAAACGGTTAAATTGAATGGATGTTTGAGTATAGTTTTACTTCTATATGAATAGATGTGCGCTATTAGAAACGACGAGCTTGTCGAATAATCGATATTGAAGCTATTTGTCATCGTTTCCGCTTCATCAAGTAGACACCGATACCAATCATGGAACAAGCGACTCCAGCTGCAATGGTAAGAGGGATGAGCAAATCTGCAAATGAAAAGGGTGGAATTACGAAAACTTCAACATGACCACCTGTAAAGCTGTTCATTCCCCAATCATGGACAACCAACCACATTGTAAGATTCGTAGTATGACCAAGCGCAGGTACGAAAACAGACCAATTGCCTCTGTGGTTTGAGCTTGGGAACGCATGGATATCCCCCTGGTCTACCTGAGCATAGAGAGTAACATTTTCTATGCCGGCGTAATCATCTGTGACAATTGCTGAGTAGAAGAAAGGTGCTGTGCCCACCTCATCCGGATTTGTACCATAGGTGTGGATCACTGGAGGAGTATCATCAACTCTTGATAGAACCATTCGTTTCATCCAGTCGCTTGCCTCTGATAGAGCATCAAAAGCGGCTTGCCAATCCATCTCTTCATAAAACGCAGTCGCTTTCGCAAAAACCGCTAAAGCTTGCTGTTCAGCCAAATAAGTCTCTGGACGTTCACTAGCACCTAAATCAGCCTGTTCAACCAGAAACTCATTCAAGAGCAGAGCTTCCATTTGATCGAGGTATGTACCTTGAACCCAGTTCTTGTCGAAAGTTGATGTGCCATTGTGAAATGCAAAGTAGCCCATTGGACCCCAAGAGAAATCACTGGAATAATGCTCATGTTGCCAGCTGTGATGAAATCCTACGGCATGCATAGTCTCATGTAATTGCACCGAAGATATTCCATCTTTTGGAGTGACCTCATCCGGGCGGTAATAGCGGTCCCATGATTTCCAAATAACTGTCTGGCCACCTCCACCCAGACCAGTATAGGTCCGTCCGTAAGCGTGCATCTCCATTTGCTTCTTGATGAAAACAACCCCAAAGACATTGATGTTTCCGTCGTCAACAGTATAAAGGGATTTCATCGCATCATAGATTGTGCCAAACATTGCATAACCATCTACAACTGTCGTGCCATCGGGTTCTACGTAGGCATCCATCCAAAACAGTGTATTCCAAGCTGATTCTTCATCAATATCTAAGAATTCAATATCCACAGTCCAATCGATAAAGGGGTAAAGTTCTTCAAGATGCGCTTTCTGCATACCTGCATCAGTGACCCACTCAAGACTCTCGACAGATGTACCCTCCGCAACATCCATGCAGATTACCAGTCCCTTAAGAGTTCCCGACGCGACATAACTCGCAGGTTGATGTTGATAGGGGAAGAGGAGTAAGTTGATAGGATCCCAGATGCTTTCACTAAGATAAACGTTCAAAGCATCAACATCTGCTGGTACTCCCATATTGAGTGTGCTCATTTTGTCTTCAAGATCCTCTGTCCAGAAATCATACTCCGTCACGATGGATTCGCTCCACCAAATGCGGCACCATTTCAAATACCATTGATGCGCACTAGGATCAACAACAAATGAGTTGTATCTACCTCCAAAGAATGGATAGTCCATTGTCACATTAGGATTGAGCGCATTGTCCCATTCTAATCTGAACCAGTCTTGGTCCTCTCCAGTATCAGGATCAACTGGATGATAATTATACCAATGTTCGAAACTATGATCCTGGGAGTCAAATTCTGAAAAGTTTACTAGATAGAATGTGTACCCAAGATTGGGCTTTGCAGTATAGGGATTTTCTTCGAGCCAATCCTCGACAGCGTAAGCATCAATCTCACGACCACTTCTGGGATAGAAAATCCTTTGTGGTTCATCTAAGTGACTCTTTTGATATAATAGCGCAGTCTCATCTAATCGTGTTCCTGTGTCAGACCCATTTATTGAATTGTCAAGCATCACCTGACGCAGGTCATTAATGTAGGAGGAATCTGCGTACACTACATTGTAATCGATGTTGTATGTAATTCCAACTAATTCTGATGAATAGAATCGTGTCGTTGGAAGACCCGCTAAAAGGATGGTTTCATCAATTAATGCTTGATCATAACCAACCACAACTATGTTCGCTGCCCATTCTCTCTCGATTGGAATTAAACCTTGACTTGGTGTGTATGTTTTGGTGACATCCAACGAAATCTTGTCTTCGCCAAGTGGAGTTGTGAGAAGTAACAAGAACAAAATACAACAGACAATGGCGCGACGCATATTTTGCATTCGTTGCTCGCGCATATTAACAAACTGGTTCAAGTAGTCCGGAGGAAGATAGCGTAAATGCTGATAGGTGCGTTCCTCATATATACACACATATTATATTAATAGATAATATAATTACAGATTTATGGCGTCGGCCAACAAGAAACTACATCGGTAATCCTCGATAGGCCACTTGGACTGTCGCATTCGTTTACGCAACGATTGCAGTGATGCATCGATTCCCCTATACTTCGCCGGCGCCTTCTTCTCACATTCTCTCATTTTCACATTGTACTAATTAGTTACTCTTAAATCGCAGGCAAATTTCAACGACCTTGTAGGGAAACACATTGAAAAACGAAACGAAAAGACCATCTATTGCAGATATCCTTGAGATAAAATCAGTAGCAATAGTTGGTGTTTCAGCAGGGATGGGTTACTATTGGGTCCATTCCATGCTTCAGTGGAAACATGACCTTCAGATGTGGTTAGTTTCAAGGCGAGAAGGAGAAGTTATGGGTCACAAAATCTACACAAGCATCCTTGCTCTACCAGAAGATATCGATTTCGCAATTATTGCAATACCGTATAAAGCTGTACCTCAGGCACTAAGAGAATGTCATCAGAAAGGAGCTAAAGCTGTGACTATTTTTACCAGTGGATTTTCTGAATTAGGAACTGAAGAGGGGCGTCAGAGAGAACTAGAAATTCAGAAGATCTTGGATGAAACTGGACTCCGAGCCTTTGGACCAAACTGCATGGGACTTACGTATCCAGAAATTGGATTTGCGTTCATGCCTACTGTGAAGCGATTATCCGGAAATGTTGGTTTTCTCTCACAATCAGGCGGCGTTGCCATTTCTACTTATACCGCTGGTGTTGAATCAGGTGTCGGATTTAGTAAGGTATTCAGTTTCGGCAACCAGTCTAATATCACTCCACAAGAACTCTTAGATTATTTTTCAACGGATGCCAATACGAAGGTGGTCGGCGCTTACATTGAGGGTACGAAGAACGGCAAACAGATTCTTGAATCCATGAAACAACTGGCTAGGAACAAACCAGTTGTCACAATCAAAGGTGGACGTTCTGATGAGGGTTCGAGGGCTGCAGCATCCCATACTGGCGCTCTTGCTGGAAACATTGAGATGTGGAATGCAGTTTTTCGTCAGGCAAACGTCATCACAGTAGAAACTTTGGAGGATCTAGTTGCAACTCTCAGTATCTTCTCACTTAGTCCACGGCCCAAATCGCGAAATATCGGAATGATAGCTATCAGCGGAGGAACGAGTGTTATCTATACTGACCTTTGTATCGAAAACGGGTTGAATGTTCCTCGAACCTCTGATGAAACAATTGCAAAACTCGATCCACTGATTCGTGATGTTGGTACTGGTTTAGGGAATCCCATTGATTTAGCATCTGACTACTATCTAGATCAAGTAACATCTGAAGTGATCAGGATTGCTGGAGAAGAATCTCGATTTAGTTCGTTGATTCTTGAAGCTGACGTTCACAACATGCATCAAGTAGCATCAATAATGGGAGCTGCTGATATCATAATTGATTATTGGAAAGTAATGGCGAAAGCAGGCCGCAAAGTTGTAGAAAAGGAAGGAAAACCAGTATTAGTTGCTATCCCAGAAGTTGCTTATCCAGGACCAAGAGCAGAAGCTTGGGAAGTCTTTGTCAACGAAGGTCTTCCAGTTTTCAGGAATATGAACGAAACAGTGAGTGCTCTATCCCGAGTTTGTGACTATTATGAAACTCAAGAACGCAGAGGTTTCTGATTTCAGACCTTGACAACCCAATTGACTAATTCTGCAGCCATTGGATTCCTCGTCATCAATTGGTCCAAGTACTCAGGATTCTTCAGTTTGATCCAGACATGTTGTCTTTCGAAATCAAACCCGATTATCCTGAATGAAGCTTCCAGAGGTGAAGGTTTGAATGCTAAGTATCCTAGAATAAGTGAGAGAGTCAATATAACGAGGTATGAATACACCCAGGGACTAACAGGCCGTCCAGCCCAATAATCACTGCCTGCGTAGATCAATGCGAACACAGAAACACTCGCAATAATTGATGCAAGTAGTGTTGAGAAACCCCGCATCTTTACCTCTGCATTGTCAGACATTTCATGGTCTTCACAGACATCGACAACAAAACTCTTGATTTCAGCATTCTCCAATCTATTTTTTCCTCTCATGTCAAAATTTGGATCCCATGTAGGACGCAACCAGATTTTTCTCCGAGGTGTCGTTGAGATACGAGCAAGTTTGTTAGCAGGAGCACTGCAAACCGGGCAAGTTTTTGGGAATCGGACTCTACTAACTTTTGCTCTGACAATGGGCTGATCATACATTGTTCGCCGTCTTGTCATTGTCAAGATAAACAACCTCAGTCCTTCTGTACTTCCTTAAATCCTAATTTAAAGTATCGAAGACAGTAATGGTCAGGTTAGTCTCTTCAAACTAACAGTTGTTAGTCAATGCTAGTTGACTCATCTGAAACATGCGGAAACGTTTACTTAGTTTCTGTGTGTTTAGACCAGACCTACCTTTTCATTGAACTTAACAATCAACTCATCAATCTCAGGAGTTGTCCTTTGAATTCGCTCCCAGTAGTCAGGATAGTTAAACCACTGATTGTTCAGTTCATCCAGTTCAAAGCCCTGCTGCTCAATCCATGTGAAATACTTCAGATGATGGATACGCTTCCGATCATAGTGACCTAGCTCAATCATCGCATCTGTCTTCTGACCCATGAGGTGTCTGTGGTAATCTTTGACAGCATCTTTCTCTGTGTAAGTTCCAAGAGCTTCTTTTGCCTCTTTGATTCGTGATTGGTACATATCCATTGAATCAGTGAAGACAGTCAGGACTACATCGTTCTTCGTGAGTTCGTAAAACTTAGCGAACTTAATGGCCATGAGAAGATTTGCGACACTTGAGATACCTAGAAGGTCAAGCTGTGACACCAGTGTTTCCGGAGCGCCAACATCATTGACCAAATACTTCCGACCTGCATCCTCATTGAACAGGCGGATGAGATTCATTGAATCATTGTCATCGATAGCTATGATTTGGTCTGTGTTTCGGACGTTGTGAATCCATGGGACGTGTTTATCCCCAATGCCCTCGATTCTGTGTGCACCATAACCATTGAGCCAAAGTGTGGGACATTGTACTGCTTCACCAGCTGCAATCTTTGATATGGGATAGACTTGCTTCATGAAGTCCCCACAGCCAATGGTCCCAGCGGAACCTGTGGTTAGACATACTCCTTGGTAAGTGTCATTACCGAGTTCCTTGTCAAGAACCTCCTGCATTGCGTGACCAGTGATGTCATAGTGCCAGAGATAGTTTCCAAACTCAGCAAATTGATTGAAGATGAAGACATTCTCCCTTGTAGCCTTGAGCTCAGCCACCTTGTCGTAAATCTCCTTGACATTGCTTTCACTACCGGGTGTCTTAATGATCTCACTTGCCACAGATTTCAGCCAATCGAATCGCTCCTGACTCATCTCTTCTGGAAGGATAGCTACACTGTCACATGCAAGAAGCGTTGCATCGTAGGCTCCCCCTCTGCAGTAATTTCCAGTTGAAGGCCAGACAGCTTTATGCATCGTTGGATCAAATTGACCAGTCACGAGTGGAGGAACAAGACATCCAAAAGCAGCACCTACTTTGTGAGCTCCCGTTGGAAAATACTTTCCAACTAAGGCAATAATACGTGCTTCAACACCAGTGAGTTCAGATGGAATTTCCATATAGTTAGCTAGGGGTTGGAATTGACCGCCCTTGTCAATTGGTTCATTCTTCCAAGTGATTCGGAAAAGATTCTGTGGCACAACGTCCCAGAGTTCAATATCCTTCAGTTCTTCCTTTATCCTTTCAGGAGTCTTACTGGGGTCTCTCATCTGTTCAAAGGTTGGAATCACAATGTTACGCTCGCGACAACGTTCAATCGTTCTCGCAAGTTGAGTTTTGTTCATGGTCAAGTCAATCATTCTACAATCCTCCCATGATGTTACACAGGACCGAACTATTTCAGGAAAAAGGCTTTCGGCATAGCCCTATTCGTCACTATAGACAGTTTAATAATGTACAATGATGAAAAGTTGATTTAACCCCGAGAATTCAACTTCTCAAATATAAGAAGGGCAACTTTGAATCAGGCCTCTGGATTATAGCTAGAGGCTCACCTTGAATCACATCATATTTGGTGGGTAAGGAAAAGATGAGTAAAGAAAAACACGTATTCACGTTCGGCTCAGGAGAAGCCGATGGTAACCCTTCAATGAAGAATCTGTTAGGTGGGAAGGGAGCATCCCTCGCGGGGGCAACTCTACTTGGCCTTCCTGTTCCACCAGGTTTCACAATTTCTACTGAAGTCTGTAATCTCTACCTAGCATCAGGAGGTCTGAGTGATGAGATTAAGAAAGAGGCGAAAGTTGCACTGAAACGAATCGAGGATTATATGGGAATGAATTTTGGTGATTCCAAGAATCCTCTCCTTGTATCATGTCGTTCAGGGGCAAGACAAAGCATGCCAGGAATGATGGAAACAGTGCTGAATGTTGGTCTTACAACATCCACAATTCCAGGTCTTATAGAGGTCACTCAGAATGAAAGGTTCGTCTATGATTCTTATCGACGACTAATCATGATGTTTAGCGATGTTGTCATGGAAAAGGCTGCAGGACTTGAACCAGAAGAAGGTCATGGGATTCGGCAACAGCTTGAGAGAATCTTGGAGAGAAAGAAGACGGATGTCGGTTGCTTGACTGATACATGCCTTTCAGTCGAACATCTCAAAGAACTTTGCATTGAGTTCAAGAATGCAATCAAGAAGAATCTGGGTAAAGAATTTCCTGATGACCCCTATGAACAACTGTGGGCCGGTATAGGCGCAGTTTTCAAGAGCTGGGGTGGAAATCGCGCAGTAGCATACCGTCGAATTGAAGGCATTCCAGACGAATGGGGCACAGCTTGTACAGTGCAAACAATGGTCTTTGGAAATATGGGTGAAAGTTCAGCAACAGGTGTCGCATTCTCAAGAAATCCAGCTACTGGTGACAATCAATTCTACGGTGAGTTTCTAATAAACGCTCAAGGCGAGGATGTTGTGGCGGGTACACGAACTCCCAATGCGATGAACCATGATAGTAAAAACGAGCAGAGCAAGGATCTACCAACCCTTGAAGAAACCATGCCTGAGATTTACAACCAGCTCGTGGATATCAAAAATACACTTGAAGACGACACGAAAGATATGATTGATATTGAGTTCACCATTCAAGAGGGCAAGTTGTTTCTGGTCCAGCACAGAGTTGGAAAACGAACTGCAACAGCAGCTCTCAATATTGCAATGGACATGTTGAAAGACAAGTCAATTGATGAACCAACAGCAATTCTCAGGGTAGCGCCTGCTCAGCTCGGTCAACTCCTTTACCCGATTCTTGATCCAGACGCAGAGGCTGAAGAGGATGCCATTGCGAGAGGTCTCCCAGCTGGTCCCGGTGGAGCTTTTGGCCAAATTGTCTTCACTTCCGAGGCTGCTGTTGAATGGAATAAGAAAGGAAAGAAAGTAGTACTCATCAGAGAAGAAACTAGCCCTGAAGACATTGAAGGTATGCGAGCAGCAAATGCAATCCTTACAGCACGAGGTGGAATGACCAGTCACGCCGCTCTCGTCACCAGAGGGTGGGGCAAGTGCTGTATCGTTGGTGCAACTGGCTTGGACATCAACACTTTCGAAAAGACAGTCACAATTAAGGGAAAGCTCTATCGAGAGGGCGATACATT
>SOKL01000262.1 GCA_004376265.1 Candidatus Thorarchaeota archaeon
TACTGGGACTTTAGATATTGGAACGATGGTAATGACTCCATCTGTAGTTGATGCTCTAGATGTTCCTGTAATTGCCGGAGGTGGAATATCAGATGGTAGAGGCATTGCCGCGGCCTTAGCACTAGGTGCTGAAGGAGTAATTATGGGTACTAGGCTGATGGCTACAAAGGAATGTCCTATTCATGACAATCTTAAACAGGCTTTTGTTGAAGCAGCAGAAACTGATACAACTCTAGCTTTGCGTTCTGTTAAGAATACTCACAGACTATGGAACAACAAAGCAGCACAACATGTACTTGAACTAGAGGCTCAAGAATCACCCCTATTCATTCTCATTCAAGCTGCCTCTGGAGATAAAGCAGAAAAAATGTATAGAGAAGGAGACATTGATCTTGGGGTTGTAGCTTGTGGACAAGGTGTAGGCTTGATCAAAGACATTCCCACTGTCAAAGAATTGTTGGATAGAATGATGGATGAAACTGAAGAAATAATTTCAAGACTTGATAAAATATCTAAATAGATTCAGAGAGAGAGATTTTGATACGTCGTTTCAGAGCCACAACCAACACCACAATTGCGATACTTGATGGAATAGCAACACCAATGTGTATGTAGAAAAGTGGTATTCCTCCTTCAGGTAGAAGTCTTGGAAAATGATCAATTGCATCACGGGCTATTTGATAGTAGCCAATTCCATAGTAATCGCTCCAAGCATTACCTATACTGACATTATCATCCCACATGTTGGAACGCCAGATTCCATCATACGCATTTCCACGATCATTCCAACCTATCTCATTTCCGTATATCCAATTTGAGTAAGGTCTTTCGCCATACCCAGAGTATGCCCCGCCAATGTAGATTCCATAGCCGTTGTGGGTGATTATGTTGTCTACTACAAGACAATTTGCTCCATAGATGTAGATTCCAACATTATTCTCCACGATTGTATTTCCAATTGCCGTAGCATTATTTGATAGGTAGATTCCTGCAATGATTGCAAAGTACTCGGAATCAGGGGGTTTGTTTCTCCTTATTGTGCAGTCCACTATTGTTCCATTATTGGAGTAGATATGAGGTTGAATCCCACTTAGATTGTCTTCTAAAGTACAGTTTTCAATTGTATAGAAGGGACATTGCGATATGAATATGCCATTTTCGTCACAATTGTTGATGTGACAGTCGACTATTCGAATTCGAGGGGATCTCTCTGCTGTGATACCATGCCAGGAACAGTCAGATATACTGATACTATCGATTGTACAATTTGTGCTTGAGATGACCTGCACACCCGATCCACAGTTTATGAATGTACCACCAACTATCTTCGTTTCATTACAATTTCCAAGGATAATCTGTCCGTATTGTGTACCATCAATCTCCACATCTACAAGACTAAAGAAAATGCCGAGCTCCTTTCCGTTCACCGTATTGTTCAGAATAGTGGGAGGATTATCGTCTATTCGTGGAACCCAAAACTCCATTCGATAACCAGTTCCAACAAAGACATTGTTCACCAGTGTTGTATTAACAGGTTCCCCGGAGATGCCTCCATGTACTTGATTCGTGAATCTGTTACCATCAATTATTGTATCATTCGACTCGTGAAGGGAGATACCAGTAAATCCGTTGGTGAATTGATTCTCTCGTATTTCACACCCTGATGTCCTCAACAGCCAGACTGTTTCATCCCAATAAGCAGAACTTGAGAATTCGTTGTCAATGATGACACAGTCTAAAGAACTATCAAGATAGATTGAACTGTTGGTAAATATGCAGTCTTCGATTCTACCATTTGACACATCATAAAAGGTAACGTCCATCAATAACAGCTGGCAATTCCGTATCACAAAATGAGAGGTCGTGTCATGAATTTGGATATATCCATAATCTCCTGGTACTCCTAATGCTTGATTCTGTAGAACAAATGGATCTAACTCAGTGCCATTACCAATCCAGCCTTGATCTATGAAGTCACTATCATTCTCAATAATGATTTCGACAGAATCACTAGGATTGAAAGTTCCAGATAATGAACCAGTGGATGGTGTGTTTTCATTGTTCATCAGAACAGAAAATAACGACAAGATAAGGACTGTAACCAACAGAAATGATGTAATTCTAGATACAACCTTCATCTAGTCGTTCCCCTACGTTACGAACAATATCTTGTCTGAATTCGCATAAATCCTTTGACATTAGTTTTCCAGAATGAGGATGGCGGGCCAGGAGGGATTTTTGGACGAGGGACGGGATGCTGCCTATGATATCAGCTCTCTATTAGAGATTCAATCCATTCCACTTCGTCATTATCGACAAAAGTTTATCACATCTCTTGAGTAAGAGTAGATGGTGTGAGGGTTATGAATGAGAATGAACGCGAGTTGGAGTCAAATGCAACTTCTTTGAAACATCGTATTGGGAGGATGATGCTCTTAGGCGGGTTCATAATAATCAGTATCAGCTTTATGTTGATTTCCATAAGGTCCGTGATGTTCTATGCATTAATCCTAACAGGTGCAGAGTTTCAAGTGACTGGTGCCGATTACTACATCGAAAGCCTGTTCTTTCTTTTGGGTTTTGTCGCGATAATAGCTGGACTCATAATCTATGGCACATCTTTGTTTTCAAATGAGGGTTTGTGGATTTTACAGACGGGACCTTATGTCAGGTAATTCATATATGAAATCAAAATCACTTATTTAACTTCCAAAGGTGAGGTACTAATCCGAAAGCGCTTCGTCATCATTAGAAGAAGATGGCGGGTTAGGAGGGATTTGAACAGGTAGTAAAAGTTTGTACATTTCTTAAGTAATGGAGAGACATTTCTATCAAAAAGGACCAAATACTGATAGATTGCGTGAAAGGAGCTGTGAAACAGGTTGAGAACCAATTCCCTCAGGAACCTCATTCTGCTTCTTGTCATTACACTTTTCGCACCTGTGATAGTGGGATTTCAATATCTGGAGTGGAATGATTCTAATCATCTGTTCATTGGAATCACGGGATCAATATGGGCAATTTTGTATTCAGACATGTATCTCAATGATTGGTTGATTATCTTAATTCCAAATATCATAGTGTTGACACCAAGACTATTGTTTGTTTTCGCACTAGCGGGATACGATCGAGATAGATTTAGTCTGGATCCTGTTCGCGTTTCTGGATTCTTACTTATTGCAATTGAAATCTTCATCTGTTTTTCATTGATGACTGTCAACTCTATTTTTGGGACTCCGCCTGGAGTTCTTATGCTGTTCCCTGCAC
>SOKL01000082.1 GCA_004376265.1 Candidatus Thorarchaeota archaeon
TTGGTTCCAATGTTGAAGAAGTATTGAATATGCTTCATCAAGGGAATCCTGAGAGATTGACTGATGATAAACACTACAAACGGATTAGTATAACATGGATGAAGACTGGAAATAGGATTAGTATGACTCCGTCCGGTCTTCCAGGGACTGGTCACGAATTCAAATACACTGAACCAGGTTCAATGATTCCTTTCTTTGTCGAAAGTAGTCGAGATAGAAAAATAATGCCTAGCAATGACCTAAATGATATTGTCGTTTCGAATGATGTCATTGCCTTCTTGCCCTGTGATAGGATAACTCAAGGAAGATTACAACTTGCGGCTATGTATGGCATACTCAAAGAACAAGTTCAAGAGAAACTCCAAAATTGGCATTGGTAGATAACCCTCTGTACAAAATTCCGGGAAGAAGGTGAAGAATGAACCGAAATACAGCAGATTTATGACTGAAGTAGGTTATTGACTGAATAGTGTTGAGGGGAGAAAGATACCAGACGATTTCACTAGAATGATGACTCGGGCAATGGATCACTCACCAGGTTTTTTTGACGGTGTTGACACAAAGATTGTGGAGAGTCTTACACAAACAGCCTCGAAACATCTTCGATTAAAAGTCCCGTCGAAAGCTCAGGGACTTGAAGCTAGTGCAGATAGATTCCGACACAAAGTAGTGCTGGAGAAACGGATGATGGCATTGTTGCCATTTCATATCTCACTGTGGCAACTACTTCAAACTGATTCTTCCAAGATTAAGGATAAAGATTTGAAGTCAATAGTAGAAGATGGTAAGAAGAGGCTAACTGAGAATCCTGATGATTTCAAATCGTGGAGAGTATTGGCTTCAGCATATGCCTATCTTGGAAAGTTAAAAGAATCTGAGGATACATTGAGAACTGCCCTCCAGCGTGATAAGGAATTCATGGAAGGGTGGTATATGATGGGTGCATTACTTTATGGTGTGGATCGTCTAGAAGATGCTAGCAATTGCTTGGCTCAAGCAAATGAGCTTGATTCTGAAAATGAGCTGCTTAGGAAATTCTATACACATGTCAGCACCTTTGCACTTGTGTTTGGTAAGAAATGATTTGTTGATTGTTAGAAAGGGATTTGAAAACAAGACAACAGAATTTGGTAATCAGATAGAGACAAGTTCTACTTTGAATGCTGTTTTTGAAGTTGGTTGTAATCTTCTGTTTCGAGAGGTCGGTCTATAATCGGATGATTGAGTTTGGCTACATCAACGATGAACCGAGAAGTGTGCTGATATACCACTACTGGTTCACCAGGATAGGAATGGAAGTGATCTTCACCAAATGGCAACTTGAATATGGATTCAAATTGGTACACAAAACCTTCAACGAATGACTTCAAACCCAATTTCAAGAGAAGATTCCTTCCCTGATTATCTTGGGAAATTGAAAGTATTAGCATCGTTGCCGCTGCTCGTATCCTCCAATCCTCAGCACTGAGTGATGTCCCAACATGGTCCAAACCTGATTCTCCTAAGTTCATTACTAGCTTAACTACACCATGAACTGCTTCAATAACAGGCCAAAACAATCTTGGATTCTGAAATTGGTCTGCAAGAAATCCCTCTTCTGTAAGCTGTTCTGCAATCCAATCAATGAAGACAGGAATGTGCACATGATTACTTGACTCTAATAAAAGAAGGACAGCTTCTGGATTCCTGCTCTTTGATTGAACAACTCTAAACGCACTTGATTCAATCTCAACTGATTCATACTTGTGCGCATATTTCGCTGCTCCTCGTGCGATAATCAGGTTTGGATGCTCAAGACAGTGGACCATTTCTTCAGGACTTGGGTGCAAATCCATCTTCTCAATTTGTTCTATTAGGAAACTCTCATCCCTTTCGTATATGTCATGTCCCTTAAATCGATAGCACATCAACTCCTCTACAGCACGTAACCTGTCCGTTTCCAGGATGAGTAACATTATCGGTCCTATTTGACGGTAATCGAGATCATATTCGATAGAGCATATGCTATAGTGATTGGTAAGATTCTCCCCAAGACGCCTTAGAATTTCAACAGTACCTTGATTGATATCCCAAGGTTCCCAGTCTTGAAACAGATAAGAATCTAGACGCGGAATAACATCATTTCCCATGCTCACGACTGCATTCACAATTCTGTCATCTACACCATCTCCGCAATCCCACTTCCTGTGATGCCAATGTATCCTTCTCATTAGTGTGTCGAAAGCATCTATCCCCTCAAGCTTGACCAAAGTGTCGATTACAAGTTGACTGAACCAATCACTGTATCCCCAAGGACAGGACCAGCTAATAATGTCCATGAATTCCTTTATTTTTGGAACGATTTCTTTTCTCTGGGGACTGATACAGATGTTAAGAGCTATCTCTAAGGCTTCTTGAGATGTGTTCTCCATCCAGACTGCGACCTCTCTGCACCCTGAGGCATAGATATCGTAAGATAGTGTTTTGACCCATTCAACGATTCTTTCTATTGTATCTTGATCATTTGCGAGCCAATTGAATGCAATGATCTGGATGGCTAAGAACGGCAAGGGTCTCAAACCAGCTGTCTATGAGTTCCCAAAAGAACTAGACCAAGAAACTGCTTTGGCAAAACTCGAAACTATGGGAATCTCCATTGACAAATGGACTGAGGAACAGGAACGCTACGCTCGAGCTTATGCAGAAGGAACTTGAAAAAGAGTGAGGGCTTTCCCTCACTCAAGCTCTTTTCATTAGCTGCTTCCCATTCTTGCGCTTTGCAGTAGTTATTTCTAATCATAGTCATTTGGTTTGGTATGCCCAAAATCAAGATTGACCAGAGATATTCTCCCTATCAAATGCCAACTGTAATTATTGGAACAATAGTGGATGAGAAGCCCAACTTCATGTTGTGTACTTGGGTCAGTCGTGTAAATCGAAACCCGCCAACATGGATGGCTTCGATCAATACAAAACACTACACAATGAATGGTATTAGGGAGAAGAGAGTCTTCAGTATGAATTTTCCCTCAGATAATTTAATACAACTCGCGGATTACATCGGGATTACTTCAGGAAGAGAAGTTGACAAGTCTTCATTATTTGACATATTCTATGGTGAAACGGGAGCTCCTATGATTGAGGAATCTATTCTCAATATGGAACTCGAGGTGAAGGAGATAATCGAATTACCAGATCATTTCGTCGTTCTTGGAGATGCCGTGACGTCATATGTTGATGAAGAGAATATGTCTGATAATAAACCGGACATGAAAAAGATGAAT
>SOKL01000147.1 GCA_004376265.1 Candidatus Thorarchaeota archaeon
ATGTCCTCGAGATTGATGCCTCCAAAGGATGGCTGGATGAGCTTTACAGTTTCAATTATCTTGTCAGGATCTTTGGTATCAAGACACACAGGCCATGCATCTACGCCACCTAGATACTTGAATAGAATAGCCTTCCCTTCCATAACTGGACCGGCAGCTAGTGGTCCGATATCACCCAGACCGAGTACACGAGTTCCATCACTAACTACAGCTACCATGTTTCCTTTGTTCAAGTGTTCATAGGCTGCTTCTTTGTTATCCTTTATTGCTAGGCACGCCTTAGCAACTCCGGGAGTATACCAGATCGCAAAGTCTGAGAAATCGCGCACAGGGACTTTTCCTATAGATTGAATCTTTCCCTGGTAAAATGGATGAAGGACCATAGCGTCCTTCCCTGGTTTCTCAGCCTTCTTCTTTAACTCTTCAACAGAGAGTTTTTCATCAGACATAATATTGAGCTCCTACGCCTTCGTAAGACAGGCTATACATGACTGTCAAACACGGTCGGGCTGCTCACCACCTTCATTAAAGTCTATGCTTTCTTATCCAGAAAGTATCAGCTCATTGATATTTGAAGAAATCAAAGAGGGGATATATCTGACCAAGAGATGATTTTTCAAACTAGACAGAGCTCGAACGTAGGACCGTTGAGTGATTCTAGAGTTTCAATCCCCAATAATTGGCGATTTGCTCTGCGTGTTGTTTTGTCCGCACCTTATCCATACCTGCAGATCCACCGAAGATACCCTCAATCTTTCCATCCGCATCAATCAAGAATGTGACGCGCTTGACACCTAAACCTACGACATTCAGTTTACTGAATGTTCCATAGAGCTGGGCGATGTTGAGGTCCTCATCCACTAGGATGTTGAATGGAAGTTGGTATTTTGCTCTGAACTTCTGGTGCACTAATGCAGTACCGCCTGAAATCCCGAATATAGGAATCCCCGCACCCTCGAAGATCTGATAGCTGTCTCGAATTGAACAGGCTTCAGCAGTGCAACCAGGGGTGAAGTCCTTTGGATAGAAATAGAGTACCACTTTCATTCCTTTATAATCGCTCAACTTGAATGGCTTACCTTCGTCGTCTACGGTTTCGAAGTCCGGAGCTTCGTCGCCTACTTTTAACATGATTATCTCCTTCGTATAGAATTAACAATAATGAATTATTCCTCATTGTATTAAGCGTTTATGTATGGGCTCGGAAGATGTTTAGCAATCCTTAAAGAGTCAGGATTGGCTGAACACTCAGTTTCAGGCGGAGTAAAGATGACTGAGAGCATCATAACATATAGATCGATGACAAAGATCTACGTAGTTATACTTCTGGGTATTGCGGGAAGTCTACTTCTCGGTTATTTCATCGCAGATTCAATACTTCCGTTCGCAACGTGGGACTGGTTCATAATCTTGGGAGTGTTCATCACCCTTCCGCTTCTGATTACAATCCTTGGATTTTTGGTTGGATGGTATGGTAAGAAGCATGCAATTGACTATACTGATCCCACATGGACCTATGAACCAGCGCAGTATACGATTGAAGACACAAAGAAAATAGTAAAACAGAACAAACGCAAAAATTGGCGGATGGTAGCGAATAGCAATTATTGGATCTTCTTCATTCCCCTCGTATTACTTCTCTTCATGTCTGCTTTGCCAATGTATCTTCTGATTGAGAGTCCATCATTTTCTCAACTACATACTTGGATGTTTACCTTGTCACTCTCTCTATCCTATTCAGTTGCTTCAATAGGAGCACTTCGAGCCACCTCGAATATTGCGTCTGATGATTTCAATATTCTATTAATTCGAGAAACAATCCGACTTGCAAAATTGCAAAATAAAGTTCCAGGACTATCACATGTTCGAGTGGTCTTCGATAAAGCTGAACAAGATGGTTATACGGTTTTTGAAGCCCCGCGTGTAGTTGGCAGGGTTTCTGGACTTGAGAAGGATGGATACATCGAATCATGGTCCGAAGAACTTGGATCAGTGAGTCGTGTACTCTGCAGACTTTATGAATCAGAGGGTCATCCGGAGGTGCTCTGGTGGTGGTTCGCAGAAGAACGCAATTTCAAAAAGTTCGTTGAAAAAGATAAGACGGGATACTATGTCAAATACCCCATATCGTACAAGACCGGGGAACCGGGTGTCAAGGATGTGAATCAAGTGATTGAAAACGCGGTCGCAATAATCATACTCGAATGGTTCCATACTCGAGGTGAGAATGAGGAATTGTCCCTGATACTAGAACAGCTGAATGCGGAAAAGGTCTAATCCTGGCGAGACATCCCAAGTGAGTGACTGAGATGACTGAAGCTCCACTCGAACTCAAATCCCAGCTCTATTCTCAAGGAGTCATCTTCATCGTTGTAATAGCGTGGGGTTTCATGGGATTTGAGATTGCACAATATCGACTGGTGAACCTCTATGAGAGTCCAATCGAATGGATTTCTTGGGCAACCTTTCTGTTCATCAGTATGTTCCCTGTACTCATAGGCATCACGTGGAAGATGAAGACCAGCATTTCCTATTCTGAACCTACCTGGGATTTTCGAGAACGGGAAATCACGATAGCTGAATATGAGACCATGATGAAGCAGTACCGAGGAGCTTACCAACACGTACTATCGATTATTGATTATTCGATGATTATTCTTGCAGCTTTGCTAATCCCAACCGCAATTTTCTTCCCATTTGCCTTGATGAGGACTTCATTCTATCTAATAGCGGCAACTCCGGTTATCTTTGGTCTTCTTGTGATGATCTTTGGAATCGTCTTTGCCAACTTTACATACAAGTATATTCCAAACGAGGCAACTCCTTACTTCCCTTTCATTTCTCCGACTCCTTTTCACAATTTTGTTGGATTGATGGAACAAGCTCCAGGAATTTCATGGGCTGGTGTGCATGCTACACTTGGTGAGGCTGGAGGATACTTCACAGTACGTGAACCCAAACCAGTGGCACGTATAGAAGACATCGAAAGTGTGGCTCGAGTTGAATGTCAACTGAGCGATTCCGGAAATCTGATTCGTATTGTATCAGTCCTGCAGCTAGAAGGGTCTGAGGAATTGGTTGTAGCTGATGAATCACCTAGCAAACTCACACCCTATCTTGTCGCACAGATTGTTCGGAAAACACTTCTCGCATATATTGAAGCCAGGGGTGAAAAGGAGCTTCTTAAAGAAGTGCTGGAAGATGTCGAGAACCATCTGAAACGGTTCTCCCCAACATCGTAGAGGATTGGATTGAGCGATAAAAGTATCATTGACTACAGTCGACAGGGAGTGATTTCAGAAACCTAGCTGGTCTTCTCGCATCAGAATTGAATGATAATCATAATCCTCCATAGGTAACATAGACACCTTTAATTAATGGATAAATTGTGGCTTGTCGTCTTAGACAAGACAGGAATGCAGAACAATGGCGTCATCGAACTGGACAAACAAATGGGTTTTGATGCTTCTTTTCGGAATAATCATCCAAGTGATTCTCTATTCAACAATATGGGTTCTGCAACTCTTTTCTCACGAGTACTTTCCTGATGTGTTTGTAGTTTCCCTTATGTCTCTAGTGATACAGATTGGTGGTTTCTACACAATTATGAATAAAACAAAGGGGATGGATCCACAGATCTATGGTCAGGGCAGACCCTTCCAACACAAACTACGTGAGGAAGACGAGGACGTCGCCACACGAAAACCAACCTTCGACTAGTTTTAGAGGTGTCATAATGGCAGAGCAAACAAACGAACCCAGTCCTGTTATGAGATTCATTCAAGATTATCGAATGAAGATGTTGATTCCAGAACTGCTTGTCGTGTTTGCCGTTTGGTATTTCCTTCCCATACTCAATCCGTCATTTAGTATGATTTCAGGAAATGTCTACGAAAATTTTGGAGTTTGGATGTACGTCTTTCAACCACTGTCCTTTCTGCCCAGTGGAATCCTTGTTTTTGTGACAGCAGTAACTCTTCACGGTATTTATCCATTAGACAACTATCATGAAGGAAAGATTCCTGATCTTCCCAGAGCTGCAATCGTTATGATTGTCATCTCATTCTTCCTAATGCCCGTCCTTGTTGCCTTCCAAATGCTTGGCTACTATATGACTGAGATGACCGAATTCATTGATAGAAACCCACTTTGGGAGAGAGTGGAGAGTGTTGGAGACCTTCTATTCTATGCAGGTCCAATGTTCTTCGTTGGTCTCCAGTGGTGGCTCATACTTCCTGTATTCTTCCTCTCTCAGGGTATTGATGGGATACACAAGATTGCTCACGGTGAAACATCCAGTGAGAAGATAACCTGGATATTCTACTTCCTGTGGCCCATCTCAATGCCGTTCTTCTTTGACCCTGTTGAGATCATGGCGATGGTAGCACTTTCAATTCCAGCCTTTGCCTTCTATTCGTATATCCGGCCTTACTATACTTATGTAACTTCCATCCATACAATGGCTTTCGCGATATTATTAGTAGTGACTGTCATCCTGGCACCATTATTGCCGCTGATGAATATCATCTCACCTGGATTCATTCCTTGGCCACACATTCCCCCAAGACTATTTCCGTGGCCATTCCCATAGGAAATAGTGGACAATAGGAATCACTGGATTCTATCCATTGTTTGGAAGAAGATGTCTTGAAATTGTCGACTCTTTTCATGTATCTCTCTACATAGAGCAGGACTTGCTCCTGAGAGTCCACATTGAGTAGATATCATAGTCCTTGTTCTCAATAGGGCCATATCGACACCGCTCTCACTCAATCGTTTGAGACTATTATCCAGATTGGTTTCGAGAGTCTTGAGAAGTGGTTCTGTGTAGCCATCATCTATATTGGGTAGGACTCCAAGCGCGAGACCCCCTCCCTTCTTCAAGAATTCGTTCACTTTCTCAGCTTGGATCTGGTCCAATTCTGGTGAATATCTGACCAGATCGATGTGAACGATTTTGGGTCGACTCTCCCATATTGGATACCATCCATCCACCTCAACCTTACGCCAATCATCACAGTAGTGGAAAGCTGGTATCACTTCATCAGGATAAATGCGGTCCGTCCTCTCAATAATTTCCTTTACAGTGAGTCCTGGAACCAGATTTTTTCTAATCATATCTATAACGAATCCAAGACCTGGGTCGTCTTGGCAGAGAATTATTTTCTCACATGAATTACTCAGATGATTGACCTGCCCTTCTGCAACTCGTGTCATCAATCGCTGGAAGAAATGAAACATATTTTTCGTGATATGCTGTTTTCCTCCGATATCACGTGTACTGAAACACATTGTTGTAGGGGCTGTCTGTTGAGTTTTGAATGTCGAATATCTAGTACCATTCATCAGGAAATATAGACTATGACCATGCTCTTTGTCAAGTAACAGAGGCTCATCTTCACTCGTTATCTCACGGTATTTTT
Source organism: Candidatus Thorarchaeota archaeon (assembly GCA_004376265.1). Lineage (GTDB taxonomy): Archaea > Asgardarchaeota > Thorarchaeia > Thorarchaeales > Thorarchaeaceae > SMTZ1-45. Next base: position 5,424 of record SOKL01000147.1, read on the forward strand.
GAAGGTCGAGATCCAGAATGAAATCGCCCTGTTCCTCATAATCCTCAATAAGAGCTGCGAACTGTCGTATCATATCTTCTTCTCGAAGTGATGTTATAGCGTAAGAATACGGGATTGCTAGCTCCTTTACGTAGTCGACTGGAACTGTCGGGTCTGGTTCACCTAAGCTTCCAACACCAAAGAAATGTCCAGCTAGTCCATCTGGCAAAATACTTGACAGTTCTATACGCTCCTCTGAGCCCGACCCTTCCTTCTGATTATCTTGTTACAAGATTGCAATGCCGGACAATCTGAACATAAGTCTGGCACATCATCCAAGGTTTGCTCTTCACCATACAATAGGAATTGTTCAGCTACCGAACTGCCTCTCGATGTTTCAGGTTCTTGTGTTTGTTTTTTTCTCAGGACCATACATTTGTGTTTTCTAAGATTGTCACTAAATTTCTCTAAATCCGCTGAAATAACTACTGCAGTTGGACCAACCTTTCGGACAATGGTTTTGGTGAATGCCGGGATGAGCATTAGCTTCTCAAGATCCTCCTCGGTTTCAGTTTCAAAGAGCGTGACATCTTCAAATGTAGTGAAAGTAGTTTGTGATGTCCAATCTGTAATTGATCTGGCAACGTTTCTTGGAACACGCTTGCTGCTCTCTGTTTCGAGAAATCCAAGAATATCGTCTTCACGAAGACCGATTTCAATTGCCTGAAAGACTGATTTGTCAGTGAGTTTGAAAGTGCTGACAACATCTGTACGTACAGGCTCGGTGAGAAGCATGAGCCGGTAGAGATTCTGAAACTCCATCTCACTCGTGAAGACAGTCAGTTCAAAGTTAGGTAGAACAAAAAAGCTCTTTCTATTCTCTGTTGTTGGTTGAGGTTTACCCTTTAATACGTTCTCTCCTACATCAGTGAGTCTGACACCTAGGAGTTTCTTTCCTCGATACGCAGCTTCGACTATCCCTAGAAGGATTGGTGTTTCAAGAGAAAGCTGAACTCTGTCATCATCAACCTGAATCCACTTCAGCTGTTGATTGTCTATGAACAATTCACTACGAATCCAATCTCGTAATTCATCGATACTGATCCATTCTTTACTTATGCTCTCTCTCAGTCTACAAATCGCGAGATTGAGTGTGTACTCTGTGGGTTGATCAGGTGTAGCCCAAATTGCTCGAGTTCGCCCAAGCTGTGATAAGAGAAGCCGTCTTGCAACATGATAATGGTGTCCTGCAAAAAGAGCAGCCACCTTGCCTGGTATGACTCTATCATCCTCACTGAATGTGTATGCTCCAACTTTGCGAGCCAACTTCTGAACCAATTCAAACCTTTCATCTTTTGGTTTCGACATTGACTTCTTGATACGGTCGATTTCCCGCCTTGGAAACTCCCATGAACTTGTCATATGGACCTCGTTCTTTGCAATGTACGAAACAAGCATTAGCATATCAATGAGGAGACTATCTCTCTCATCGACAACATTCTTGACTTTCTTTGGTTTCTCAGGTTGCGGTTCTGGTTTGGCTGCAAACAATTCCCTGAGATGAGGTATGAAAAAGTCCAGAACCTTGAACTCTGCGACTTCTCTACCAAATTCAGTCAGTCTTGACATCATCCGTCGAATGATAATTCCTTTCTTGCGCAGGTCTCTCTCAGTCTGGTTTAGCTGTCCATAGCTGTAAATTTTCCTGAAGGGCTTGAGTCTGTCATAGCTCATAGCACCTCCACTGAGGGTTAGGATTCCAAGGAGATCTCTCTCGAGTGGGGTAAAAGTTGAAAATATTTTCTCACGTTCCTCTTGAGTTCTCATCTTCTCTGCTAACATTTTGATCAGTGATGCCCCACTGTCCTTTCCTGTGACATCAATCTCCCATCGCTGACATGCTATGAGTAAATCCTCTCTTAGGATATGTTCAATTTCTTTTTCCAGCTTTATTTGTGCCATTCTCATTACCAAACCATGAAACTGAGATTTGCAAACAAGCGACCAGCTTTTGACCGATTAAGTAGCTTTTGGTTTTACCAAAATATACTATCTGATATGTGCTAACCTACTTATTCATAGGTGTTCTGGAAAAGAAACAAGCTTATCTACGCTTGAGATGACCCGAGGCTAGGTGTGTAAAACTTGGATCCGGTTCTTTGGTGTGTTAAGTATAGGCCCAAGGATTGGAAAGACTTTATCGGAAAAGAGAATTCGATTAACCAACTGAAGTCTCTAGCAAAGTCTAGTGTGTTTGCTAACATGATTTTCTATGGTCCAGCAGGAACAGGAAAGACTGCTGCAGCTGAGTTATTTTCAAAAGAAATTCTCTCAGATAGTTTTAGCGCTAATTATAAAATACTAAACATCCGTGATGTTTGGGATATGCCACTAACAAAGGCAAAGAGAACGGTTCAGGATTTAGCAAAGCTTGGTCGTGAAGAACGCTCAGAACTCGATGAATACATGTCCATTGTATATCGAGAAGCAAAAACAGCACGTAAGCTGCGGGGTCGTTCAGGGAATCCAACTCGGAGTCAATTGCTTCAGGAGGCCATCAGATTCTTTGCATCTACCGCTACGGTTGTCGATGACAAAGTCAAGATACTAGTATTAGATGAAGCTGATGCGCTGACCCACAGTATGCAGCAGGCATTACGAAGGACTATGGAACTCTATAGTGATGCCTGTAGGTTCATCTTCATCACTCCCTCACTTTCAGGTTGGAGTCCTGCTATCATCTCAAGATCTCTTGTTCTCAAGTTCCCAACTCCGACAATTGAAATCACTCAGGATTTCATTCGTGATATCGCATCAAAGGAAAACGTAGCAATTGACAACGCTGCAATATCAGCAATCGCACGAGAATCGGGAGGAGATTTGCGCCGTGCTATCAATCTTCTACAGATTGCGTCCACAGCGAGCGATTCTGTGACTGAAGATATTGTTTACGAATATTCAGAAACACAACTCGTCACAAGGGTGCGTAATGTTGTGACATTATCGATTGATGGTCAGTATGAGGCTGCTCGAAAAGACCTTAGGCACTTGCTTGCAGTTGATGGATATTCACCGCAAGAAGTATGTCTTGAGATGGAACGTGATATCGTGAAGCGTCCTTTTGATCATGATATCATGATAAGAGTACTTGATAGAGTTGCTGAGATTGATTATCGTCTTCTTCAGGGGAAAAATGCGTTCATCCATTTGACTGCGTTGTTGGCTTCATTACGTGAGATCGCAACTGAGGAATCCTAATTTATTGGTTCTAGATCTTTGCTTACAATCATCTTGTCCTTTAGTATCTCAACAATGTTGGGTGAGAGGATTTGACGGTCGAAGAGAAATTCCGCCTTGACAGAATCTTCATTTCTTGAGATCATTTCATTGCTTATTGCCATTGTGAGCAATCTTCTCACCTGGCTTGGACTTCCATACCGGCATCTGAAGGAAATGAATTCTACAGCATCCTCGACTCGAACAGGATTTCCTTTCTTTCTGAAAAGATGTATGAGAATGAGAAGAAGGTTTCTCCCGTTCATAATTTGGATGGCACCCGACAGCCTTTTAGAAGTTGCCGTGAATTGAGCTCTAGAAATGACAAAGCGCCAACTATCTAGAGTTCACGGACATACCATCACAGAATTAGAAGGTATGCTACAAGAATCTTGCGGCTTTTTTGATGGAAAAGTTTCTTTGGAAAATGAAACTCTTGGTGGATGGTCGAACATCAATATCCGGGGTTATTCCTCTGGAATTGACTTTGTTTTGAAACTACCTTGGTCAATTACTTCTAGAGATGCCAATTACTACAGAAGCCTTAATGAGATTAGTCAATTCTTTAGTAAATTAGGTATCACTGCATCACCATTATCCAGTGGGGTGCTATCGAACGAGATCGAAACGCCTTTCATTATTTTCGAGTACATCGAGGGTGTAAAACACAATTCTCTCCTAGAATTTTCTGTTCAAGATATACGATTCCTCAAAGACTGCCTGCAGATTTTATCCCGCCAAAAACCTCCTGGTCTTAAACGATACAAATCTCCCTCTGACTTCCTGACTTCAACTCATTCTCTCGTAGAAAATCATGAGGGGTTCGCAAATAGGTCTCAGGAAGTGGGCTTGTTGATTGACACATTCAATGAAATTTATCCAGAGGTTCTATCAAATACTAATTCTCTAGGTGCGTGGTCGCCAACAATAATGCATGGTGACCTTTGGGTCCCCAACATAATCATGCAATCTGAAAAAGCCATTTTGCTTGATTTCGAAGCGTGTGCATATGGAAATCAGTTCTATGATTTAGCCTACCTTCTTGAATCTCCTGTCAGTACATTTGTAGAAAACCATCGCGGATTGCTAAGTTCTGACGAGGAAGATGAAGTAAACAATCTTAGACCTCTTGCTGTTGCGTTTCTTATTGACTGGTCTTTGGAACGTCTTTTGTCAATGGAGTCTGGTCTGATAGAACCGAATTTGAGCACAGTGGACAGCAGGTCTGTTGTTATTGATTACGCCCGGTCAAAGATATCTCGCCTGAAGACAATCGTGCCTTAATTGAAGAAACTCTCTGGAGGTGTTTCCCAGATCTTTTCATCTGCTGAAGCAATTACATATTGATAGCCCTGTTCTGTGAGGAATAGTTGCCGTTTGGCTGCAAAGTCCATATCACGAGTATCTTTTGTGATGAGTGAGTAGAAACGAGCAAAGCTTCCATCTGTCTTGGGTCGAAGAATTCTGCCTAAACGTTGCGCCTCTTCTTGCCGAGAGCCAAAAGTTCCTGAAACCTGGATTGCTACATTTGCATCAGGTAGATCCAGTGCAAAGTTTGCGACTTTAGAAACAATGAGAATCTTCTCTTCTCCTTCTCGGAACGCATTATAGAGTCGCTGTCTTTCGTCGTTGTGTGTCTTTCCTGTGATTAAAGGAGCTCCAACTTCCTCAGCGATGATTTTCAATTGGTCAAGATACATTCCAATGACCAAAATATTGCCGGTCTTGTGATATTCTATCAATTTCTTGATTATTTCCAGTTTCACTGGATTCTCTGCTGCAATCCTGTATTTCTTCCGGTCCTCAGCAAGCGCATATTTTCTTCTCATTCCGTGAGGTAGTTCAAGCCTGATCTCATAACAAATCGCTGTGGCAATCCAACCTTGATCTTCAAGCAGTTTCCATGGCATGTCAAATCTTTTCGGTCCGATTAGACTGAAGACATCTTCTTCCTTCCCGTCCTCTCGAACTAAAGTAGCTGTCAATCCTAGTCGTCTAGTGGCTTGAATTGTGGCAGTCACTCGAAATACTGGTGCAGGGAGTAAATGCACCTCGTCATAGATGATGAGTCCCCAATTTCTAGCATCGAAAATCTTGAAGTGTATAAACTTGTCCTCTCTTGATTTACGCCAAGTTAGAATCTGATATGTTGCGACAGTCACTGGACGAATCTCTTTATTGGCTCCAGTATACTCACCAATGTCTTCCGGTCTCAATGTAGTTTTATCAAGGAGTTCTGCAATCCATTGCCTTACAGCGATAACGTTCGGACAAAGAATTATTGTTGATGTTTGAAGTTTATGCATAGCTCCGATTCCGACCATTGTCTTTCCTGCACCACATGGAAGTACCACAACACCCGAACCCCCTCTTGCATCGCCTCCTGCATGAAATATGGCGACCGCGTCATCTTGGTAGTTCCTCATACCCCACTTCTCTCCCTCAAGAGTGGTTTCCCGAATTTCGAAGGGAAGATGTTCGCCCTCCACAAATCCGGCAACATCCTCAACAGGGTGGCCAATCTCAATCAGTGCATGCTTGATGAAACCTCTTTTCGAGGGGTCAACACGCATTGTAACTTCATCAACACGCTCTAGCAGAAACTCCCTGACTTTCTTGTTTGCCCAGATCTCTTCCGCAAGGTCTTCTTGGTCACAAAGAAGAAGGATGTCGGGTCCTTCCTTATAGAGTGATAATTGACCATACCTGGACATGTAATCGACGATCTCTCTCGAGATATTACCAGGGATTGGATACTTGGCAAACTCTTCAAGAGAAGCAATTACCTCTCTAGGTGACATCCCCATTGCAGCGGCATTCCAGAGACTTAGTGGAGTCACACGATATGTGTGAACATATTCGGGACTTTTTACTAGCTCCGCAAAACGAGCAAGCGAGTCACGAGCATCCTCATACAAAGGATTGTCTACCTCTAAGAGAACTGACTTGTCTGATTGTACGATCAAAGGGTTGCTTGTGTTTGCCATCTTGGTTCACCATCCACACGTTACATATCTTTTTGTTGAACACTCATGCGGAAAGCGTGAAACGGCGGCAGGTTGGCGAGATAAATGCTTCCCTCACGGCCA
>SOKL01000002.1 GCA_004376265.1 Candidatus Thorarchaeota archaeon
CTGTTGTCCATCGTGAACCAATTTTTTTCGGTGCTTCGTCTGTAGAATTGAGCGATCTCTCCATCTGAGTCACAGCTTATGTCTGCTAATCTAACAGTAGTTTCAGGTCGCACATGGAGGTCTTTGATTGGTATGACAGGAAAATGTTGTTTCACAAGGACATGATCTGCGATACTATTGAAAACACTGAAGTTGCCTATTACAATGTGTTCCGGCCTCCAGAAACTCCTGACTAATCCCTCATTTTCATAGGATTTCAAATCGAGTTCAACCAATCTCTTTCTCACAGCAGTTTCAAGTTTCCCCGTAATCAACTCCTGCTCAAGGATGAAGTCTAAACCAGCGAGTGTCATTCCACTATATATTGTGTGGAAGTCATTCCAAATCTCAGCTATCTCAGAGAGTGTAACAGCTTCACGGATTTTTTTCATCAATTTCTCTTCATCTTCAAGAGTTGTTTCTGAAACTAACTTACCACTCGATTCTGGGAAAATAGATCTGACTTCTAATGCCTCAACAATGATCATTGATGCAAGGGCTGTCAATCCCCTACCTGACTCAATCATGATGTTTGGAGAAGGATATCCATCAGATTCCTTTTCCAACTGTGACTTTACTCCCTCAATCAACAATCGCGCATATTGATACATTAAGTCTGGCGGTCTAGCGCTTATGTAATCTATTGCAAGTCCGCCACCAAAGTCTATGTTCTTCAGGTTAGACAATCCTCTATCACGGAGTTCACTATAGATCTTTGTCATAAGACTTCCAAAGTTCTTGAAGGCTGATATTTCGGTTATCTGAGAACCTGCATGGGCGAGAATCGTCTGAACAGAACCTACAAACCCTGTTTCATCTAATAGATCGATAACCCTATTGAGATCATGGATACTTAGTCCGAATTTTGAGTCTCGACCTGTTGAATGTGACCAATGTCCTTCAACTTTAAGATAGGGTTTGATTCTGAGTACAAGATTGGTCTTGCTTGGATCGAACATCTCAACAATCAATTGTGCCTCATGTGGAGACTCAACTGATATTGCGATGTTATATCCCTCATCGATACATTCGTTTATCAAATTCAAGTATTCGGGATCTTTTGCTCCGTTACAGACTATGTGTCTGTGCTTTTCACTCTCGAGAACTCTTTTTATCAGAAATAACTCAGCCTTGGATCCAGCCTCAAGGCCATAGTCAGGGTCTGAACGCATTACAGCAGTGACACAATCTTTACGTTGGTTGACTTTCACCGGGTAGATTCCGATGAACTTTCCAGCGTATTGAGTTTCATTGATTGCTTTCTCAAAAGCTGCTTTCAACTTTTTTACCTGATATGTGATAAGTTGAGGAACTCTGAGAGTAAAGGATGCTGCGTATCCAGGAGCTTCTCCTTTCATCAGTTTAATCTTGGTGATAATCTCATTGAAAGTTATTCGCTGGTTTCGAATCTGGATACAGAGCTCACCTTCATCCGTGATATCAAGAAAGTGAAGATCATTTCGATTCACTCCATAGACTAGTCTGGAATTATCTACTGACCAGGTTTCTTCTGTCAATGCATTCACCCCGGTTCTGTTTTGTTTGATGAGGTGGAACTAATTTTCATCCTCACGGATTGAATCAAGCATCCCTTGGAACGCCCGAGCAAGCTCTCCTATCTCATCATCTTGAGCGATGTATGTTTGATCGACTTGGAGATCCGTTGTGTCAAGTGGTTGATCTCGTATTCTCGCTGCAACATTTCTCTCTGCAAGATCCATTAGATACTGCAATGGCCTTGTAACAGTATTCGAAATTGCAACCGCAACTATTCCCGCGATTAGGATTCCCGCTGCTGTGACCAAGATGATGTAGGAGGCTGCTGCCGCGTTCTGTGTAGCGATACGAGCTTCAAGCAGTGGAATACTTTCTAGAACCTCATCTAGAGGTACTGAAATCACGCATATGTAATCTCCTTTGCCTACTTGCGTGAAAACCAGTATATGCTCAGTCCCAGCACGTGTGTAACGCAAGGTCCCTGAGGTTCCAGCAGCAACACTCGTAATCTGATCTACGTTGGCTTGTGTTAAAGCAGCAGAGAAATCCGGGTTGATTTCTACCTCAAGAAGGGGTGGCAGTCCAAGCAGATAGTCCTCGGTGCCTACCTCTGGATGTGCAACAACTCCTCCATCAGAAGCCAGGAGAAATGCATATCCACTATCCAAGATCTCTACGTTGATGATCTTGTCATTGATGTCTTCTATTGTAATATCTCCTGAAATGACGGCGAACGGGATGCTGTCCCTGTACACGACTTTTCCAATTGATATCAGAAGCACTTCATCAAATTCATCATAGTATGGTTCGACAAATACCATATCCCCATTGCCATCCCAGATAGTCTGATACCAGTATTCGCCTCTCGGATTATACGGATCAGCTAGTCTCTCTAGATCTGATTCTGGACCCAATATGCTTCCTGGATAATTGATGAACAATCCATCATCAGCAAAGGCGATGTAGAGCCATCTGAATTCAACCTGGTTTCGTATCGCTTTGAAAATATAGTCAATATTAGATACTCGGCCAAGCTTGTCAGCGTTTGCTGGAATGTCTGCATAGGTCGAGTTATAGTTTGTAGAATCGGTATTCGCTACATACCAGCTACTAAAGTCCCAGGAAACATTAAGGCCGTAATTGGCGTCGTAGTGATTATCTGCTGGTGCAGGAGAAACCGAGTCATCCTCAAACAAGAGGTCATAATACACATCTCGATACTCATATGTAGACCCAGTTTCAAACAATGCTTCTAGCTCTACAGCTGCTGCTGCAATCATTCCCTCAGCACTAGACAATTTTTGATTGATAACCAACGCTGTCTTCTGAGCAGTTTCATCCATGTTTGTCTGAATTTGGGTTTCTAATGCAGCTGAGCTCTGATCCCTAGTGGAGTTACCTATCAAGTCCACAAAGGTCAATGAGATGAATCCTGTCGCAGCCAGTGAAACAAATGAGATTACTAGGAAGGTTGCGATGACGTTTGTTCGGAATTTGCCCTTAGTCTTGGTTTTGGTTGATTTTTGTGCCATTTTCATAACACCTCCATTAGTAATCCGTAGTAGTCCCTCCGACTTCTAACTGCGCCATCAAGACTCCCACCTTCTCAAACGCTCGCTCGATATCCAACCTCACATTTGTACTATCTACAACTGAGATATACTGGCCCTGAGGAATGCTGCCGCATATCGATTCCAGAAGTTCTTCAGTCGTGATATGCTGTCCAGTTTTGGATGACTTAATCCGATGTTTCGTATCAGCCCTCTTACCCAGTTCCTGTCCTACTCCAATAATGAGTAAGTTGACATCTAGATGACGGTCTCGAATGAAGCCTTCAATTGTGAGAGGACGTTTTCTCTTTAGGCGGTCTCTCTCTGTGAGAATTCCTTTGAGAAGATCTAGTGAGTACCTCTTGGAGCTGTTATCTTGCCCGTCGGTGAGTGCTATGACCCACCTATGTTCACTAGACTCGATTTTATCAAGTTCTTCCAGAGCTCTACCTAGAGCATCATAGAATGCTGTCGCATAGTTTGGATATTTTAGAGAAGTCAACGTCTTAACAATCGGACTATCCTCGTCCTCTCGTTCACCTTTGATTGTGAGAGGTAAGAGTTCCCTATATGACGAGTTGAAGACAATAATTGAGACTGCATCCTGTGGATTGACCTGACCATGAAGGATCTCCAATGCACCCTTCACAGCGGCTCGTATCCGATTCTGAGCCTGCATACTACCAGAGTAGTCAATGACGAAGGTCACGCTCTTTTTGAACATGATAGATCTTCTGAGTTTCTCAGCTTTCCTTCTTATCTCATGACTAGGTTTGTTACGGTGGTCGAGAACATCAGCTAATCGCTGCATTGCAAATACGGCCAACCAGAGCTCATCTGTTTCCTGACTATATGATATAGCCTCGTTATAGTTATCCTCGGCTTTTTTCCATTTGCGTTGAACCTGATGTAACTCTCCCTCATGATAGTGAATGTATGCTAAACTTCGAATGTAATCTATTGATTTAGCAATCTCCTGAGCCTCGTCAAATCTTGATTGTGCCTGACTGTAACGTTCATCTCGCATCAATACAAGTCCCATTGCATCAAACCGTTTTGCTAGACCATAGTTGTTTTTCATTGTTCGATCTATTGCTTCAGCATCTTCTAAGAGTGCCATTGATTTGTCAGTGTGTCCACGGTCCATCTCAACAAGTGCCATGTTATGGTAAAGTGAGGCGATTCTAAGAAGAGCATCTTTCTCATCGGTACCATCTTCTTTTGATTTCTCCAACATCTTCTGTGCAATGACCATTGATTGTCCATAGTAGTCACGGGCATGGCCAGTGTCACCACGTTGTCGGAATACATTTCCGATGTTTAGAAGCATGGTCTGCTCTCCAACATCAATCTGAAGTCTACGGCTAATTTCCAATAGATTCTGGTAGTTGGCTAACGCTCTGTTGAGATCTCCCCGTATGAAAGCTTGATTTCCAAATCTCGCTGCTTCTTGGAAACTAAGAAGTGCATCAACGGTTGTCCCAACCTCTTCATACATCGCTCCTGCAGTTGTGATTCCCCTCGTGAAATCTTGTCCAGCCATTTTATTCACAAGTCGGGTCATCTCAGTTATTGGTTCAACCACCGAGTGAGCCCTACGATATGAAACTACGGTTATAACTCCTGCAACTGCAGCTAAGAGGGCTCCTAATGCAATAGTGAGAATAAGAGTCTGCGTTGCTACAAGATTGAGCATTGCTGTTGCTGGTGCAATAACATCAGCAGCGGGAACGACAATTGCCAACACATAATCTGTATTGGTAACGTTAACAAACGCCATATGCCACGTTTGTCCATTCTTCTGAAATTCTTCTAATCCAAATTCGTCTGCTAAAACTGCAGTACTCAGTAAATTACCAAAAGCAACCGCTTCCGCACTTGTCGTTGAACCGAATTCTAGTGTTTCAATTGGTAGAGGTTCATCAAATGTTCCAAGATCTGGATGAGCAACAACATCCCCAGAGCTACTGAGTAAGTATGAATATCCATTTTCTAAGACTTCAGTATTCAGAACCTTCTCATTGATGGTTGACATTGTCACGTCGGCAGAAACTACACCAATGAGTGTTCCATTGTCAAACCTAACAGGTCTTCCCATTGATATCACAAGACCAACTGATGCGTCCACATATGGAGCAGTGAAAACAACACTGTCATCACTTGGATTCTGTGCCACAACATTCGTGTACCAATCCTCTACATTTGGATCGTAGTCATCTGCAGGAGGTCCGATTTCCTCGTTTTCATCCCACTGGAAGTAGATGAGGTCATCAAATGGATAATTTCTGAAGAGATGCTGGTCAGAGATTCCAAGGTCGAAACCCATGTACAACCATCTGTAGTCTTCGTTCATGGCATGGAGGGCCTTGAAGACGTTGACAATGTTTGATGAAACATCGAGTGCATACTGAGTCCCAGGCGAGAGGTCATGCGGATCATTGTTGTTCCATGCAAAGCGAGGCATGTAGTAGCAATCAGTGTCATATGAGATGAAATCTGAAAAATAGGAATCGACAACATCTGGATTCGTTTCAAAGGTCAGGTCATTCCAATTAGGTTCATCGGCTTGATTCCAATAATAGCTATAACGCGAAGTTGCATTGATTCTCTCATTGAACAGGTCCTCAACATACGCTTCCATCATATAGACGCCATCAACATAGTTCTGCCATCTCTCTTCGATGAAGAGCCCTGTATCATTTGAGAGTCTCATCAGATTAGCCAATTCTTCTGCTTTCAGTTCCTCTGCTGCATCAGCCGCATTCGCATTTGAAACGTCATTTATTGCAATTATCGATAAAGAAGAAATTACTAAAATCGGTATTAACGCAACAATCACAAAGGTAACAACAATCCGCCTCTCAATCCTCATTTTATCTAACACCACTTTTCATACGAATCTTATTCCACAACTCTCTTCAACCACTCCAGGTTGCTAGTTCGTTTACCAGTTTCTTGGTAAAATCATCAACATCTTGTTTCTCTTCCAGGATGAACTCGTCACCTGATAATGTACCTTGTATCGTTTCTTCTCCAAGCAAGATGATTAGTGTCCGACGCAAAATTCTTCGGTCCACTCCTGTTTCTTTCTCAAGACGATGAACATCCAAGGTATCTGTTCCGATAAGGAGGTCTCTCAGAGTACCTTTCACCTTCCTTACAGATTGCTTAGACGGCACTAGTATCCGCTTCTTCTTGGACTCCGTTCTGACGAACATATTTCTGTCAATGTGCCCTTCTATCACGCTACTCTGAATCATAGCTTGGAGACTACGTCTCAAATTGTAGGCTGCTGGTCTGGGTAGGGTTCGTCTGAGAATCCTGTCAAGTTCTTTCAATTTGATCTTGGGATGTTTTGATGTTATCGAGTCTATACTCTCCTGAATATACTCTTCCAGAATGTAAGCTTCGATCATTTCCAATTTAGCTCCACACGAAGCACAAGAGGAAGCCTCAGGAGAGGTCGGAGCTCCACAGTTACCACACTTGATAGCTCTACGGTAGAGCACTGTCTTTGTAGACCCAATCTGTTGTAAGATTACTTTTTCAGTTCGTGTAATTTTTCCTGACTCTTGGACTTCCCAGAAACTGAGCTTCCGGTCCTTTGTGCTCACAACAAGAAATGCAACATCCGATATGTCATCAGGGACTCCCGTAGCCATAGCTCTTGGCGTGTCGCCGATGTCAAGTCTTGCGACTTCGTTTCCGTCTATGTCCCACATCCTAAGGGTCGGTGACTGATCTCCCGTAACGAACAAAGTTCTCTCGCCGAATGATAATACTGCAAAAACAGACAAACGTGAACCCAACTGAAGTTCCTTCAACTGATACCCAGCTGCGGTAAGTACTGTCACTAATCCCTTTTTGTCCGCAACAACAATCTCCAGCTCTGTATCCTTTGTGATGTCTTCAAGCCAAACATCAGCAATTGGTTCTCGCATAGTCTTTGTGAATATCGCATCTTTGTCGTCGTTGTATAGTATCACGCGGTTATTCTGCAAGGCCACTACTACTTCAGCGGCATCATCACCGTCAATATCTCGCGCATCACATGCTACAACGTTACTCTCAAGTCTGATATTCCAGACAGGACTTCCTCTGTGGTCGACTACAAGGACTTTCTTCCCGACTCCTCCGACAAGAGCGTCTTTTCCTTCCCCCTCGACATCTCCCACAGCAATGCATCTTACTTTGCTGCTCCATTTTCTTGTACTGCGGAGAGTACCCCTAGCATCAAAAACCCTCAATCTGTCTCCGTAATCTAGAGAAAAAATCTGTGTGCTAGCATCAGCCCTTTGTCTCACAAAGACTGAGTAGACGTTAGCAGAAGTAGGCACTTCCGCGACGGAGCGAATCTTCATCTTCAACTTCTCTTGTTGCGTAGCCATATAAGTGTGCACAGATTTCGAGCAGAACAATGACTCCTTCAGACAGATGCAGGGTTGGTTTTCTCTGGAATGCCAGGTTATACTAATGAGTCTTTGAAGTGGGGAATTGGTGTTGTGATGTCAGTCTTGTCTGGACATTCATACGAAGCACCGAAACAAGTCCCTCCTTACGAGGATGATGAAGAAACATGGGAGGAGGTTCGTAAGAATGTTGAACGAGTCAAGGAACTTGTATTTCCAATACACGACATCTCATTCTAAAGGCTTCCAGAAGTGCAATAGGTATTCGAACGTTGTTGTGAGTGTGATGTAATTAGAAGGCCACCCAAAGATACCTACTTTGTTTACGATATTTCGTCTATCCCAGATAATCGTATTTCGCAACTCATAGCCTGCATCTTGCATAGCCTCAATGACGTATACATGAGCCGGGATTCGTTTTCCCTCCCACCAGTAGTCTGTGATATTGATAACGCAATTTCCTCTTGGTTTGAGTAGTGGTAATAGCCCCTCAAATATCTCACCAAGAGTTACAGCGTATGTCTTTGCATCCATCGTACCCAAATCTCTCGGATCGTCTGAGTACTGCTGAACCTTCAGATAATGTTCATCTTTTCTGAGGTTTCCATGCTTGCTCTTATTTTTGCGTTTTCTGTTGAGGAGATTGGCATAGGGTGGAGATGTAACAATCAGACTAACAATACCATCGTCCAAATATTCAGGTATGTTCATAGCTTCATCGCAGATTGCTCTCTGTTGGGCTGAATCAGTTATACCTTCTGAAACCCTTGAGTTGGAAAAATCAACATAATCCTCTTTCAGATCAAACCCTACCGCATTTCGACCTAGGTCTTGTGCTGCAACTAACATGGAGCCACTTCCAACAAATGGATCAACCACTAATTCCCCCTGGTGTGTGAAGAGACCGATACACTTCGAGGGGAGAGAGATTGGGAAAACTGCAGGATGGATGTTCTTATTGCGAATATCTCTCTTCTCATAGAAAAATTCCCATACTGCAATCTGTGATTTCATCCATTCTTTCGCCGTTAGGCAATTGATGTGTTTTGGAGAACATTCACAAGTGCGTGTGTGTCCAATAGTGATAGGTTTTGAAATCTCCTGCAACTGCATCATGCTCTAGAAACTTCACGGACATATGGCACTTGTCATTTTGATTATTTATACCGGAAACTTGAGAGATTCTAAGAATATTGGTTGGAAATCCTCATGATTTGCTAACTCAATGTAGTGGATATCAGCCACTAATTTTTCTACTAATCGTCTGTTCTCTGATGACAGAAGCAATGCCTTTGCTCCCTCACCTGCTGCATTTCCCACTTGGACAATTTTGTCAATATTCACTGGGGGAAAGAGACCAATACGCAATGCACTCTCGGGTCGGATATAATTACCAAATGCTCCTGCTAGCATCACGATGTCAATATCGTGTACGTCAAGCTCTGATTCGTTAAGAAGGATTGTAGCTCCGGTATGTATTGCTCCTTTTGCCAGCTGAACCTGTCGGACATCTTTCTGTGAGAACGCAATATCTCTCTGGACATCT
This sequence comes from Candidatus Thorarchaeota archaeon, assembly GCA_004376265.1. Classification (GTDB taxonomy): domain Archaea; phylum Asgardarchaeota; class Thorarchaeia; order Thorarchaeales; family Thorarchaeaceae; genus SMTZ1-45. Next base: position 9,042 of record SOKL01000002.1, read on the forward strand.
GACTCCTTTCGACTGGTAATCAAATAGCTCAATCCAAAATCATCATCATGAAAGATCCTGTTAGAAGTTGATTGGATTCTTCCTCCAGAATCGAGAAGACCTGATTTTCTCATCTCCGCAATCACGTCAACTATCGCAGAACCGCAGAGACCTTGTGGGGCTACATTTCCAATCACTGTTATCTCAGGCGGGTCATTTGGATTCGCTATCGATATGTACTCGATTGCACCACTCTGTCCTCTCATTCCGTTTCGAATTGTTGCCCCCTCGAAGGCTGAGCCTGCTGCTGCAGAACAGCAAGATAACTCACCACAATTGGATAACACAATCTCTCCATTTGTGCCAACATCTATTCCGAGGATGACCTTCTCAGCCAAGTCCAATCTCTGTGAAAGAATGAATCCTACGGTGTCTCCTCCAACAAAACCTGCAACATTCGGAGGAAGGTATACACTAGCCTTTGGAACTGACGTTAGCCCTATAGCTTTTCCTGTTGTGTTAATTGCCTCTCTAATGGTTGGCTCATAGGGTGAAAGACCAAGGGGTTTCACATCTGCTTTGAGAAGGAGATGATGCATTGCGGTGTTTCCGACAATCGACACCCTTGACAGATTGTTTCGACCAACTCCTGCCCTCTCGATGACTTGAGAAACAAGGTCATTCATTTCTACGGTGATAATTATGGAGAGGTCTTCTGGACCGTTTTTTTCTCTCACTGCGTGAGTGATTCGTGATATTACATCCTCACCATAGATTATTTGAGGATTAAGAGCTGTGGATTGACCAAGTTGGATTCCCGTACTAAGATCCAGAAGATATCCCACAATTGTTGTGGTTCCGAGATCAAAAGCAACTCCAATCTTGCCATCTAGCCCTGGATCCAACTTCCAATGTTCCTTAATAGAAACCCCTTCAGTCAATATCTTTGTGTTTCTTCGATGGTCTGAGAGAACTACTTGGGTGTCTTGTGTAACAATGTGTTGGCATGCTAAGCGATTCTTTAGGTCAAGATCTGAAGAAGAAATGTACTCTAAATCTTGTGATACTGGATCAGGGACTGGATAAAGAGTGATGGTGCATTTTCCACATGTTCCTTTTGCTCCGCACTCTGAGTTGACATGCAAGCCTGTGTTTCTGATTGCATCAAAGAACGTGCTGGGTTCTTCCACTGAGATACGTAGACCTGATGGTTCGAACACAATCACATGTTTCTTCATTGCAAGTACCTTTCAATTTTATTTATCACTAACTCTCCTTTTAATGGCACAGGTTTGATGCTCAGCCGAGCTCCAATGGAAGGATGTATTAGAAGCTTTGAGAAGGATGCGCCAATAATTCGGAGACTCGTCTATGCTTGTGAGTAAAGAAGTTTGTAATCCTTCGATTTGTTCACTAGAATGCGTGGATGCATGTAAAAGCGTACACAGTGATGACACACCTCTTAGATTTGAAGAGAACACTGCATTCCCTACCATTGATTTCAATACCTGTACCCAATGTCTTGCATGTTTACGCGTTTGCCCATTAAATGCGATTACAATTGAATCAGCAGAGCAAACAAGTCGTGAAAAGAAATCAAAGCAAAAAGAAGATTGGTCTGAAGAACAACCCTATGAGGTTAATGATTCCTTATCACCAATGTCAGAAGCAGACACAATATTTTCTAGAGTCCAATTTGACCCGGAATACAAATTCTATAAACAGGCAGAGTTTTCCGGTGCTGAGGCTATGATTGCAAAGAATATCCCTGGATTTGGACGGTTTGAGAATGAATTAAGCATCGCTGCTTGGAAACTCTATGATTCTAGGAATTCGATACAACGACCTGGAATTGGTCTGGATCCAGATGCAAGTGAGAACGGAACCCGACACGAAACGGACCCTGAGATTCTCACTTCAATGATAAAGAAAGCCTCTCGTTTCTTTGGAGCAGCCCTTGTGGGGATTGCCCCTATCAATAGAAACTGGCTCTATACTGAGAATAGAAAAAGAGAACCCTACAACGTTCCAGAATCGTATGAATACGCAATAGTCATGGCGGTTGAGATGGATTATGATGCAATTGCTTCATCACCTGGTTTCTTGAGCGCGGCTGCAACTGGTCTTGGTTACTCAACAATGGCTTTTGTAGAACTCGAATTAGCAGCTTTCATCCAAAGATTGGGATATAATGCAATGACTAGCGGAAACAATGTTGCTCTAAGTGTCCCACTCGCTATTGATGCTGGCCTCGGGCAATATGGACGGCATGGGATTCTTATTACAAAACCATTCGGCCCACGAGTTCGTATAGCTAAAGTCCTCACAGACATGCCCCTTGTGAGAGATTATCCTGACATGGGTTTCTGCAAATCAGTCGTACGTTTTTGTGGGACCTGTGAGAAATGTGCTACCACATGTCCATCACAGTCGATTCCATACGGAAAGGAACAGACATGGAAAGGGACTTCAATTTCAAACAACCCCGGTACTAAGAAATGGTATGTTGACGTGGAGAGCTGCTACGGATTTTGGGTTGAGAATGGGTCTGATTGTTCAAATTGTATCCGATCATGTCCGTATAACAAGAAAGATGGATTCTTCCATCGGACAATCCTGTGGTTTGTGCAGCATACTCCTTGGCTGAATCGATTAATTGTGAAAATGG
>SOKL01000279.1 GCA_004376265.1 Candidatus Thorarchaeota archaeon
CGCCGCTCTGATAAGGCGGATGTCGCGAGTTCAAATCTCGCCGGGCCCACCATCGTTTTTCGAGATCTTGTTTAATCTACTAATCTTCAAATTTATTACCTCCCCTGTCTGGAGGGCTGATATGAAAGCTTTGATAGCTTACTTCACACAGACTGGGAATACCCAAATGATTGCTGAGGTAATCCATGAGGTCTTCTCAACCCGTGGAGAGGTTGACATCACAACAGTCCGAAGAGTCGACCTCGATACTCTAAGTGAATATGATTTGCTAATAGTAGGCGCACCGTGTCATGATGGTGATTTGGCACCCCCAGTGAAGGGATTCCTAGACAGCTTGCCTGAATCACCTCGATTCAAACTGGCTGGATTCTTTACTCACGCAACTTACACTCCTGATAAGAATGGACGAGAAGGAGAACTCTATAACCAATGGGCAGGAAGGTGTCATCCAACATTCGAGAACATTTGCAGTAGTAAGAACATAGAGTTTCTGGGATGTTTCAACTGCCAAGGAAAAGCCAGTCCACCCATTGAGGCTTTCATTAGACAAGAGATAATCACTGATGATGACGAATGGGACAGATATTTACCAGATCTCCGAAAACATCCTGATTCAACCGATATCGAGAATGCGAAGAAATTTGCCCAAGATATTCTTGACCGACTTTGACTTACAGTAACCATTCTCACTCTGTATTCTCTAGGACCTTAAATCAGAACTGAGTCACTCAAACATGGGTATTGAGATTGAATCCTGTTCTACTCCAATCACCACTCACTAACTTTGCTCAAATGATAGGTGCCTATCTTGCTGAAATCTGGGACTTTCTAATATTCATCGGTCAGATTTCAGGAATCATGGTCGTATTGATTGGGGCCATCCTCTGGTTCACTGATATGAATGCAAAGAGAGGTAAGGGACTTGTTGCGAGTGGGAGTCTTCTCTCTATTGTCATCGAATACTTTGTCCTATTTCCTCCAGCCTTTGTACTCACGTGAATTGATGTCATTAACCTCTGACGAGAACCCTTTGAATCTCTTTCTTTAGAAGGTCAATACGATCAGGAGCATTGCAGACACCATACTGATCATGGTAGTCACGATACTCATCTGTGTCGAATAATTGGAGAATTGAGTTGATTGCCTGGAGTTGTTCATCAGTGAACTCATTCACAAGAGAAGATAGTGATGTGTCTGTCATAACAACTTGTCAGATGTGCTGAATATAATCTCACCATCAGTTCTAGGTGTTTATTAGACCAAATCATAACTCAATTGTAATAGGCGCTACAGTCCCCACACGTCTTGCGTGTCTGTCGTTCCCCCGCTTCCCGGCGGTGAAGCGCCTCACTATTTCTAGCTTCCGTAGATAATCACGCTTTAATGCAGGGAATATTCAGCTTCCTTCAGAGGCAATGTCTGTTGACCTACAATGAAATACCTATAGTAAAAAGTATTGAAGAGATAGATGTCCCAATGGCTCGTGAACGCCTTGAGGGACTTGTAGAAGAACCCCATGTTCTTGGAGTAATGTTGTGGGGAAGTAGAGCCACAGGATTCGGAGCACCGACAATTGATTAGGACGCTCTGATCTACGTCACGGAAGAGTATTATGACAGGCTTTAACTGAAGGATACAATCTGGTTAGAGTTTGACGAGTCTGTTGAACCTCGAAAACTTGTCATTGATTTCTCTCCTATCTCAGATGCTTGGTACGCATATTCATTCGTGTGCAGGACCGGGTGAAACCGCTTCATCCAATTAAGTAGTGCTCGGATTACAAAGAACTTTTGACTTCCGATTTTGTTCTGGCGGAAGATGGCCTCCGATTCTATGTAGTAGTTTACACTGTGGATACCGATGTTATGAGATACCATCACTGTCAATTAGCGCCAGCTCTTTAGATCAACAAATCTAAGTGAATGTGGATAGGGCTCCCTCGCATACAGCACAATTCATCGAAGAAGTTAAATGCAATGCTAGTCTAAACAAATGATACGTGTAAGTTGGTGACTAACACGCGTGATATGAGAAGGGGATAAGTCGTGGAAAGAGTGAGTGATCAGAAGGTTTACGTTTCAAAAGAAAACATAGAGAATATTCGCTTCAATAAGAACGAGGCAGTCGTTCCGGACCTTGAGAAGAGCGTGGTCGTAAGGAGGGGAGCTACATGAATTCAGGTAGAGCAAAGCCCAACGACCGCCGTGTCTTGATTAAGAGTTTTGCAGTAACATTGATTCTTCTACTGAGTATAGGTGTCCAGACCAGCTGGATGAAGGAGGTCAGTAATCCTTCTTCTCAGATTGTATCGTCGCCTGTCGAAGAGTACGCTCCTTCCTATGGTGGAAGCTGGCTTGACCCATGGGAGTTTAGGCAAAGACATACAATCCAGTCTTCCCTTGGTTCAGACCCGATTCCTGACTACCAGATTCATATCACTGTCCACTTCGGTTCTGGTTCGTCGGGAGCGAGTGAACATGTCTATCTAAATGGGTATTGTGAACCAGACTTTTCGGACATCAGATTCACTGATGATGATGGTATAACTTTGTTGGATCACTGGAGAGAATCTAGTGTCAGCGGAGATTATGCGACATATTGGGTAGAGGTGAAAGATGACTTAGGTGGCGGCGATCAAGAAGTCTACATCTATTATGGGAACGACCAAGCTGCAACCGCAAGTGATGGAGATGCCACTTTTCCGTTCTTTGACGACTTCTCTTTCTTGGATGTAGGTAAATGGGCGGTCACAGAGTACGGCGCTGGGACTGAAACCCATTCTTATGACGTATCTGGAGGGGAGCTTCATGTACATGCAGAATCAAACTCCGTTTCCTCTGGATACAGGTTTGACACCATTCAAACCTTCGCGAACACGGATTTCCACCTTACTATCAAAGGACGTTGGGCAAATCTAGACTGGAGCAGAGGTGGAGGCAATTTCCAAACACTTGAACTGATAGACGCCGAAAGTCAATCAACAGGCATAATTGTCCGCCTGAGAGGCTCTAATTGGTTGACTACTTTCAGGTACCTAGATGGGAGTTGGACAGACCTCTATCAGCCCGAGTATTCTGCAGGGAACACTGAATTCAATTGTTTTGTATCCGACTCAACCTCATTTGACATGGAGCTCACTGAAACGCTATCGCTGTCATATGCTGGAACCGTGAGTGGATTCCATTACCCATTCAGTATCAGACTCTGGGCGT
>SOKL01000238.1 GCA_004376265.1 Candidatus Thorarchaeota archaeon
GGGGATATACCGCACTCTTTGCTCATGAGAGTGGTTTTGCATACGACACAACCTATCATACTCCCCAGGATGTATGGAACAATCCACTTTTTGACTACCAGGTGGCTATTGAAGCGGTGAAAGCAATAGGAAGCGCCATGGCATTCACAATGGCACGGGAGTATGGTGAACCCACAAGACACGATCTTAGGTTTACATTAATCCCCAGTCATGAACGAAATTACACATTTGCAATTAGTGCTTCCACTACAATCAATGTAACTAGCCGATGGTGGGGGGGAGGTACTGCCATCACACTCTATGATACGAACGACCAAATTATAGCTCAGATGGTTGACTTCGATGCAGCACCCTGGGAACAAAATCAGATAATCAGTCAAAGCGTTCTTACACAGGGTCTCTATAGACTGCATGTTGCCAACTACGGTGGCACAAGTGTGGGACATGAAATCGGAGTTACCTATGAATCTGATATAGATGGCAACGATATTCTAGATCATGAAGAGTTCTGGTTTGGTCAGGAATATTTCTCTATGGATTCAGATTTGGATTCGATAAGTGACGCTCAAGAGATGCTTATTGGTACAAACCGCTTTTCCAATGATTCGGATTCTGATACTCTTCCAGATTCATGGGAGATTGAACATGGTCTCGACCCCCTAGACCCAATCGATGCAGCGGCAGACAATGATTTCGACGGCGTGCTAAATACGGACGAGTATATCTATAATTGTAATCCAAATGAGCCGGATTCAGATTTTGATACAATGCCAGACCTGTGGGAAATCCAGAACAATCTTGATCCAACTATTGATGATTCTTTGGAGGATCCAGATAATGATGCGGTTACTAATGTGCAAGAGTTTGAGGATGGAACAGACCCTCATCACGTAGAATTCAGACCACAACGACTCATTCTTCCTACACTGACAATTGGTTCAATTGCATCATTAGCAATAGTAGCGTTTCAAATTATACGTAAGAGAAACTAAACAGAAACCAAGGGCTTCATGCAGACATTATGTTCTCTGGGATTGTTGAATACTATTTTTCTTATGTGAAGGTCCGCATTAGTATATCCCATCTGTGTTGTATGAAATCCTCAATCTCCTTGATCTTCTTGTCATCCCGTTCTGGTTTGTAGAGATGAGAGAACCGACCCTGTAGTTTCAGGAACTCATCGATTGGTTTTCTCTTCTCAGGGTCCTGGAATCTCTTGCTGTGTCTTCCAAGAGTGAACTCTTCACCAGTCCTTTCCCACTGAATCCAATACCCGGTTTCAACAGCGAGTTTTCCGATTTCAACGCCTTTATCGACGGGGTAGTTCCAGGCCTGAGGGCAGGGTAGGAAGATGTGTCCAAACTTCGGACCCTCAATCTCGCGAGCTTTCTGAAACTTCTCATAGAGATCCCGTGGATAGGAAGTGTTGGAAGTAAACTGGTAGACGGGTTCGTGTGCTGCGACAATTAGGTCAAGCATCTTCTCGGACTCTGTCTTTCCAAACCAAGTGGTGGTTGTTTTTGCATGGAGCGGAGTTGCTGAAGATCGCTGAGTTCCAGTGTTGCTATATGCCTGATTATTATAGCATATATACAGGAAATCTGTCCTCCTCTCAAGGGCACCACTTAGAGCCTGTAAGCCGATATCAAATGTACCCCCATCTCCAGCCCACACCATCACCATCGTGTGGTCGTTTCCTTTCGCTTTCAGCGCTGCTTTAACACCTGAGGCTGTAGCTCCAGATGCCATGAATGCAGTATTCAGTACAGGAATCCCTAGACCGCTCTTTGGCCAGAGTGATTGAACAACGCTAGTACAGCAAGCGGGTACCACTTGGATAACATCACCTTCAAGTGCCTTGTGAGCATGTCTGAGAGCCACCATGTCTTGACAACCCGAACATGCAGCATTTCCCTTCAGGACATATTCTTTGAGAGGCATATCTTTTATCGCTACCACCATAATCACCTCAAGTCATGCCATGTTTCTTCAGGACCTAACTCACCGCTCTCCAAAGCAGTGAATGTATCCAGTATTACCGTCTTGATATCCTGCACAGTCATATCGCGACCTCCAAGTCCGCCGATGTAACTCTTGATTATTGGTCGATGTTTAGTGTGATACATTGTAGATCGGATATCGTTTGCAACCGGACCTCCGAATCCATAGGATACTCCCCTGTCAAAGCTTGCAAAGGCTTTCACTCGACTTCCGAGTTCACGGATCTTGTCTGTGGGAAATGGGCGAATCATTCGAATCCGTGCATTTCCGATCTTGTAGCCTTCTTCTCGTAGTTCATCAACTGCATCCTTTGCCTCAGCACCCATCGAGCCCTGTGACGTGAAGACAACTTCAGCGTCATCGCATTTGTGACAATCAATGGGTCCTCCGAAGTATTTTCCAAAGAGCTTTTTGTACTCCTTCTCAACCTCTTCATAGACCTTGAGTGCATTGAGAGTTCCTTCGTGCATGCCATATCTAAATTCCTGATATCCAGGAAGATTGGGTCCAACTTCTGGAAAAACCATATTTCCATGAGATATCGGATTCTCTGGATCCATCACCCAATGAGGGGGAGTGTATGGTGGTAAGAACTTGTCTACCTCTTCAGGTTCAAGATAATCAAAAGATGAGAGCGTGTGACTGAGCACAAAGCCATCTGCATTCACCATTACTGGCATGAGAACACGTTCATCTTCTGCTAGTTTGAAAGATTGAATGATTGTATGGTACACTTCGTCAACGCTTGATACATAGAACTGAATCCAACCTGTATCACGCTTAGAGTAGGCATCGTCGTGTGACACATGAATATTCCAGCTCGGTGAAACGGAACGATTGACGTTGTTTACCACAATTGGTAGTCGCGCAGCTGCAGCCCAGTGGAGACCCTCATCCATCAATAGAAGTCCATTTGATGATGTGGCCGTGAATGCACGGGCACCAGTAGAGCTCGCTCCTATACAAGCGAAGATTGCTGAGTGTTCAGATTCAACTCTGATGAACTCACCTTTGAAAATCCCCTTCTCGTTCAGCAATGCTATCTGCTCAGGTACTGTTGTAGCTGGTGTGATTGGATATGCTGCTACTACCTCAACTCGAGCAGAAACCACTGTCCTTGCTGCAGCATAATTTGCACTCATGAGCTCAGTCTTCATACCTCACCAGTCCTCCTCTTTCGCTCATCTGTGCGCAGTATCTCTATGCATTT
>SOKL01000066.1 GCA_004376265.1 Candidatus Thorarchaeota archaeon
GATAACCTGTTCTCTTTTGAAAACACCGCGAAAATGATGGTACAGCAGCTCATTCATGCTTAGACTTATATACACAAATAATAGCGATTTTGAAAGCATTCTCTCTGGGATGCACTTTTGTGTACGATTGGCTAAACATGTAAACGGCCATATTTCAGAGGGAGTAAAATAGGTGACTAAAAAAATGGCTAGACCAGCTCGTGCCAGTACGCAGCGACGCAAGGGAATTGCGGTATGTTCCGTCTGCGGTGGCAGTGATTTCTATGAAGACTTGAGACGCGGGGAGAACATTTGCACTTCTTGCGGATGTGTGATAACAGAGAGAATCTTAGACCAAGGACCTGAATGGAGAGCATTCACAGCTGAAGAGAGGAATGCTAGGGCTAGAACAGGTTCTCCAATGACATTGACAATGGCAGACAAGGGTCTTGCTACTACAATTGGCTGGAGCGACAGAGATGCCAACGGACGAGCAATTGCTGCAAGTAGTCGCGCTGCAATCTATCGAATGCGTAAGTGGCAAATCAGGACGCTCGTACATAGCTCACAGCACCGGAATCTCAGCATTGCTATGAGTGAGATGGACAGATTGACTTCACAACTTGGTGTTCCACACGAAACCAAAGAAACCTCAGCTCTGATATACAGAAAAGCGCTCAGCAAGCGTCTTGTTAGAGGAAGAAGCATCGAGGGCATGGTAGCTGCAACCATTTATCTCTCATGTCGAATTCACAAGATTCCACGACAGCTTGATGAGATTGTCACTGAGGCAAGGGTCAACAGGAAAGAGCTTGGACAGTGTGTCCGACTTATCCTGCGAAATGTTGACGTGAAGGTTCCAATTCCTTCAGCAAACGACCTCATGCCAAGGATCTCTGCAGACCTCGGTCTTGATGGGAAGACTGTCCAGGCTGCAATGAGTATCATCAATGCTGCTAGAAAGAAAGGGATCACGGCAGGTAAGGACCCAGGTGGTCTTGCTGCAGCTGCTCTCTATATCGCAGGCATCGTCGAGGATGATAGAAGAACTCAGAGAGAGATTGCAGAGGCCTCAAACGTCACCGAGGTGACCGTTCGTAACCGGTATAAGGACTTAGCAAACAACCTTCAGATTACAATCAAACCGTAGTGGTTGGAAATTTTTCCAACTACTCTCTTCTTCTTTTTGATACATAAGAATCCAAGATTCATGTACATGAGCCCAAGCAATCGAGTCTAAATGTAGCGGGATATGAATTCCTGTGTTTCTCGTTTCCACTCAATGCTTTTCTTTGCTAGTTCTGACGCGATGTTGCCTGGTATTGTTTCATCACGAGGAAGAGATTCAATCTTTGACAACCATGCAGCAGTTGTCAGAGTGACTGGCAACAATCCATTTTCTCCTTCTGTAGATTTTATCATCATTTCTCTTCCATGAGCCACCTGAAGATAGACATCGTTTGCAGGAGCCTTGTTCAAGATTTCTCTCACCACTCTATCCCAACAAGTTTTTGCAACCAGTGCTCTCCTGAGTTTTGCTTTATCCTCCTCAGGTAATGCTTGATACTTTGCTAGTGCATCACTCATTGCTTCAAGATGGTCATCTAGATACACAGAGAGGGCAACCTCATCTAACCCTTGAGCGGTTAGTTCCACGGAGGATTTTGATTTAGTTACCTGAATGGTCGTATTAGCCGCCTCACCCGCAATCCTGAGGGAAAATTTAGCCGAGCCCTGAAAGTCTTTGCTCTCCGCCTCACTATGTTCATCCAGTATCAAGTTTGGTTTGGAAGCGACTACATACCAAGCAAGTCTGAACACAACTGCAGGTTCATCACTGCTGAAATTCAGTGCTCGAGAAACCTCTGCGTTTCCATCATTCACTTGTCTGCTCTCCCTCAAGTGGTTCATAGTCTATTTACTGGCCTCCTTATAGAGTTTGGTTGTTCCTGTTTCAATATCAATTTTGAAAGTGCTGAGGACTTCAGTCATGATAATGTGACCGTGAGAAAATATTCACCTGATGAACCGGTAGTTCCCTGATCGACATCTAGAGGTCCATCACGAGTGCATTATTGAGACTTGCACCAATCTCTCTAACTACCAGTCCATCCCAATAAATCATCATAGTGGTTTATTGGGAAGAATGCACAGTGGAAGTACATGGTATCACGGTCGCTCGAGAAGATGATGCTCATTGCCATTGGACTTTCTACTGCGGTAATGGTAGGTGTTCCAGTTCTGATGTATGCAATTGATACAATCACTACAACTTCGTATCTTGAAGATGCACAGGTGGTAGCTGCGCAGGTTCACAACACTACGAAACAAGTTGACGTTGGCACACTCCCGAATGCAACAATTCAGGTCCACATTCCTGTAGGCATAATGATGAGTGCAGAGGGGAACACATTGACGATATTGTTCAACTATCAAGGTGTGGAACCTCAGACGTGGATAGAAACCTATGACCATCCAATAGCGATCAATCCCCCTCCAGGAGCTGGTAACTATCTGATGCATTTTGAGTTAGACTCAGGCGCACTCCACATCACATACTCGTAGAACCTCATCTGGCAGCTCAAACGAGTCCAGCACAACGTTTTTAATCTGGGCTCAGATTCTCGCCGCCAACACCATCTGGTGAGGACTGAATGTATGGCAGAAGATGCCGATTATATTGAAGACACTGGCAGTGACGAAGAACAGTCCAAGCCAGATGAAGATGTGCCCCCGAAACCTAAGGCTGTTGAAAAGAAAGAGGGCAGGAAAATCAGCCTTCCATCAAATCCACTAGGATTGATTCTTAATCTCAGAATGTTACGAAGAATCGTTCAGATTGTCTTCTTCATTGGAATCAATGGGTACATACTGTTGGCATGGTTGGGTATGCCTAATGTCCAGGCATTTTGGTTATCAATCTGGAATAATCTGCCCACAATACCAATCCTTGCTCCACTTGAAGCCCCGTTTGGAGCCATTGCAGGATCGTTTGATACGCTACTGCGCGAGTTTTCAACAGGGATTTTCCCATTCTTTACGATAGGGGCCATGTTAATCATACTAGTCGTAGTAGGTCGTGCTCCATGTGGATGGATTTGTCCAATTGGTACAGTCCAAGATTTTGTCACCTTGCCCAAGAGAACTAAGACTCGCCCCACCTCGAATACAGAGAACGAGCTTCGTAAGGTAAAATTTTACATTTTC
>SOKL01000029.1 GCA_004376265.1 Candidatus Thorarchaeota archaeon
TTATCCTAGCATTCAATGACGCTGTGCGACCTTCCTATGAGAATCTCAAGCAGTTCGCTATTGGAGTAGTACAAGCACTCCCAAATACCATCGAGAATCAAGCTCCCATCTTCATGTGTTTTGATGCTGATATCGGGAATAGTGTTGGAAACGTCTTGAAACGAGAGACCAGAGTGACTAATGAAATTCTTTCAATTGACGAGCTCCATGTACAAGAAGGCGACTTTCTGGACATTGGAAAACCCATTATCGAAGACGTTGTTGTTCCAGTTGTAATCAAAACCCTTGTCTTTGATACGAAATGAGGTCCTCTATTTTCTCCGTTTTCGAAATTGTGAAATGATCAGATAAGATAGTGGGACTTTGATACGGTGTTCCAGTGGTTTTTGGACAGGTAGTGGAGCCGGTTTATCTCCCTCATACCACATTCGATAGTCCTCATCTTCCCAAAGCTTGTCTATCATTGAAGGAACTTTGCTAAACCTGACATAAAGATAACCTAGCAGAGGAAAGAAAGGAGTTGGAAATACGAATTGATAATATGCCATCATAGGAAAATTCAACAAAGTCAACATAGCAACAGGTACGATCTCTGCAAGTAATCCAGTAGAAATCAATCTCGATTTTTGTACTCTTCCCTCATTGAATCGATAGATATCTCTGACAAAGACAAATCGTAGAGAGAAAATTAATATCACGTAAGGTAGACTATAGATGGGTGTAAGGTTGAGAGAGAACCAATAGAAGAATTGAAATTCAGGAATTAGATAGGTGTCGATAGCCACCTGTATTTGGAAAAAAATCGATAGAAACGATATATTACCCCATGGGTTCGATATTATAATTGGAGAAAAGAGAAGCCCAGCCCAAAGAAGAAGTGGTAAGAACCTTAGTTTTTTGAATCGCGTTTTAAAGATAGAAGACAAATATGAGAAACTATGTGATTGCATATTCATTGGAGTACTTCGAATAATCAACTCACGATTGAGTATTGGTAAGAAAATGAAAAGGGAGATTGTGAGAATTGGCATGAAGACACTTACTGCACCCACTTCTATTCCAATGAAGTAAGGATTGAAAATACTGATAAACGCGAATCCGTAGGAAAGTAGCAATATCGCAACTATTGAAATAAACGCCTTTCTACGTATTGAGGACGATATTGGATTTAATTGGATCTTACGTTCGAAAAATATACCAGGTAGCATCAAGACAATTGCAAAAAGAACTGTAAATAGCGAAGTGAAGTATAGGCCACTAGGTTCAAAGTGAAACAATATTGAAGTCCATTGATCAAGACCATAATCATAATTTGTCCAAATACCAATCGGAAAAACGAGTACAATGAATATCTTGACGAGTGTTTTCTTCCATGATACGCTCCCTGTCGTACCTTCGCTCATCTCCACCATATGTGTCGTATGAGCTAGTCCTATTAAGAGTACGCAGATTCTAGCAAGTTTGCTAATTGACGAGTGGTATCATTCATATACTGGAGAACATAACTTCTCTTTCGAACCGCAATGCAAATCACGACGCCCCCAGAATTTTTCGTAGACCCAATTGGGTTCATTCAGTTCTACTGGGAAGCCCTGCTACCGTACATATTTCTAATTCTATCTCTTGTCGTTCTTTTGTTCATCTACCTTCTTGCCACCAGGCTCGCAAGGAGATCTCTAAAAGCAGCAGGGATGGGTCCAGAGGCTGCTACAGGAATCGGAATGGTCCTGCGACTTGTCTTCTTTATTATCGCGATTATGGTTGTAGTAGGTGCATTTGAGGCAAACCTGGCAACAATTCTGTCGTTGACCGCAATTTTCGGTACTGCACTAGGCCTTGCATTCTCTCAAGCACTTGGAAATATTGTCAGTGGTCTTTATGTTCTTGCAGCGAGACCGTTTCGAGTTGGAGATTATGTTCGTATTGGGGCAGTAGAAGGGGTTGTGAAAGAGGTGACCCTGAACTATACAAAGGTATTGCTCTCAGATGAGTCGATTCAGCTAGTCCCCAACAGTAAAGTTGTAGGAAGTGAGGTCACCAATTTTCGCATTAACGTAGAAGAGCTCATTGAATCACGAGAAGAAGAAGTCCAAATATCCATAGAAAAAGGAATAGGTCGAGCATATATTAGAAAGATAGACAACGCATTGGACAAACTCAAAGACATGGCTACTGATATTGAAGCCTATAGATATACATTTGATCTGACAATTCACATGAGTTTTGACCATCTGGCGATGAGAAAGCACTTCGACAAAGTATGTACAGAATATGAGACAATCTTCTTGGACCGTCCCACTTACATGATCTGGGCAAAGCCAAGTGCAGCGGTCACTTATAGATTTGCATTTATTGTGGAAGACCCAATGCTAATAATCCACAAGAACTCAGAGTTCATGGATGACCTGCTTAAGCTCTATATGAAAGGAAGATAACCTCAGAGTGCTATAGTATCATGAATCTAAAGATAACACTCTTCATTTCATATCAATTATCATACTCGGAGGATTAAAAGGACTCAGTGTATCGTTTCATTTCAGGTGTAATTCGTGAAGTCAATAATAATCGGGAGCGCTCAAAGTGAACCCGGTAAACTAGTGTATGGTTTCATCGAGGCGATGGAATTACCAACAGGAACATCAGACAAAATACCAGTCATTATTGCTCAAGGAAAAACGGATGGTCCAACATTCTTCATCTCTGCCAATGTTCACGGAAATGAGCTCACTGGAGTAGCTGTCATTCATGATGTCATTACAGATGAACTCGTAAAAGAACTAAAGGGAACGGTTGTCGCAATTCCGACGCTCAATCCAACAGCTCTACGATTGTATCAAAGATATCCAGAGTATCAGGATGCAGATCCTAATCGTCAATTTCCAGAAGGACGATTTGCAAAACCCGATGAGGATGATGAGGACCCGAAATTCCTTAAACCCTATGAACAGGTTGCTGATCTGCTCTATTCAATCTTCGAAAAATATGCTGATTATCACTTAGATCTTCACAATCACACTCTGAGATCAGTTCCTTATTCGATTCTAGACAGGATTTTCTATGAAGGGGAAGATGAGAAAGAAGACGCTGAAAAACTAGCAGCCCAACAGAAGGGAATGGTTGAAGCTTTTGGTGCAGGAGGTATGATTGTGGCGGACTTCCCACCAAAGACCTACATGAATCTGAAATATCATAGGTCTCTATCTGGAGCAGTTCTCAATACTCTAAGGAAACCAGCCTTCACTGTTGAAATGGGCAGTAATGGTGTACTCGTACCTGAAGTAGTAGCCGGGTCCGTCAAAGCAACTAGGAATGTACTAAGATGGGCAGGAATGCTGGACTCTCCAAAAGAGGAGATAACAGAGTTCGATGTGCCTAAACCGGAATATCGAATCAGACGATTTGAACATCCTCGTTCAAAGCATTCAGGCATAATTAGGATGCTTGTGGAACCTGGTGAAAAGGTAACAAAGGGACAACCCATCGCAAGAATCACCGATATTCATGGGAAATCCATCGGAGATGGCGTCATCAAGACAGAGCACGACGGATACATGATTGCTCTTCGCGATCAGATGACAATTTATCCTCAACAACATATTGCAGAGATGGGAATTAAAGACGAGTTCGATATGGTTGCTCCTCAAAAACCAAAGAAATGAAGTTATCTTATCCAGAAGTCAGTAACATAGTTGAAACTGCCACTCTTAGATCGTCGTCGGCTATAAACCCGGCAAGACGTTCTTTTCCAAGATGTATTGTAGGTAATGCAGGCAGGTCATCCTCTTTAACATCAGAATCTGGTTCATCGACATTTATGATCTGAATAGCAGATTGGCTGATTCCTAATTCCTTTAGAATCATAGTCAATGAGTCATAAACAGGTGTGCAGAAGACACAGTGTTCAGATTTGTAAAAGACAATAGGTGGTACCTTGAGTTGTTCTTTCCATGCTGGAATCAGAAGGACAAACTTGCTACCCTTTGAAGGATCAGATTTTACTTTGTTTTCTACCCAGACTCTACCGCCAAGATCATCGATGTATCGGTCCACTACTGTAAGGCCAAGTCCTTTCCCTGCAAACTGTTCTTCAAGACCTCCAGTTCTTCGAAATATCTGGTCTTTCAATTCATCTGGAATTGCTGGACCATTATCCAGAAATTCAATGCGAACCATATCACCATCTTCAGTCAGTTCAGCATTGATATCGATCTCAACTGTGGAGCTTGTATCTGTACTCGCGGAATAGTGGAGGATATTGAAAAATATGTACCATAAGAAAGCATGACCAACAACATCGAAGGATTGATTCGGGATATTCGAGTTCACTTGAAGAGTCTTCCACGCAAAGTCACGCGTAGTTTCACTTACAGCTTTGTTGAAATGAGGTTGAAGGCGAGTCAGAACTTTATCAGGGGGATTTTGTCCTAGTGATATCAAGACGCCCATATTTGCAATCATTCTGCCAGCACGTCGAACACTCCAGGATGTTTCGCTGAGAAGACCTTCAAGACGTTCAGGCAAGTTAAGTGAGATTCCCATATCTTCCATTGCAAAGAGCACATTTTGATTTGTCATGTTCAAGTCATTACTCATGACCTCCATGTACAAATTGGCTCGCTCACTCTCTTCACGCATTTTCTCTTCAAAATTACGTCGGCTAGTCACATCAAACGCCGTAATTCCAATCTCATTCGGTTTCTCTGTACCAGAAACAAGAGCACGGGACGAGATGTTGACCCAGATTAACTTCTCATCACGACGTTTCATTTGAATCTCGAGACCAGTAACGGGATTACCTCGCAAAACCTCTTTGACTATGTCAGCCCCTGGATCATAGAGTGGTTCAGGTTCAGGGAGATATTCAGATAGAGATTGTCCAATGAGAATATCTGCTTCACAACCAAGTAGCTCTTCAGCCGCTTCATTGACTTGTTCGATGATACCGTTCCGATTAAGAGTAAAATAAGCAACGGGGGACATATCATACAAAGTTGCGAAACGATTCTCCAACTCTGAAACTGCCGCCTCAAGTTCCATATGAGAGGTGACATTCCTCAAAGTAGCAATAACTACTGATTCACCCTCGAGCTCAATTTCAGTCGGAGTTATCTCCACATGTAGAACATTACCATCTTTTGCCGCCAGTCGCGTAATGAATCGGGTTGCCTTCTCTCCAGTGACAAACGCTTCTATCAATTCTTTATCGCGATTTCGAGACTTTTTGTCTATGAGGTCCTCAAATTCGGTATCTAGTAGTCCATCTCTTTCGTACCCGAGCATATCAGTGAATGCGCTATTTGTAAGAACGATGTCTTCATCCCGAATGACAACGAATCCATCACGGACTACTTCCATCACTCGATGTAGCCATGAAGTGTCTCGTTTTTCGTTTGTCACAAACCTCACCGGTGTCTATTACGTTTACCATACTCATACATAAACAAATGTGTCGAGTCTTCAATTCGATTTTTAAGATGAACTATGTAGAATTAGATAGAATGACCGTGAAAGAAGAAACTAACTGGACGTGTGCGGTTCGATATGCGATATGAATGTGTCAAAGCAAAATCACTTCTCTCTAAACCACATGTCGCTGATAGTTGGTTTCACATGAACCGAAGCTTGAACGCATACAGAGGCTGCGAACATGGTTGCGTTTACTGTGATGGAAACTCTGAGTACTATCATGTAGACAATTTTTACTCTCATATCAGAGTAAAAGAAAATGCCGCGGATGTTCTTCGAAAAGAGCTGAAGAGGCTTGGTTTCACTTCCAGGTCTGAACTTGAGAATGAAACACTTTGGTCATTCCTAGATGCTGAAGATGCAAAAAGAATTGCAGAGAAGGTTCCTAGGAAACTAGTAATCGGTGCTTGTGGTGGTGTAAGTGATGGATTCCAACAAGCTGAAAGAGAACATAAGGTGACATATCGAATCCTTGAAACCATTCTTGATTATGGAATGCCAGTTTTCATTTTGACCAAGTCGGACTTGGTTTTGGAATATTTAGATCTTCTCAAGGACATTCATGAAGGAGCCTTCGCAAACATAGTTTTCACAATAACTTGTGCTAAGGATGAAGTACAGAAAGTTTTCGAACCAAATGCAGCCACGACATCTGAGAGATTCACCGCACTCAAGAAGATTCGAAAAGCAGGTCTCTATGGTGGTGTAATGGCGACCCCCATTATTCCTTCGATTGGAGATTCCATTGAGAATATGACACAACTTGTTAAAGATACAAAGAATGCCAATGGCGAGTTCATTCAGTTTGGTGGAATGACTCTCAAACCTGGTCGTCAGAAGGATTACTTCATGCGTGTCATTAACAAAAAATATCCAGACAATTCTGATACGATTGAAAGAATTTACGAGAACAATAACTCATATGGGCAACCTATTTGGAAGCGATTACCAGTGAACGTTATGATCATGGGACGTCACGCGTGCAAAAAAGCTGGAGTGAGAGACAGGTCAGTGCGTCACAAAATACCTCATGAATATGAATCTAATAATCTTGTTCTGGGAGTTTTACTTGACATAATCTTTCGGATGGGAATGTTTCTTGGAATGCCTCGTAGTGCAACAAAACCATATTGGGAACTTGCAGCACGCATCGAAAGAGGAGTAGATGAGCTCACAAACCTTCAGAAGGAAGGAGAACTATTCCAACGGCTCATGATTGATAACTCGATGGGTCAAACAGTTGAGGAAATTCTAAAATCTGATTCTTGTCAAGTTCTGAAGAACCTTGAAGCAACAATTGATAGAAAGGCACAAACGGAGCTCGATTCAGATATTCGCGTTTCGCCTGATGAGTTTGTATAGCAATAATTATTCTGTGTAACGTTTGACTAAGTTTCTAAACCATTCTGGAACTTTAGCATTATCAACTCGATCAGAAGAGGGAATGTAGGGTTTTATGTCAAGAATTGGTGTTTCATCATCAGCGGATATCTGATCAACTATCAACCTATTCGATTCAGAATCCACTCCTTCAAGCTTTACAATTGACAAACATAGAATGTTCGGTCTAGCCGGAGATCGACTGGCAAAGACTCCAGACATTTCTGCACCTTCAACTGGAGGTACGTCCTTTAGTTGACTTCTCCCCTTAGGATTGTCAAAACCATCTGCCCACCAAATGATATGAAGATGAGAGAATAATTCAATTCGTAGGGCGGCATCCCAATACTGCGGTTCAATCACGAGAAAAACAGGTGCTCCCTCTTTTTTATCAACACGACCGATGGGATTCAGTTCATACTTCAATGTCATCACATTTCAATCAAAAAGCCAAATCAATTAGGTAGTCACTCCACTTGCGGTTACATCTTCGTTTAGCATCAGATGTTATTCGTTGAGCAGTTGTTTTCCCTCTGTCCTTAGTTAAGTAAATCTCAATCAGATTTGCTACCTTGTCCATTGTTGTGCATATCTCATCAAGCTCCTCAGGACCATAATAATCTTCAAGAACTATAATGACTCTGTTTGTTTTAGTTAGTCTCAACCTAGCAACCCAAGGGTTCTGTTTTATCACTGCACTAATTGCCCATAGAAGGTATTGTTTTGCTTTCCAGGGTCCAAGTTCTCTTGCACAAGATTCCATTAGCTCTGAGAGAATACATTCATTGAAGAGAACCAAACGACGTTCAAGGGAGGTCCTCTGAATATATCCACTATTAATGAGTGACCCCAATTCAAGCAGCACTATTCCTTTGTTCTTTACTGCAACTGCATTCATAACCGAAGAAACTGTACTCCTTCCATCCAATGCTCCAATGACCATGAGAGTTGACGTGTTTAAATTCAAAGGACTTTTCCTTGAAAAGATGACACTCGAGGAACCCTCTGAGAGAGCAAGCATCTCGTTATCAGGGGGGACATATGTTATTTGAAGTCGTTGAAACCATGCAATACTGGATATAAGGTCTTTAACATAACTAAGCGGTTTCTGCAATAGTCTAGCGGTTTCTTCAATCGAGATATTGCTCAAATCTGAAAATCCTGTAGCGTCTATTTCAGACTCTCCAACTTTTCGAAATTCCGCAGCCCATCCTGCAGGATCTATTAACAGAGTTCTATTCGATAGTTTCGAGTCGATGAAGACTCGTCGTACATACGTATCAAACTCATCGTATATTCCACCTCTGAATGCACTAGCGTCTCTGAGATATGCAAAGCTTTCTTCGAATTCTCCCACTACACGTCTGAGTCTACTCCGCGATTCAGTCGTTTCTCGTCCTACAGCAAGGACGCCCAATGTCCAATCCCCACCTTCAACAAGAATTGATGAATCTGCACCATAAACTGTCTTCCATTGAACTTCTTCAGTTCCAGTGACTTCGCCCATGAAGTTTCCCATCGCAGAAATAAAACCTGAAAGCATTTGGGGATCTTCGCTATTAGGTACAAATTCATGTGAATAAGGTGCTACTCCTGTAAATCGATTTAAGATGAACAGAACTCTTTCATTTGAAAAGCTCTCTGACCTATCGGCTGTATCGCTTTCAGAATTTACTCTGACTCGTGATTGGTCTTCATTTTCAGTTGAGTTGTCCAAAGAGTCTGTCCCCTGAATGCGTCTTGATTATAAATGGCACCATATGAAAGTGTCTTACATGTACACACACGAAACTAAGAACCTACAAAAAGCGTTTCCTCAATTCGTTCTGCCACTTCGAGTAGATCTTGCCATGTCAGTAATTACCATTCCAATCTTGTCAACGTTATCATTGAAAAGTTGAAGTGCTTCTTGACCGTCACTTGGTGGCATCGTGGAATATCCTAGATACTTGAGCATTCCAGTTAAAACATTAAGAACAAAAGGATCGTCTTCAACAACAAGGATTGATAATTTGTCATCAACTGGTGGTTCAGTCACTATTGTAGCTGCCACAGCTACAACATCATTAGTTCCGAGTTTGGATGCTTGACTCTTATCGCCAAGACTCTGAACAATCTGAGTGGCATTCTGAGCTAGTCTGGAATAGCTTTCATACTTATTTTTGACTTCTCAGGCACGGAAGGATCAGCATCAACCATTTCTGCAAGATCAATTATACCTTGAAGAACATTATTGAACTTGTGCAGAACTCCAGCTGTAATCTGACCACCTATTGATGAATCGCGTTTCTTTTCATTCTCCATAGCGTTTTACTCCTTGATGATTGACAACATGACGGTGATAACAGAACCCATACCGGGTTTTCTGACCACAGAAATTACTCCCCTTTGCATTTCAATCAATGAACGAGTAATCCATATCCCTACTATAATTCCTTCAGTTTGTATTAAGACCTCCGTACAAATTCTGTTGAAAGGTACTAGATAAGGATCATTCAATCTTTGAATGGTTGTTAACCAGATTCCTGACTCAACTTGAGCAGGCTTTTCTTTGAATCCTCTTTCAAATCCTTCATCATAGAAACAACATCAGGATCGTCTTCACGATAAAGTTCAATCAGAGAATCAATTGTTTCCACCAAACCATGGAGCTTATCAATCATCTTCTTGGCACCAAGAATTACTGGAGATTTCGAATTGTCATCAATTGAATACAGAATTCTTCTTCGACCTCTTCCTGATTGGGTAAGGTCTGCATGACTGTCTAACAATCCAAGTGCTTCAAGTTGCGAGAGGATGAAACCGATATTACTCCGGGAATATCTCGTAATCTCACAAATTTCGTCTATACTCAGCTTTTCATCGGTGGTGTACTTGGTGAAGTATAGTGTCATGAGAACCAAGCCTGTATTTCTAGGAAGTCCTAACCACTCAACTTGTTTCTCGAAAAATCGTATTAGAGGACCGTATCTATTTAATGAAAGTGTTGTCATTTTAATATCCATCATTTTTTTATTCATTTCACCAATTATAATTCTAATTTGGTTATATAAACTGTGCCTAGCTAGCATCTATGGCACTTTTTTAATTTTTCCTTCATATTTGCAAGTCTTTGTTTGGAATAAAAATCACAAAAGCAGTTTCTCGAATGTCCCGGAGTGTGATTGTCCAGTCAAGGGCTTCGACTAACTTCTTAACATATGATAAACCGAGCCCACGTCGAATTTCTTCGCTTGAAAAACCATAGTCAAAGATCTTTGGTCTAATCTCCTGAGATATCTGGATTCCATCGTTGGTTATTGTGAGATTCACCTCACCACTCACAACAGCACTACGCACCTCTATTCGTTTTGGTCGACCGTGAACCACTGCATTTTCAAGAATCTTCACCAAGACCTGAGTTATTTTAGTTTCCTCAGCTTGAGCTACGATGTTCTTGAAAAATTCAAGAACATGAGTCAAAAACCTCACATCATTCTAATGGATCATAGAATGCCGCTAATGAGTGGAACTAAGGTCACAAGAGAACTTTTGAAAATTGAATCAAGTGCATGTATTATCTTTGTGAGCGCGGATGATTCAGCCAGAGAAGATGCAATGAAGGAAGGTGCAAAACGGTTTCTAACAAAACCTGTGAGAAGTAAAACTCTCATTAGTGAAATAGAAGATGTGTTAAAACTAAAGGATGCAACAACAATATCAACTGAATAATGAACTATAATTTGGAATTAGATAACCTCAAAGCATCAATATCTACTCAATTTGAGCAAAACAAAAAAGTGGGTTAGAAACTTTAGTCATGACTCCAAAAACAAACGGACGGACCGAGTGTCGCTGAAGAAATATGAGAACAACTCTTTAACAAAGGAGTTTCTACTAGAGACGGAGGTCTGGGTCTGTATTTATCAAGATATGTTATAGAAACAATGGGTGGTAGCATACAACTTATCGAGTCGGACCCAGGAATGGGAGCTACATTCAAGATAACTCTACCAATTATCAACTAATGATTCATCAATTTGATATGCCGCCGAATGGTACAACGTTTCGGAGCAGCGGCATCTCATAAAATTCTACGAGAATTTTTTCTGTTCATTATGCATACTGCAATATGACATCAAGTGGACTCGATTTGCTCTTCTACATTGTTAGGTATGTGAATGAACCTTAGCAAAACAAAGATTAGAATTGAAGCTAGTAGACCGATGAATCCTGCAATACTATAGACAACTCGAAGACTGCCAGAAATCGACCAGACTGCGGCTCCGAAAATTTGTGCAGTCATCCCTACAATACCCATCATTAGGTCATAGGTTCCGAGTGCTCGTCCTTTAATTTCTTCGGACACAACCAAGACAATGACACTTTTCACAGAACCAGTCCAAAAAACAAAAGGTATAGCCCATACTAAGTTGATGAGATACATCATTACAACACCGCTTCCTTGGCTAAACCACAGGAAGACTATTGCATTTCCAAGTACACCAGCCATGAGCGTGGCTTTCAGATTCCTGTCTGCAAGTCGACTTGCTGGGTACATTATGAAGGCACTTGTGAGCGAAAAAAGACTCCAGGTGAAACCATATGTTACTGCATCCACACCCCAAGAACCAACGCTGAGATTTCCAAGGTAGGGAATGGAACTGCTCCATGAGAAGACGAAACCAATC
>SOKL01000043.1 GCA_004376265.1 Candidatus Thorarchaeota archaeon
TTGTCCAACTTACAATGAACGGTATCGTGGCTGTAATAATCTAAAAAGAACGGTGACTGAATGTGAATTTCACATCCAATCGTACTGTATGTTCCTACATGTATCCAGGAAGATCGAGATCTTTCTGTGGTTGTCGCTTCTTCACTTGCTCAGCCAATGCGAGAAATCTCTTGAGATCATCTGGTGAGATGCTTGGTCGTACTTCGCCCAATGCTTCTTCAAAGTGTTTCATCTCAACTGGTTTTGCCTTCCAGTCGTCGCGGACTGCAGCCATAGCAGCCTCTCGAACAAGACCCTCAATGTCGGCACCAGAGAAACCTTCCGTCCCATCTGCAAGCTTCTCCAAACTTACATCGTCAGCGAGTGGCATTTTACGAGTGTGAACTCTCAAGATCTCCAAGCGGGCATCTGTGTCTGGAGGTGGAACGAATATCACACCATCAAATCTACCAGGTCGCAAGACAGCTGGGTCAAGGATGTCAGCCCTGTTTGTAGCGCCAATCACTAACACATTCTGGAGAGTTTGCATACCATCCAATTCAGCGAGGAATTGGTTCACTATTCTCTGACTGACACCTGTGTCATCCCGCTGACCTCTGGAGGCAAGTATTGCATCAATCTCATCGAAGAACAGCACACAAGGAGCAACCTGACGTGCTTTCTTGAAGATTTCACGAACAGCTTTCTCTGATTCTCCAACGTACTTATTAAATATCTCTGGACCTCGGACAGATATGAAGTTCGCCTCACTCTCAGTAGCAACTGCTTTTGCTAGGAGTGTCTTCCCTGTACCTGGAGGACCAAAGAGAAGGACACCCTTAGGAGTTCGAATACCCATTTCTTCGAAGACCTCTGGATGGTTCAAGGGAGCTTCCACTGCTTCTCTTAGCTGCATCTTCACTTTTGCTAAACCCCCGACATCGTCCCAACGAACATTGGGCTTCTCAACTAATAATTCTCTAAGGGCTGAAGGAGATACCTCTGCAAGTGCCATGTCAAAATCCGCTTGCGTGACGTAGAGGTTATTCAGAACATCAGCAGGTATATCCCCAGTTTCTGGATCTATATGAGGTAGAACCCGTCGCAGAGCTTTCATTGCAGCCTCTCTTGCGAGAGCAGAGAGGTCTGCACCCACAAATCCGTGTGTCACTGCGGCTAACCTCTCAATGTCTAAATCCTCTTCTAGAGGCATAGCTCTAGTATGAATTTGGAGAATTTCTAATCGTCCTTGCTTATCCGGAACTCCGATTACAATCTCACGGTCAAATCGTCCGGGTCTTCGTAATGCTTCATCAATGTCATCTGGGCGATTGGATGCTCCGATGACTATCACTTGACCACGAGCAGCTAGACCATCCATGAGCGCAAGTAATTGTGCAACTACTCGACGCTCAACTTCACCAGTGACCTCAGCTCTCTTTGGAGCAATGCTATCCAGCTCGTCAATGAAAATGATTGATGGCGCATTCTTTTCTGCATCTTCAAAGGTCTCACGGAGCTTCTGTTCCGATTCTCCATAGAACTTGGACATTATCTCAGGTCCATTGATGATCTTGAAATTAGCACCAGATTCATTCGCGACAGCTTTTGCAATCAATGTCTTTCCGGTTCCAGGTGGACCCATCAACAAAACTCCTTTTGGTGGAGTAATTCCAAGTCGTTTGAACAACTCTGGAGATTTCATCGGAAGTTCAACCATCTCACGGATCTTTGTGAGCTCCTTTCCAAGACCACCTATATCCTCGTATGTCACATCAGGAAATGAGATATCTTCTGGTTTTGCGGGTTTCGTCAATACTTCAACAACAGTTGCAGGTGTTATTCTAACATGTTTACTAGGTGACACTGTAGTTGCTGTAAACTGTAGACCCTGCCCAATCGATGAAATCATAATCACATCACCGCGTGTGATTGGTTTATTGATCAATTGCTGTTTCACATAGTTTTCGAATCCCTGCTGGAAACGAACTGGTTGACCAGGAGCTAAAACAATCTTGGTTGCTTCTGGAATAGTTGTTTTGCTTACGTCAGTCATCTCACCAAGCCGTACTCCAGCGTTGTTCCGAATCAATCCATCCATTCTGACCATATCGAGAACTTCGTCTTCTTTGAGACTGGGCCATGCAACTGCTACAGTCTCTTTTGTACCTTTGAGGAGTACGTAGTCACCAGAACGTATCCCAAGGTGATTTCTCACATCTGAGTTTAACCTCACAATACCACGGCCTTGATCTTTTGGCATGGCTGCAGCAACTTTCAGTCGAACTAAATTTTCACTCATTTTCTTACTCTCTTTTATCTAATTTTAAATACCCACGGCTTTCTTCTTGATTCTCAGCTCTGAAGACAACAATCTCAATCACACCATTACGATTGGAAATATTCGATTTCTCTAAATCAATTAGAAATCCAGGTTCGAGGTTCATGGATTGTGTTTCATTATCAAGCTTGACTGTGACATTCTCTCCATCCACTTTCACTACAGGTTCTACCGAGGTGTCGAAATGTCCTTGAATTAGAAAAATAACACTATCTCCAAGATCTATCTTCTCTACAATTGGTTCATCGCCCTTTGGTTTGATTTCTGATTCGAGCGGTTCATTAACAAATGAGCCGGTCCACGATCTAATTGTAACGTTACCCTCTGGAAATGTACCGAAGGTTTCTGTTAATTGTTCTATCATCTTGCGGACCACTGACTCAAAGTCATCATCTATCATATGGAAAAATTCCTCCCATTACGAAGCCCCGGGCGGCATATGCCGCCCATCCGAGTCACCGTTGGGGCTCCCTTTCTGTACGGCTTGTCAGCCAGTACCTAAGATACCATTTGGTATATTAGTATAAAAGGATTGTCATATGCCTTCACCTGAACAATCAGGTAGTGAGATCTAAATTGACCAAACTCTTCCATTCGACCTCGACATTATGCAATAGGTCCGCTTTGAAACTGAAAATCGGAATAAGGGCACTAGGAATACGGATATATTGAGTAGATTCTTCCGTAGCTAAGACTATGGTGTAAAATTAATGCCAACATGCTCTCTGTGCGGCACGGAAGACCTGAGCTTCACTTGCCCTTATTGCAATGGTATCTTCTGTTCAGAACATCGTCTTCCTGAAAGCCATGGCTGTGCTGCCATGCATAAGGTCAGAGAGGAGGCAAGGGAACGTGTTTCTGATTCTCTTGATCCTCAGGACACGAATGTAACTTATTCCACTCAACAGCCCCGGAAAATAAGACGCAGAAGGCGTAGGAGAAAACGATTCTCGTCTACTGAGATTCGAGACTTGGCGATTTCCTCAGTCTTGGTTATTCTCGTGGGGATATCCATGTTTGGAAGCCCATATGGCATTTTTGCAGCTCTGCAAAATCTAATGGTCTATATTGGATGGGGTCTTTGGTGGTTACCAGTGGGTATGATCAGTATCTTTCTCGGTTCATTCATGGCCCACGAGCTCGCACACAAATTCGTTGCCCAACATTATGGAATGTGGTCAGAGTTCAGAATGACATCATCGGGTTACCTCATGTCAGGCATGGCAATTCTATTCTCCATACCAATATTCGGTACTGGTGTTGTCTACACAACTGGAACCACAAATAGAGAGCACAATGGAAAATCAAATCTGGCTGGTCCTTTGACAAACTTCGTTATAGCTGCATCATTAATGATTCTTGCTCTTGTTTTTTGGTTAGTTTCACTTCCACTTGGATTTGCATCCATCCTCATCCAGTATGGAATTCAATTGAATGCATTCCTTGGTCTCTTCAACATGATACCAATCCAACCCTTTGATGGTGCTACTGTCAGAGAGTGGAGTAATTCGATATGGCTTGCTCAAGTGATTGGACTCGTGTTTATGCTCGTTCTTGGTTTCGCTTTCCCATATCTTGGATTTTGAAGTGTTGCGGCAATAATACCACGCTTCATAGCGAAACAAAATAGACCAATCACTGACTTTGTCAGGGGATTTACCAATTGCTCACACCTAAGGGATATAGCCCAAATATCACAGAACTTTCAGTTTCAGCTTGGTTTTATCGTAATCGCACAATCGCAGGTTTTGACAACCCTGCTCGTTCACTCTATGTTTCAATTCGAGAGCTTGTTGAGAACAGCCTTGATGCATGCGAAGATGAACGAGTATTGCCAGAAGTGAGCGTATTTCTTCATCGAGAAGATGATTCACGTGAACAAGATTTGATACGCTCAGGACCAGAAATCTATGAACTGATGGTAAAAGACAATGGGAAGGGAATCAAACGAAATGACATACCTGTCTTGATAGGGAAGATGCTCACTGGAACAAAGTTTACTCTTAGACAAAGTAGAGGAACATTCGGGTTGGGGGGGAGCCTTGCTCTACTGTATGGACAAGTCACAACTCAGGAACCTATTGAAGTAGTAACTGGAAGAAGGGACGAACCCTATGGACATAGAGTAGTCATGCGCCTTGACATTGAAACAAATCAGCCTAATATCATCGAGGAAGAGAGAATATCTAAATCACCAGATGAGAGTGGAACAATGATTTCGTTTCAACTGCAAGGAGACTGGATCAGAAGCAAACGACGAATCATCGAATACTTCTCTCAGACCGCTATTATTGTTCCCCATGCCTCACTCCTTCTCGAAACCCCCGAAGGTGATATGCTCAAATTTGATAGGTTGATTGACAACCTTCCAGTGGCACCTAAGGAGATGAAACCGCATCCCAGAGGTATCGACGTTGAAATGCTCAAGAAAATGATAGGAGCAACAAGAGCAAAGGATCTCAAGTCTTTCATGAAGAGATCATTCCAGCGAGTTGGAATCTCCACTGCAGAGGAGTTCCTACAATATTCTCAGCTGGATAAAAGAAGAGTCCCGTCTTCATTGCAACAGAATGAATTGGTTTCAATGATGAATGCACTTGCTAGCTACAAGAGGTTTCTTCCACCCTCACCAAAATCCCTCTCCCCAGCTGGCACTAGTGTCCTAATGGCAGGTGTTCAACGCCTATCACCGGACTTTGCAGTATTCAGGCAGAGAGCACCCAATGTCTATGAAGGACATCCATTCATCATAGAGACAGGTATTGCATATGGAGGCGGGCTTGGAGCAGGTGTCAAAATATACAGATTCGCAAATCGCATTCCTCTTTTGTATGATGAGCGGTCTGATGTTTCGTATAGAGTTGTCCGAAACCTCAATCTCAAACATTATGGATTGCGACAGGATGATCCAATCGCGTTTGTGGTTCATATCTGCTCGACCAAAATTCCATACAAGACAGTTGGCAAGGAGTACCTTGGTGATGTAGACATACTTCGAAGAGAAATTGAACTTGGGTTCAAAGATTGTCTACGCGAGTTGAGTGAAAAAGTTAGGAAACGTAATAGAGTACACAAACAGCGAAAGAGAGAAACGAGGTTAGTGAATTATTATCAATTCATGTCAGAAACACTATCCGCAATCTTAGAGAGAGAGATTTCTATCAAGAAATTGTTTTCATCATTAGGAGATGAATGATAAATGAGCGATTCTAATGCAGAAGTGATTGGGCGCATCGACATTGTGCTTGAAGCCATTGCTGAAACAATTGATGAGGGAGCATTTCCAGAAATAGGATATTTTGGTTCCTCAAAGAAGAACGTGGACTACTCTGACCTTGAGGGGTATATTCCAATCGAAGATACTCCTTCATATATCGACGGACGAAAGGTCGAAAGTGCTAAGACTATCGCTGGTCTCGTATACGGACTAACTCGATTCAAAGAGCACCTTGAACAGAAGATGTCTATGAGCCTACGAGATTTCTATTACATGCACAAAGTCAAACATGTTCAAGATGTCCTAAAGATCGAAAATCAAACAGAAACTAATCGGTTGATCAACCTATGTGAGAGAATCATAAAACACAAAGGAACATCAATACCTCGAGAGGAGTTTGGCGTTGTTAGCTCGCCAAAGGGAACATTCTACGGTGATGTAACGCTCACAGATTTATCAGGAAAGAGATTGAACTGTAATGCAGCTGGAGAATATGGTTGGTTCATTTCCTCCCGTCCTTCGGATGTTCATATTCACGACATCAACATTGACGCTGCAATATTCGTTGAGAAAGAAGCTATGGCAAGAAACCTGATTGAACTAGGACTACCTGAACAGATGAGTGTTGGAATGGGGTCTCTCTTTGGTCAACCAGGGAGGAACATGAGAGCTTGGATTCGGCGGTTATCGGACAATGAAGTTCCAATTCTGGTTCTTGCTGATATGTCACCATGGTCTCTTCGCATCTTCTCCACAATAAAGAGCAACTCGATTGAACTGTCCAACATCAGGGGACTTGCAACTCCTAAAGCTCAACTTATTGGTCTTACAACCAGGGATTTCTGGCGTAAGAAAGGATTGCTTCAAGGTATCGAACATTCACTTGAAACAATGAGTAGTTCTGATATCAAATGCGAACGTCAAAACCAGAACATTCCAGCAATTAGTCAAGATGAAACACTCAGAAAAGAGAATGACGTGATGCTGAAGAAAAAACGGAAAGGAGAGCTAGAAGCTTTCAAAGCGTTCGGATTACCACTCTCTGACTTGAAACAGTTATACATCAATTACCTGAAAGTCAAGGCTGCTGCGTATGATGTGAAACTGATATAAAGCCGGTTGTGTTCATTTACAGTGAGGAGTAACTAAATGACCGATAGGGAGAAGATGCTTGAATTACTGGATGAATTCAAGGACTCAATTGTAAAGCTAATGGATGAACGAGAGAGCCTCGACAGTGAGGTTGATGAACTCAGGACAACAAAAAAAGAAGCAGAAGAAAAAGTGGGGGCTGTGGAGGAACAGGTCACTGGGCTTACAACCAAGCTTGAGAAAGCCGAGAAGGCTCGAGACAAAGCCAAAGCTGATCTGGTAGCAACCAAGGAAGAGGTTTCGGGTCTATCTGCTAAGGCTGCTGAAGCTGAAGCTGGTAAGAGTGAGGCACAAAACGCTCTAAAGAAGGAGAGAGATGAACTCAGAAGAGAGATGGATGAGATCACTGGACAACTCACACGGGTTTCTGAACTCTATCGCGATGCGTCAGCTGAAAAGGAAGCATTACAAGAGAAGGTGGATATCAGTGACCTTCTAGCTATTTACATCACTCTCATTGAAACCGTTTTCTATGGCAAACCTCACGCCAGGATATTGTATACATTGCATGATGTCAAGACAGCAATCACTAGGAAGAACATAACATCAAGCACTGGAATTCAACCAGCAGCAGTTCTCAAAGCAGTTCATGATTTGGTAGCTGCAGACCTGGTATCATACGATGAAGAGTCCCAAGATGTAAAGCTGACCAAGGATGTCCTTAGAAAATCCACATAACCAGTTTGAGAGAGAGACGGCAATTGGCAACGAAAGCATCTATTGGAACCGCACTAAAAAAACACGTGAGAAAATATACACTGAATGACAAACTTCGCTCGATTACCTCCCTCCTCGGGAATGATGCACAAAATGTAATTGATTGGGCGTATGAGGAGGCCAAGCGTCAAATAGCAGAAAATCCTGAAGATAAGGAGAGTAATCTTGGGAGGATAGTTTTTCACCTCATCGGAAATGAGGCCGCGATTATTCTTGTGAAGAAGAATCACGCTCGAGGCCGATTAACAACCAAGAGTGAGATCAAAGCCAAAACTGGAAATAAGATGGAGATGCCTGTACTCTATCGTGAGGCAGGATTAAGGCATCCACAAGAGGCTAGAAATCTCAGACACAATCTCTTCCATGAAGCTTTCCATGCTCTCATAATGCATCTGTTCCCTGATGTGTCAACACGAGTCCCAGTTACAGGAGAAGGGTTGACACCAGATCTAATAGTCGAACATAAAAATCCAGATTGGTTGATATCAGTTGAATACAAAGGATATCGCTCGATAACCCTGCTGAGTGAATCTGAATTCCTCAAAGCAATGAGGTACCAGGCGGCATATGGCACTGCATGGTTGGTTACAACATCTGCGAAGAGTGTGAAAGATGTCTATCGAAAGACGATTCACTCCAAAGAGGTTGTTGAACGAGGGTTTGAACGGTTGAAGAGAATCTACAAGAAACGAGCTTACACTAGCGAACAGAGAGAGAATAGAGGGATAGCAAGGAAAGGAATTTCCCACCTCGAGAAACAGAAAGACCTAGACATGAAATGCCGACTCTGGACAGCAAATGAACTTTTGGATTCGATGAAAGCAGGGAAACCTGTGAAGGGCCTCATAATAACAACTGGTTTCGAATTCATTGAATTACTCAAAGAGGCGGGTCTTGATGAAGAAGCAGACAACGTGTTGCGTGTAATGAAACTCCCAACCACATCACTGCATAGCAACAAAGTGACATCAGTCCGGTTAATTGAATGAATGAACCATAAAAACGCATTTTACGGCAATCCTCCGAAGCTTTATCTATA
Source organism: Candidatus Thorarchaeota archaeon (assembly GCA_004376265.1). Lineage (GTDB taxonomy): Archaea > Asgardarchaeota > Thorarchaeia > Thorarchaeales > Thorarchaeaceae > SMTZ1-45. The sequence goes on from SOKL01000043.1 coordinate 8,446, forward strand.
TCTTACGTGAATTTCTTACTGTCCCTTTTGGATAGAAGAAATAACTTGAACTAAACGAGGGAATTGGTAGTTGGAAGACCATAGCATTTCGAAACTGCAGGAGCACTTGCAAGAGCTTCTTAAGGAATTATCAAACAAATCTCCCATTCTAGGAGCAGCTGTTTTTTCCATCGAAGGTCTTCCTTTGGTCAGTAGATTTCATGGAGGTACCGAAGAAGCATCAGTTGCGGCTATTGTTGCAGCTATCCATGCCGCAGGTGAACAGACTGTCAAGGAGTTAAGACAGGGGGAGCTCAAGTCTATTATCATTCAGGGTGATCTTGGAACGACTTTGGTAATTTCAATTTCAGGGGATTATCTTCTTACCGTGACCGCCCCTGAAAATGCAAAACTTGGCCTCATCTTTAATGATGCAAAGAAAGCAGCTCGAGATGCTCGAAAAATTCTCCATCAGGCTTTTTGATCCCTATGGAAAACCCTGGTGAATCTCCCATCCGCAACCATCCTTGTTATTCAAACTGTCGAGAAACTTTGTGGCATAGGATTCATTTGCCAGTGGCACCGATTTGCAATGTCAAATGTGTTTTCTGTTCTCATTCTGTTGGCTCATCGTGCCACACCTCCAAACCAGGTTTTGCCAGGCAAGTAATGTTTCCTGAAACAGCGGTTGAGAGAGCCATCATAGAAATCAGAAACGATTCGAGAATTAAAATTGTTGCAGTTTCAGGTCCTGGGGAACCACTTGCAAATCCTGAAACTTTCGAAACATTAGAATTGATTCAAAAATATCGAAAGGATATTCACCTATGTTTGAGCACAAATGGTACTCTGTTGTTTGATAATGTTCAATGGCTTGTAAAGATGGGTTTCAAAACATTAACCGTTTCAATGAGCACAATTAATCCGGAAACTGCATCGCTAATCTATGAATGGGCAAGGTTGGGAGAAACGACCTTAACTGGCAGTCAGATGGGTTCCAAGATTGTAGAAGAACAAATCCGTGGTATCTCTAGAGCAGCACGTGCAGGGATATTCGTAAAAGTAAATTCAATCCTCATCCCTACAATCAATGACCATGATATCATTCCATTAGCAAAGACAATTGCTGACGCAGGAGCATCGCTTCAAAATATCATCCCTATAGTTCCCAATGGTCGTCTTGCATCACTGAGCCCTCCACTGAAAGATGATCTTGAAAGATTGAGAAATCAAGCCGCTGCTTTCATTGATCAATTCCGATATTGCTACCAGTGTAGAAGTGATGTTATTGGAATTCCTGGCTGTGACGTGGTTCTCTAATTGATTTGCTGCACGACCAGGCATCCTTCCTCAACGAGTTTATTGATGATAAACCACATTGCTCGAGGATCATAAGGAAGTGATTCCAGAACGTCTTTGACCTTCTTTGTGCCATCAAATGTTTCAAGAATATCTTCTAGCGGTTTTCCGTACTGTGATTTCAACAAATCCAAGGTCAGCTCGTGACAATCATTTCTTTCCAATACATTATCATCTGTGAGCCGTTTCTTGAAATCTATACATTCATACCGAGTGAGTATGGATATTAGTGCTAGAACTTTTTCATCACTAAATCCAATTAGATCCATAATCTCAGCAACTGTGCGCTTTCCGTTTATGAAAGACTCCACTTGCTCAAGATCATGATCAATTGATCCCACTCTAAATGGAATACGGACACCCTTAGGTTTCATAATTGGAACCATGTCAAGATCTACTGAAGAGAACGGGAACTCTTGAATTACGGTGAGAGCAGATTCTCTAAAACGACGAATATCACCTTCAAAGTGTCGGAGTTTATCTCCATGTTTAAGTTCAATCTCTTCTAGAATTCGTTTCAGCTTTTCACGATACGGCGACTCGTCTGCAACAGGATCCACAACCAGAAGTACTAACACAGTCTCTCCAACCTCTATTAAGATGTCATACGCAGCCTTTCTGATTGTTCGAATTGGTGTCTTCGCGAAAATGATGACCGCAGTTACAAAACCCGCAATCAAGTCAGGGTCAACAGTGAGCTCAGCATATGGGATGTTAAGAACGGATTCTCCCCCTTCCATTCTAATCAATGAGATATAACGAACTTTAGAAACATCAAGAGCCATTGTTTACCCCTCCTCATTCTGAACAGGCTCATCTGGTTTCGAGTCTTTGTATCCCAAAACCCCTGCATCGATTAGATTATTAGCTACAAGTCGAACAGCTTCAATATTGTATGGAAGCAGCTCGCATATTGTAGACAATGTTTTTGATCCGTCAATTTGCTCGACTAGTTTTGAAAGCGGTTCACCGTAAACACCGAGTAAGAATAATGGAGGGTCCATAATTTTGACTAGTACCGAGCTATCGTTCAATCTTCTTGTGAGTGTGATCCACTTGTATTTATCAAGCATTGAGAGTATAGCCATCACTTCAGAGTCATCAAATTCGGATTGTTGTAATATCTCCTCAACAGTACGCTTTCCATTGATGTAGCCTAGAATTATCTGCAATTTCTCATCAGTTTCACCGACTGACCACGGGATGTTTGCACGATGATCCGGAGTCGCCTCGGATTTTGAAACTAGTTTAGGGATCATCTCCAAGTCAAACGACCTGTAAGGATATACTTGAAGAATATCTAATGCAAATTCTCGAAAGGGTCTAATGTCACCTTTCCAAGATTGGAGAAGTTGTTCATGTGAACTTTCGAAGCGCTCGACAATCTTAATCAAGTTGTTTCGATAAGGTGTATCATCTTCTACTTTGTCCACAATGAGTAAACCTACGACATAATTTCCTTCTTCAATAACTACTACATAGCCTTCTTTTGTGAATGTTTTCAACTGTCTGTTTTCGAAAATGATAACTGCGAGAACGAAACTAGCTACTAGATCTGGGTCTACAGACATCGCTCTGTAAGGAATGCCGATGATTGGCTCTCCCCCTTCTCTTCTGACGAGAGAGAGATAGCGGACTTCTGCTTTCTCCTCAGCTGATTCGTTCACAGCCTATGACAGAAACTTCACCCTAAATAAGTTGTCAG
>SOKL01000153.1 GCA_004376265.1 Candidatus Thorarchaeota archaeon
TGATAGTTTCAGCCCCGGAATCATTCAATTGATATGCCAGCTCAGGTTCAGTCAAAAGTACACTGCAAGCTGTGACTATACCTCCAGCTTTCAGAATTCCATAGAAGCTGAGTAGGAACTGAGGGAAATTAGGAATCATAATTGCGACGGTATCGTCTTTCTTCACACCTAATTCTCTAAGAGCAGTTGCTAGTCTTTCAGCAATATCCTTGAAGTCCTTGTAGGAAATCCTTCGTTTCTGGAACCAGATTGCTGTTTGCTTACCAAACTCTTCAACAGTATTATCAAGCAGTTCATAAATATTAATTTCCGGATAATCTATACTTTCAGGTACTCCCTCATCGTAATGTTTCAACCAAGGTTTAGCTGCATATGGATCTTCGGACATAGTGTTTCTTCCTCTGTGTTATTCTCCGCTTATTAAATCAAGTGCCTCTGAAGCAGCCTCTGCAACATAATCATACTCATCATGCAACCTAGATTCTAAACCTGAAACAAGCTCAGTACTTTCTACACCCATCTTTCCCATTGCCTCTATGGCTCTCCAACGAACGTCTGGTTGTTCGTCAGTCAATACACCCAACAATGCGGGAATAGCATCTGATGCACCTGGACCTAATTTTCCCAAGCTCAAGGCGGCTTCACGACGTACACTGGTTTTACTATCGCTAAGAGCATCCCTAAGCGCAAAAATAACGGACTCTTCAGTCTCTCCAAATTTCCCTAACGATCTAGCTGCTTGGGCTCGGACTTCGGTATCTCCAACCTTTAGAATTTCAATCACATGTGGTAGAGCAGTTTCAGCGTTCTGACCAATACTGCCTATCGCAGAAAGGATCTGTATTTTCATCTTTTTGTTCGCAGAAGTGTAAGAATCAATCAATATAGGAATTGCATCTTTGCCAATGGTTCTAAGAGCATCCACAGCTTTCCCACGGACTTTCTCAACCTTATCCTTGAGTAAGGATGCAACAGTTTCAATCATTTCCGAATCTGTGATTTTCATCGCTCCGAGAGCTTCAACTACTCCCTGTCTCACGACTGGATTGCTATGATTGACAACTTCTAGAAGAATAGGGATTGCTGGTTCTCCAATTTGAATTAGCGTGTTGATGGAGCGATATCGGACTCTCCAATCTTTATCTTCAAGAGAATTAACAAGAGTTGGAATAGCTTCTGCTGAGCCTTTTCCGATTCCATCAATAGCTATAGCAGCTGCAGTTCTCACTGTCCAACTCGGATCTTTGAAACATTCTATCAAACTTGGAATAGCAGTGTGTGCGGCTGTTCCCAATTTTCCGAGGGTATTAACAACCACAGTCCGAATTTCTTCCTCATCATCTCCCAGAGCTGCAATAAGACTAGACACTGCAACATCTGAAGCTACACCAATCTTCCCCAAGGAAATTGCTGCTTCTTTTCTTATGGATGCTTCATCATCAGTTAACAACTCAGCTAATCTTGGGATTGCATCAACTGCTGAGTTTCCTATTTTTCCAAGTGATTTTGTGGCTTCCCTGCAGATACTCCAATCATCATCTTCCAAACAGTCAATCAAATTAGAAACACTAGCAGATGCTTTTTCGCCTAATTCACCTAAAACTAGCGAAGCATTGAATCGTATTGAACGAATATCATTGCCTAGATGTCCAATTAGCTCTGCTACAACTTTCGGATCCTTTTCACCTCGAGCGATAACTAATTCGACTTTAGCGTCACGTAGCAGTTCTTCAAGACTAGCTGAAATTTTGATACCTCCTATATTCCTAAGTATACCTTCTTTATCCGAGGTTCTCGTTCGAGCTCCTCTTTTGTTCCGCTCATTTCTATTTTTCCTTCTTCAAGCACATATATGGTATCTGCAACTGCCATGGCTAACATTGCATCTTGCTCAACAAGAAGCGTCGTTGTTCCTTCTTTTTTGATCTGTTCAATTGCTTCAAATATCTTTGTCTTCACTTTAGGCGCAAGTCCCAAGGAAGGTTCGTCGAGAAGCAACAATTTTGGATTGGACATCAGTGCTCGAGCTACTGCGAGCATTTGTTGTTCACCTCCACTTAGAGTGCCGGCTCGTTGTTTTCTACGCTCATCTAGTCGCGGAAATATATCAAATACAAAATCCAAGAGCCCCGAATATTTCGTCTTATCTTTCAAAGTATATGCGCCAAGTTCAATATTTTCCATAACTGTCATGTCATAGAACAATCGACGACGTTCTGGGCAGTGAGCAATACCCATCCGCGCAACTTCGTGTGCTTCCAACTCATCAATTCTCTCGCCCATGAAGGTGATCCTTCCTCTATCAATCTCCTCCAGCGCTGAGATGGCTCTGAGCAATGTGGATTTGCCAGCACCATTGGGTCCAATGACTGCATCAAGAGACCCCTTTTCCACTGTTAGGTTCACTTCTTCAAGAGCCTTTGCTTTGCCATAGTAATGATATACCTTTCTTAATTCAAGCAAATCCCTCACCTCGTCCAAGATACGCTTCCAACACAATCTTGTTATTGGCTACTTCCTGAGGAGTTCCCTCTGCAATTAACCTCCCCTGATGCATTGCTATGACTCTTGGAACTAGAGTCATTAGCTCCTGCAAAACGTGCCCAGTTAGAAATATCGTAACCCCTTCATTGCTTAATCGCTTAATCAATTTGGTAATTCCTTCCTTCTCCTCATAAGCCAATCCGCTGAATGGTTCATCAAGAAGAAGCATCTCGGGATTTGTACCCAACGCTTTACCAATCTCAAGTTTTCTTAAATCTCCATGCGGGAGAATGACTGGTGGTAGTCTTGCCTTGTCCACAAGCCCAATAGATGTGAGAATCGAGCTAGCTGCTTCATCTATTCCAGAACTTCCGAATGCTTCCTTTCCGCGAGGTGAAAGGCATGCAACTGATATATTGTCAAGAAGACTAAGAAAACGAAATGACCTCACAAGCTGAAATGTTCTCGCCATCCCAAGATTCACGATTTGGTATGGTTTTTTCCTGGTTATATCTACTCCATCGTAAAAGATGGAGCCAGAGTTGGGATTCTCGAAACCTGACATCAAATGAAAGAGTGTGGTCTTGCCAGCTCCATTTGGTCCAATCAGACCCAGCATCTCTCCTCGCTGCACTTCGAAATTTGCGTCATTGACTGCGGTCAGTCCACCAAACTTCTTGGTAAGATTCTTGACTTCCAATATTAGTCCCATTTTACTTTCCTCGTATCATATCCCATAAATCCCGTAATCTCTCTAGGAATGGATTCATGATTCCCCCTTCTGCAAACCTTACAATCAGAATCAGAACTGTAGCAAAGATCAGTAACGAAGCAGCGGCAAGTGGTCTTAGAAACTCACTAAGTAATGTGAATAGGAATGCTCCAATAATTGAACCGAAGATTGTCGCAATCCCTCCAATTGCAGCCATTATTATTGCATAGAAGGAATAGAGTGTTGAAAAGATAGCAGGATTTACCGCAGTCGTGTTCACAACGAAAAGAGCGCCTGCAATCCCTGCAAAGAATCCACTTATCATGAATGCGATAAGTTTGTAGGTAGTTGTGTTAATCCCTGAAGCGTCAGCGCAGATTTCATCATCTCGAATTGACTTCAAAATTGTTCCAAGTCTTGAATCGACAATGACACGCATAATAACTAATGAACCAACCATGAACGCTACTATGATATAGAAGACCACAAAGATATTTCCGGCAGAGGGCAATCCTGAGATGCCTTCTGTTCCTCCAAGCCAAGTTCCAGCCAAAAATAGATTGAAGAGAATGAGAGAAAAGGCCAGAGTCCCTAGTGCTAAATATGGACCCTTCAATCTCAAGCAGGGAATCCCGATTAGTAAACTGAATATCACAGCATAACCGGCACCGACGAAAATTGCCATTATCCAATTAGCACCAGCGAATTTGATGAATGCCGCTGTAAAGTAGCCGGATATTCCAAAAAAGGCGGCATGTCCAAAACTGATTTGTCCTGCAAATCCAGCCAGGAGATCCCAGCTCGCAGCAAAGATTGCAAGTATCATTCCTGTAACGATGATCTGCGAGAGATACGCATTCCCAGTCAGTGGAACGAGCAACAATCCTAATAGGCTGAATAGGGTTATGCTTCCTCGAAATGTAAGTGCCCATGTTCTGAAACGTCCTACATGGGACTGTAACTCTAACTGAAGACTTGTCATTCGTTATTGCAGCTCCTTCTTTCCTAGCAGTCCTTGAGGTCTGACCAAGAGCATAACAAGTATCACAACAATGGGGATTAACACTGAAAAAGACGGACTTATGAAAAAGTCTGTGAATGCTGTTGCATATCCCATTATGAATGATCCAATGATGCTTCCCGGAATGCTCCCCATCCCACCAAAGATTGTCACAGAAAATGCTAGTAACAGATATCTCCATCCAATTCTAGGTGCAATGAAATTACCTGGAGCGTACAAGATTGCTGCAAACCCGACAAGCATTGCAGATATCATTACAACTATCATTAGTATCCTATCGGGGTTAATTCCGACTAGTTTGGCTGCTTCAAAATCTTGAGATACTGCGCGAATTGATTTACCAATCTTCGATTTGCTGATGAACAAAGTGACTACTGTGACGAGAATCAGAGACCCAACAATCAAAGCGATGAACTGTGCCGGGAAAGTGATTCCAAGAAATGTGACGGACCCTGGCACAAATGGCACTATGTAATGAGTCTTCGAATCTCCTACGAATTTCACGAACTGTTCAAAAAAGAAAGCTAATGCAAATGTCACCAATACAACACCGATTTGCGATTCTTTCAAAGGTTTCAAGAGACCCAAATATGTGACTGCGCCGACCCCTACTACTGTGACCAAACCAATAACCGCGGCTATCCCAAATCCAACGAAGGGGATTGTCCAATAAATCATATAGGCTGTAATAAGGTAGAATGCTCCATGAGCCAAGTTCAGCAGTCCCCCTACACCATAGACTAGAGAAAAGCCTAATGCTAGGAGAGCTAATAGCGATCCCTGCACCGTACCAAATAGTAGTATTTCTTCTATCAATATGTCCACCTTTTGTATCACCAGTAGACTACGACATGTTTCAAAATAAGAAACAACCCCCCTGAAAAAAGGGGGGCGTTTTGATCAACTGGTTACCGTATTTGGGCGATTTACTCGTTTATACCCCATGATGGCAACGATAATGTCCCAGTCACAATGTTCTCTGGATAAAGCAGACCTCCAGATGAAACGGCTACCTTCGTGCCACCTGCCTGCCACTGAGTGAATAGCGTGTAGCTATAATCTGGACCCAGTAACAGATCATGAGTGTATGTGAAGGCAATGTTTCCACCTGCCGCTACAAATGGACTTGCAGCGTTAAACGCTTCCAGATGTGGGATGATTAGGGTTGAGTTGAATGACTGAGCGTCCACAATGCCTGCTGCCAATAGGTACATGGCATCATAAGCCCCTACAGCAGTGTATAGCGGTTCTGCATCGTACGCGTCAAGAAACGCGTCCCAGAAGGCTATTGTCCTTGTAGTCTTGTTAGTACGTAGCGTTGATTGCAGAACGACTTCATACTCACAAGCGCCACCAGTTTCATTCCAGTAGGTGTCAAGTTGCGACATCACATCTATACCCGCGATAATGGTCTTTGGCTGAGCCTGAGCGTATTGTGTGGTCATCAGGATTCCGCCTTGAGCAGATATGATTGGGATCGTAATCTGCGCTTCAGCAGCATCAATCTGAGTCCAATATGTTGCAAAATCAGCAGCCTCAGCTGTGATTGGGAATGCAACTTCTTCCACTACTGACAGACCATAAAAGGGCAAGTATCCATTCAGGAATGCACTCATTCCAACAGTCCAATCGAGATCTTCACGAATAATCGCGACTTTGGATATGTTATTTCCTGTTACTGCAGTCAGATAACCATCCAGATATGCAATGTATGTTAACAGCGATCTTGCCAATGAGGTTGAGTTTATGGGCATAACTCGGAAGAAGTACTTGTACCTGTCATAATCAGATACAACATCCGGTCCGGTCGTTTGTGGCCATGGGCCACCGGCTACCTTCTGAGTGAATATATCTGTAGAGGATCCTGTGTTAAAGAACAGCATCTCCGCATCCATTATGAGTTCTTGAAATGCCAGAACCGCCTCAGTTCTGAATCCACCCAAAATGAATTGGGCATTATCCACTGTAATTATTTTCGTTGTAGCTGCAGTTGCTTTAGATATATCAAGACTGGCATCTGCTTCAAACGTGTCTTCGGCAATAATTCCGAAGTAATATGTTTCGCCACCGACTACAACACCACCTGCGGTGTTTATCTCATCGCAAGCCAAATAGGCTCCTTTCCATTCTCCCTCGCCTTGGATTTCAGTCACGGGTCCTAAGACTCCAACATTGATAATCCGATTGGCAGGAGTTCCAGCAGGAGCACCAGGTGTGACTAGTTGTCCTACAACTAATGCACCATAAGCACCGGGTGGTAGGAATAAGAATACTCCAACGCCCACGCCTGCTATTATTACGACGATGAGAACTACGGCGACAAGTTGTCTACTTTCCATAGTTTAATCTCCTTCATCTCTCCTCTCTATCTGAGATGTAATCAGCCATATCACGGGAGGTGATATTTAAGTATTAGTTAATTCTGAAATTTTTAACGCCGTTAAGTTACACAGTTCAATATGTTGTTTTTCGTTTTCCAACACTTCTCTAATCAGATTTACCTAACCTGATACGATGCAATTCCATTGAGAGGTTAGTCTTCTGATATGCCAGCAAGATATTTTGCAAGATTCTTCCTTTTTTCTAGATCATATCCTTTCAGTATCGCTACATCCTCCATCTGAGGACTTCCTCCGCCATGAAGAGCAGCAACTGCTGAAATACCTCCAATTGAAGAACACAGCATGTCAGAAAGAGCCCGATACAGTTTGTAAATATCTTCAGATGGTACATCCTCTTTTCGTTTGAGATATTTCTGAAGAAGTGGTCCTATTGTTTCATCGTAAAAGTCTGCTTCGTGAGGAAGCGTTGCAGGTAGACCTCCTGATAGATCGGCCAGAATCTCAAGTTCATGGTAGTAGCTCGTTCCTGCATGTTTTCTACCAACGTTGCAAAACACAGGATCCGGAATCATTGTTCCCGAATCATCTTTAGTTGCCTTATGTGCGGCAGCAATTCCAGCTGCATAAACAAGCTCAATTACACTGATCAAATCTGCAAGTTTAGATTGGACATGTTTTTTATCTTCAATGCCACTATACTCACTAACCAATGCACTAAAACCTAGGATGATTTCGGAACTTGCTGGCTTGCACCCAGTGTAGCTGTGTCGATGGTACAGTGCGAAAAGTAGTGCAGTCCATCCCCCAAATGCATGTTCACCTTCACGACCACTAAGAAAGACGCGATCATTGGGAACAAAGACATCGTCAAAGATAATGAAGTTCTCAACATCTCCAAATTCACCAGCCGGACATGAGAATTTCTCACGTTTATGACTCGATGCACGAGTCACTAGCTTTACGCCCTCCCAATCACCAGGCACTGCAAAAGCAACAGCATACTCGTCTTCCTCGGGAGTTAACATCCGTGTGGGAAGTACAATGATCTCCTCTGCTACAGCTGCAGCGGTTATGTGATTCTTTGCACCCCGGACAACAATGCCATCATCACGATGTTCAATGACGCGAAGATAGAGGTCAGGGTCTGCTTGTTGATGAGGTCTCAGGGCTCGATTACCCTTTACATCAGTCTGCGCACAACTACCGATGATATCATTCTCCTGCCAGAATTTCAGATATTTCAAGAATCTCTGATTATAGGGTTGCCCAGTCGCCGCTTCAGCGCGATGAGTGATGATTGATAATCCATTCATTGCATCGATACCCATACACCGAAAGATACATCCTCCAGTTAAACGACAAAGCTTTCTTGTTACTTCCTGCTTCTTTAGAAGATCATCAATACTCTGATGAATATGTGTAAAGCGATTAATAGTGCCAAAATCCTTTGAATCTACATTAAGTAGATCCTTGAAATCAGGTTCCTGAACCTTATCCAGGGTTAATGACATTATTTTGGCAACAGCTTGTAACCGTGAATCATCACGGCCGACAGTCTTACCATTTATGATTACATTGGGTTTCATCTGATACAGATTCTGTAGGTATTCTTCTCCAGTCTTCATTCTCATCAACGATAGAACACATGTATCTCTGATACTTAACTTAAGCGGAACAAATCGGACTAATAAAATTCAAAACTTGAGTGTGGCGGCAAAAGTTAATTCTGAATCGAATATTTTGAAAGATTACTAAGGTTTTACTGGTTTTCCCCAAAGAACATCAAATAGTCCGTACCTGGAACATCAATTCCCAAATCGCTCAGGACTGTTGCCAACTGTCCCCGATGATGAGCAGTATGAATCAAATACTGAAGGAAAAAGTCAACTACATCGATTTCGAAGGGCTCCTCCTTGATGTGCTTCACTGCAATTTTGTCCTGAGGAATCTCTTCAATTGCTGAACTCAATCGTGTATCAAGAATCTCCCAGCGCTTCAGTAGCTCTTGTCTTGGTAATCTCTTGACTCGATCGAACACAGACTTGTCTCTCTCATCTTCAATAAAGTAGAAGCAGGTTTCAAGTGCGAGAACTATATGTTGTACAAGGTCTCGTGGACTTCTTCCATTCACCTCTTCAGCGAACATCTCTGAGTCGAACCCACTAAGGACCTCTCTCATCTTCCATCCAGCCCAAAGATGATAGTCCGCGAGGTTTTTGAACACCATTTTCCTTACAACACTACTAAGGGTACATTCTCCCGTATTAGTCTACCGAGTAGCCTAACCAGAGAGGTCTTCCATTAATTCAAGCATCCAAGGTTCGATTTCTTTTTTCTTGGCCCATGTATCTTCAAACGGAGTGAGAATGACTTTCCTATTGACTTCTCCTGCCATCACTCCAGTTGTTCCTGCAAGAAGGCAATCAATTGCAAATGCTCCGATTCGAGAAGCGAGTAGTCGGTCAGAATGAGTTGGATTGCCTCCTCGTTGAATATAACCTAAGACGGATACGCGGCACTTCTCACCTATTAATTTCGACAACTTGCCGCTGATCTCTGTCGCATCACCCTCCTCATCACCCTCTGCGACAATCACAAACACACTTCGCTTCCCTAGCTCTCTGCCTTTGATGATTCTAGCCGCAATTGCTTCCAAATCAGTAGGAGTTTCAGGAATAACAGCAGCAGTTGCTCCACTCGATATTCCTACATGTAAAGCGATGAACCCAGAGTGACGTCCCATCACTTCAATCAAGAACACACGGGAAAATGCCTCACCAGTATCACGTATCTTATCAACGGCACTCAGAGCATTGTTCACTGCAGTATCGAATCCAATAGAAAAATCGGTTCCAAAGAGGTCATTGTCGATGGTTCCTGGTGCACCTATTACCTTTCCATCCCAGTACTTTTGAAGAGCTGCGAGACCTCTCATTGTACCGTCCCCACCTATAGCTATGAGTCCACCAATCTTTTCCTCAGTTAGAATTCTAGCTGCTTTCTTCGTGCCCTCAATGGTCTTGAATTCCTCAGACCGACCAGTTGTGAGACAGGTACCACCTCTATGAAGAATCCTAGAAACTGTCCTCGAGTCCATCTTCTGGAATTTCCTATCGAGGATCCCTTGGAAACCACCATGAATTCCAACAACATCACAAGTCCGGTTGAGACCAATCCTTACCACAGCCCTGATGCATGCATTCATCCCTGGACTGTCTCCACCACTAGTGAGAACTGCAACTCTCATGAGTTTTCTTGAGAACCTTCAGATAAATAAGTACGACTTACAATGCTTTTCTATTACAGAGGGACTATTCATGTCACCCAAACAGGATACAGGCTTGGAACCAGACGAACATGGTGATATAGTAAGAAAAGGGTACAACATAATCGCAGGAAAATACTACCAAGATAGAGACCTGTTCGAGAACATGAAGGAGATCAATGATTTCATTGAACACCTCCCTGATAATGCAGTCGTATTGGACATTGGCTGTGGTGGAGGAGTCCCGGTTCTCAAAATCCTGGTGGAGAAAGGTTACACTGCCAAAGGCATTGATTTCTCAACGGGGATGCTTGAACTAGCAAAGAAGAATGTACCAGATGCGGAATTGATACAGGGAGATATCATGAAGACTGATTTCGAAGCTGATTCACTTGATGGAATTATCTCCACCTACGCAATCATCCATATTCACAGGAGTTACCATCCAGCTCTATATTTGAAAATCTACAATTGGTTGAAATCTGGTGGTGTCATGCTCGTTAGCACTGCAAAAACTGATTGGGAAGAAGTTCACGATTATTTTGGTGTAGAAATGGCTTGGAATCATCCACCGGCACATGAGAGTCTTCAGATGATAGTCAATACAGGCTTTGAAATTCTCTTTGAAAGACTAGTCACAACTGGCGAAGAAACACATTATTGGATACTTGCGAAGAAACCTTAGACGAGACCCTTTGTTCTGAGGAAAAGAAGTAATGGTATTGTGATGAGTAGACTAGCAATCATGACCATAACAAAGGCAAGCGGGTCACTCGCAAAAGGCAAACCTACATTCATACCATAGATGCTAGCTATTAGGGTAGGTACACTGACAAGAAGTGAGATTGATGTCAGTGTCTTGATGACCCGGTTCAGATTATGATTGACAATGCTATCATAAGCATTCATTGCATTTGCAATCAGCTCTCGATAAATGGCACTGAGCTCTACCTGTTGTTGCAGGTCAACCTCAAGCTCCTCCAATCGGTCCACATCTAGGATCATTCTTCCAACAACATTATACCGTTTCAGACGACGTAGAACCTTCATATTCGCCTTCAGTGAGGTCTCCATGAAAATAGCATCACGAGAAAGCTGGAAGAACCATTCGAGTTGGGAGGGATAGATTTCACGCATAATGAAATCCTCAGTATGATTGATGGTTTCTTCAACGAGGTCAAGTGTTGTTTCGAAGGAATGAATTACGAGTTCCCACCAGCGATATATGACTTCGTTGACAGTTGTACTAAAACGAACTCTCTCTCTGAGCCGATATTTTCGAAGTGGGACTTCATCATTTTGTATGACGATGATGTCTTTACCATTTGTGAATATTCCTATTGGATTGGTTGAGTATTCCCTCTCTTCTTTACTTATATCAACAGGAACACGGAGTACAATCATTGTGAACTTGTCCTCGATCTGTAATCTGGGACGCTCATCAAGGTCTTGAACATCCTGAAGATCTTCCAAATCAATTTCAAAACGATGAGAAATCTTGGCAAGTACGTCAGGTCGAATTCCGATAATCTCTATGAGAAGTGGTTCGTCAGGGGCTTCTTCCAAGCTGGCATACTTTATTCCGCTCTCCAATGCCATAATGGAGATACTTCCATTCTCTACTCTGTCGCTGCTCATATGATCCACCTCGATTGGGAGGATT
>SOKL01000196.1 GCA_004376265.1 Candidatus Thorarchaeota archaeon
TGATACGATGAAATGTCGTGAGCTCTCCACCTTCGCGATGTAGAGGATGAAGAAGAGTATCGTCATTGTGGATATTTGACCTTCGAATACCATGTAGGAGCAAGTTCATTCTACAGATAGCCCACACTCCCCCATTGGAGTCTTGCCCGTATAATGCAAGATTTCGTGGATCCCCACCATTTTCCTCAACGTATTCCTTTGAGAGAATTAACATACCACCGGAACCAACGCATGGATCATATACTCGCATCGTTTCCTGTGGTTTCACTAACCTAACCATCAACCGAACAACATCTCGAGGTGTATAGAACTGACCTCCTTTTTGACCAGCGGACTCTGCAAACTTCTTGATTAGATATTCATAAGCAGTCCCAAGAAGATCGGGGAACTCAAAATCCTCATTTCTCAGACGAAAGCCTGATTTGCTAAAGTGATCTATGAGTTCGCGTAAGCGACTATCCTCCAGACGAGTTTTTCCAACAGTCTTGTTAAAATCGATATGGTCAAAGACTCCTTCAAGCGAGGGGTCGGACTCTTGCAAAGACCCCAAAGCCTTGTTAAGTTCATTTCCAACAGCCGTATGTGCTTCGTCACGTATCTTGGGCCATCGGGCTTCGGGAGGAACAAAGAATGTATCTGTATAGTACTCTGGGCTCTCTGCTCGTTTTCGAGATTCCTCTTCAGAACGACCAAGTCTTAGCTGTTCTTCCATAATCGCCTCATATTTTCCTTCGAATACATCGTATGCTCTCTTGAGAAAAAGCATTCCAAAGATATATTCTTTGTAATCAGAGGCATCCATTTTTGGACGTAGGATATCTGCTGCCTTGTACAGATGATTCTCTAGTTGTTGAAGCGTCAGTCTTGCCATTGAAAGGCTCCCCGTCGAGAGCATCTCTTACTTGAAGATGCTCGAAATGCTGATAGTAATGTTGGTACAAAACTCTTTCTCGAATAACTGCTATTGAGTTCTAGAATACTTATTACTATGAATTCCAATCCGTCATTTCCAGCATCTGAAAACAGTCAAATTGGATTGGTTAGTCGTACTGATAGTTCGTTCCACCTTTCGAAGGGTATGAATGGAAATATGAATAATCAAACCTGTCTACATATACTGAGTTTGTGCGGAAAGTAGGGATTGGAATCTTGAAGATCTGACGATGGTTTACACAGTTTACATTTACAGCAATACTTGACAAGTGTATACTGATTTCCTTCACAATACTAATGTAAACCCTCACTGACTAATATCTATAACAAGAAACTCAATTTGTTGCACTCTTGGAATCATGTAGTGTCCTTGAATCCTTCAACTTCTCGTTCTTTGAGCTGGTTACAAATCCATGCAATGCCATCTGGACCCACATACACTTTCTTGGTAGCAGAATTGTAAGTGAGATACTTGGAGCTCTCCTTCGTTTCCCAATTGATATAGGCATCTCTAGAGGCATCAGCTATTCCTAATTCTGTATGGATTGCATCTTGAGGAAATCCATCAGGATATGCCGCTGCGGCGCAAGCTGCGAGGCGAACCTCATCAGACACTCCTTTGACTTTTGGGAATATTAGCAGTCCATTCCTAGAATCACTGACACTTCTAATCTTGTGGATGCAATCAGAAAAACCAATGAGCTTTTTCATCGCTTCTGCTTTGAGTGCTGCTTCCAAGACGGTCAAATCAGAATCTAATCTCGCTATAATTGAATAGGATCCATCACTATGGAACTGAACCTCGTATTTTATTTCATGTTGGTTTTCATTCAATTCGAAATCCCCTGTTTGCATAGAGAGATTTCGTATTGGTATAGATTTTTCTATGGCCATTATGAATTGGGCTCATTTACGACGTTTCTTGATCAACCTTCCTTCTGCATCCAAACGACCCTTTGAGATTCCAATAATCCTTAGAAGAATGATTACAGCTTGATTTGCATTGTTCTTTAGGGAGTCCATTTTCTTCTCGCCGACCAAATCAATGATGCTATGAGCAGATCGATTGCCATCTTTACGAAGACCTTTGATAATACCCAAGTGAGCCTTCGTAAGCCCAAATCGTTCATATTCTGATGCAAGTGCTTCAAGATTTGAAACTAGGACGTTGAGACCAAGGAATTGCTTCTTTGAATCATCGAAGTAGAAGTTATGTTGGTTGTTTGGAGAATACTTCATTCGAAGTATATCGACAAGAAGATTTTCAATCAACTTCCTCAACATGACCAATGCAGATGAGTATGCCTCATATTCATAGCATATATTAATCTCATCAATCAAATCACTATACACCTTCTCCAATCGAAGAGGGCTCTCAATATCAATGAAATCGGGTTTCGAGGGTAGTGGAGAACCAGGTGTTGCTTGAGGTGATGTTTCCTCACCTGGTAAACGCATGTCACCAGGTTTGACAATCACTAATTCCGGAGATTCTTTTTTGAACTTCAATGCAGATGCTTTCTTCATCAGAAAAATCGTTGTTTCCTCATCGCATAACGGACAGGATACAATTAGATTCTCTTTTTCAATTCCCTCTTTTGAACGACTGATACGCATTCGGTGTTTATCGTAATCACTTCGATTGAAATAGAAAGCATAGTAACCATGTTTGTTGAAAGGAATCCACATCAATCGATCACAGTCCTCTGCTTGGCAGACGATAGGAATCAGGACTCCGGTACTCAATCGCTACTTCTCTCCTCACTTTGAGTTTCTGTGGTTAATATCTGGTTAGACTTGCTCAGAGCTTCTCTGGCAATCCCTATTGCTGAGCTGAGCCAACCGTCTTTGATTACATAGACATCATCTTGCTTCTCAATACCTTCTGCAATTTCCTTTTGTTTACTTGTTAGATAAGTCGCCAATGAGTCAGGATTCATTCCAGTAGCTGATTGCAGGTCAATCTTTGATAGACCTTTGGGGTATTTCAACAAAAGAGCGCAGATAATTTGCTCTTTTGAAGTGACTGAAGGCGAAGAGAACTTCAAGCCAGCTGAAACCTCAAAAGGCCAACCTAGACGCGCAACTTTCGCAATTTCTAGTTTGATCCTTCCTAGTTCGATATCCGCAAGCGCATCTATCCATTCCTCAAACTCTTCAACTTCCAGTGTGTAGTCATCAATCTTGACTGAGAGATTCCTCGTCATGTTTATCTTCAACCTC
>SOKL01000353.1 GCA_004376265.1 Candidatus Thorarchaeota archaeon
TAGGTTCGCCAAAGTCTGGAGAGAGGGTCCACCATATTGATACACTGATGTTGATGGGGAGGTCTCGAATGTAGGTCACTCCCTTGAAGACTCCTGAGTAATCACTGTCATAGACATCGAAAAATGAGTAAAGAGTATTTTCCAAAGTGAGCATATTAGATGGTATCACATAACTGAAATCCATATCCCTGAGAATCGCTGTGAGTCCAGTAAAGGTCTGGTTTGCTGAGGTATGAAACTGATCACCCGCATAGCTCGCGAACAAAGTATAGATTCCAGCTGTGGTGGGATTGTAGTAGAAAGCTGTGAAGTTCATCCCATCGCAATAGATTTCGAATTGATCATTGCCGATTGTCAGGTTAATCCAACCTGCAAAAAGATCTGAATTCTGGTCGGTCAACCATGCATTGATGATGAATGAATGAGGATTATAAACAGTGCTTACAGGACCGAAAGCTTGGACGCCGCTAAGGTGTAGAAAAGATATGAGACGAATCCAGTGTACACTAAAAGTTGGATTACCATTCAGGGAAGTGATTCCCTCAACGGTGATTACGGTAAGTGAATCAAATTGGATGGTGGTTGGTTCTGATTGTGGACTGAGTGTGGCTTCCCATCTCTGAGTACTTGGATTGATTGTTAAAGAAACTCCATTCCATGTTACCGTCGCATTTGTAATTACTAGATCATCGCTGAAGTACTTGAGTTTGGTAAAGATGAAGGTAGATGTATCTATAGGAATTGAACTCTCATTAGCTCCAAATTCGAAGACCACAATCTCTTCACTGATGGTTTCAACGTAACTCTCAAGACCTACATATTCATTCAATGCCGCAGATTCATAGATACGCACTTTGAAGGTGTTCTCTGTTCCAGCTACTCCTTTTGTCAGACAAGGTAATATGAAACTACCGAAAGAATCTGTTGAAACGCCTCCAGACCACTCTCCTGAAGGAGAAGGTGCTGTTCTTTCAGACTGGACAAAGGTATGAGCAGGGTTAGGTGTTACTCCACTTCCAGATGCAGTGAAAGTGACAGTTCCAGTTAGTAATGGGCTTGATAGAGGGTCACTCCGAGCTGGCATTGACGGAAGCACTGAAAATTGAAGAGCCGGTTCTTGATCGAGGTCCTTACCTCCAGCTGTCACATCAAAGGTTCTTTCTGCACTCCACGTGTTAGATTCATGATAGAGCTCAAAATCAATGTCTGATGCAGTATCACATTCATATGTGAATTGAATAGCAAATACTGCAGTGTTGACTTGACTAGTAGATGTTGTATAGGATTCAGCTGTTAGAAGATTGACTCCACTACTCCAAGGTTCTAAACTCCATGCTCCATCAGCCCACGTCACTCCCCAAAGATATTGACCAGTTTCAGATTTTGTGAACAATCGAATGTAGTCAACAAGTTCAGAACCTTCTTCATTACTTACTGAACAAGAAAATTCATAATAATCACTTGTCCCAACCCCTCTGTAGGGGTAAAGATTGTCACCATCATGAACGGTATTGATACTTACACCTTGATTCGTGGATTTTCTATCTATGCACTTAATGCGAAGATATTCCAGCCTCCATTCGTTTCTCGATCCCCAATCATTGAACTGGTCCATACTTTCAGCCTTTATGTAGAACCAAGGACCTGTAGTAACATCAACATCCCACGAATGTGATGTGGGATTCTGTGCATCCAAGATGCCAATCTCGGTCCACGGACCCAAAGAAGATTCGCTGGAATAGAACTTTAGAGATTCGGACCAATAACCACTAATTCCTGTGTAGTCATACCCCCGAACCTCAAGTTTCCAATCAAGATACTTGTAAGCTTCACTGTTAAACTCGAACACTCTTTCAAACTTGAATTGAGTGAGTATTCCCGGGTCCAGGTCACCCTCCATCAGGGTCCCATAATCTTCGTCCGAATCTATCATGTTTATGAAATCAAAAACGTCTCCAATTCCACTAACGTCATTATACCAATAGACATAGTCAGTAGAATCTGAAAGAATAGCTTGATCTACAGGTACCATTTTCGGTGCTTCTTCAAGCTGTATAAACTCCAACATCTCTGCGGTTCTTGAAGTTGTGTTCAATGATGAGTTTAAGAGTGGAACTACCAACCACAAAACAATGACGGTTATCAGCAATACTCGTATTCTTTGCATTTTAGCCACTATCTTTCTTCCTCATCGTGCCTTTTCTACTCCCACTGAATCGGTGTCAGCAGAATCTTCTCAGACCAAGGACGATATCATTGAGAAATAATGTGAATAGATTATTACTAAGTGTTCACCTAGACACTGTTGGACCGTATGAAACGACCATGTGAGAATTAAAGGGGACAAAACTCCTCCGATTGTCAAGTCAGACCTCATAGACCTCTTTCCATCTATTATGGAGTTATAAACATCAAATCGACTTGGGGTCAGGTACGAATATGCACAAATTGAAGAGATTTTTGTGATTTTCATTAAGAATCAAAGCGAACGTAAAATTGTATTCCAGGTCTCGATTTTCGATACATGACACAGGTCTTCCTTCTCCCGCCATCGCTTGAGTTTCAGGTCTAAGCTCTCTTCCATGTCTGCATGATACCCACTCACTTCATCAAAGAGTGGTTTCCTGCAACTGACACACGACCACGCCTTGAACATTTCATCCTCAGGTCTTACATCTATATGATGTCTGCTCGTCACATTGTCAAAGGTGATGACTGCCACCAGACTCTCCGTAATTGTCTTCATGAAGCTCCTTCGCTTGCACGTTCCGTGGTACACTAGCCCTTCACCACGTAGGGCACATGACAAGCAAGACAGAACAGGATCATATGACCAAGTACCATCTTGCCACTTGCGAGCTGATGGTTCGATGCCTTGCAGACCGTCTTCCACTTGGTCCCTTTGTTCAATACGATTATCTTACACAACTTGTACTCCGAGAGTTTGTGCTGATGAGGATTGAAAAGCACCTACAATCTCTGACATCATCTCTTCATCCATAACCATCTGAAACAACAGGAGGTCAAGACTGGAGCGGACAGAATCATGACTGCGACACTCCCACTTTCATTCTTCATAGACGGGTTGGAGGAATAGTCTAAGGTTTCTCAGGCGACGTATAG
>SOKL01000191.1 GCA_004376265.1 Candidatus Thorarchaeota archaeon
TGGAGTACACTACATTACCCAAAGTCCTGGCCCGCTGTGAAACAAGATTCTCTGAACAAGAGATCGTTCCAACGGGTAAAGCCAAGGATACGTCTGATTCCGCAGAATAATATCTGAGTGGGACCTTTTGGTCCCTCTCCTTTTATCTCACTTTCAAGAACAACTATCGAACTAGCCTGTACGTTTGATGATGTGATATCCGAATTTTGTCTTTACTGGGTCTCTTGTCATGGCACCAACACTGAGGGCATAGGCAGCTCTTTCAAATTCAGGAACCATCTGTCCTTTTGTGAACCAACCTAAGTCGCCTCCCTTCTTCCTGGAAGGACAAGTGCTGTGCGCTTTTGCTACGTTCCGAAAATCTTCGCCCTCTGCAATCTTACTTATCAGCGCGAGAGCCTGACTGTGTTTGTCTATCAATATGTGACTAGCACGAACTTTACCAGCTTTTCCTTTTGCCATTGATATCACCAAGATTTGCATCTGCTACTGGAGGTGGTGTCTTAAACTTGTTCAAAGGGTTGCCTACCCGAGGTTTTATGTCAAAACTTACAATCATAGCAATACTAACAGGATGATGTCACATGAAAGCAACAGTATTCCATGAACACGGCCCCGTAGATGTGCTCAAATATGAAGACTCTCCGGACCCTGAAGTCAAAGAGGGACAGGTTTTGATTGATGTGAAAGCTGTAGCCCTCAATCATCTTGATCTGTTTGTCCGAGGCGGAATTCCCGGACTCACACTAGACATGCCCCACATCCTTGGTAGTGACATCTCTGGCATGATAAAGGAGATTGGGAGTAAGGTGCCAAGTAATCTTCAACCTGGTCAGAGAGTAGTCATTGACCCAGGAATGTCTTGTGGAGTGTGTGACTACTGTGTTCGCGGAGAGGAATCACTTTGTGCTCAATATGGGATTGTTGGAGAACACTCTCGAGGAGGATATGCAGATCTCTTTGCAGTGGAAGCTCAGAATGTCATTCCTGTTCCTGAACATGTTGAACTGAGCTTCGAGCAGCTGGCTGCTACACCACTCACTTTCATGACTGCATGGCGTATGCTAATGCCAAAGGCGAAGGCCAAACCAGGTGATGATGTTCTGATTATTGGGATAGGTGGTGGAGTTGCTCTCGCAGCGTTACAGATTGCTAAGGTTGCAGGTGCACGAGTTATTGTGACTAGTTCTTCAGACGAGAAGCTGGAGAAAGCACAGGACCTTGGTGCAACTATGGGGATCAACCACAAGAAGAACCCGGACTATCACAAAGAAGTGTGGAATCTAACCAATAAACGAGGAGTGGATATAGTGGTGGATTCAGTGGGTGAAGCAACCTGGGAGAGGAGTCTTCGGAGCCTCACAAAAGGAGGAAGGCTGGTGACATGTGGAGCGACTTCGGGTCCAAAGGCAATGACCAATGTCAGCCTCGTGTTTTGGAAACAGCTCGAGATCCTTGGTTCTACCATGGCAAGTCGTTCTGAGCTGCGTGACGTTCTCAAGCTCGTGTGGAATAGCAGACTCACACCAGTTGTGGACACTGTTTTTCCACTATCTAAGGCGAAGGAAGCCCACACGCGGCTAGCGAAAGGTGAGCAATTCGGGAAGATTGTGCTCACCCCTTGAAAAGCCAGTAATACCGATCATTGTTTGATGGACAAGCTTGTACACCCGAGTGATGTCCGCCCAGAATCGGCACTGGGCACGACTCGGCGAGGTCCGAATTGTGCACATCAACCTCAATTAACTTTCACTTACCACAGCATATAAACACCTGTCTAAGAGTCTGTAATACCCCGATACACACCTCTATCTAACAACCTTTCATTATGTCCTTTGTATTGGATTACCATGGTGCAGCATGAGAGTCGTCACTATATGTTTACCAGAAACCTATGTTGAAGGTGTAGATGAACTGATTGGACAGAACAAATATCCAAACCGATCAGAAGTCATCAGAATCGCAATTCGAGACCTACTTGTTGATGAACTCTGGGGAGAACGGAAACCTTCCAGTAGCCTACCTCTTGTCGCGCAACTACAGAAGATGGCAGCGATGCAAGAAGTTCAAACGGAACCAACTTCAAAGTAGATACAACTCAGCTATCCTTTTCTAGGTCCAGATACTACACTTACATGAGCAAGAAGTGGACCTTACGTGCTCTGTAATTACAAACATTGCTTACCCTCGATTAGGAGCAAACCCAAACATGTCACGATTCTTCCGACGAAAGAAAAAGCCGAAAACTGAAGAAGCACCAGCTGAAGAAACTGAATCCGTTGTTGCGGCAGCACCAGAATCTGAAGTTCCAACAACAACTGAAGAGCCTGCTGCTACCGAGGTTTCAGAACCAACGACAGAGGATAAAGAGGAAACCATACCCTATCATGATTCAATTCAAGACCGATTGGTGTATATGTTCAACGATGCCGTAATGGCTGACGGTCTAGAGGGGACACACGAGTTCACACTTGAGTTCATGGCTATGGGTGAGCGGTTTTGGGTTGGAAAAGCGGCTCTTGGTGAAATCGAAACAAAGGTTGACAAAGCTGCTGACGAAGATGCCCATATTAGAATCTCGAATGAATCAGTAAGCGATCTGCTCGCTGCGGCCAATTTCTCGGAATTCTCAAAGATCTATCTTAAACATTACAAGACCTCTGAGGCTGGGAAGTTCGTCAAAATCGAAATTCGGAAGCCAATAATTGATCTTAACAGACAAGGCTATGCTAGAGTTCCTATTCTAAAATTACTCATTGGAGCCTCTAGATAGTAGTCTGAAAACCCGCCTCTAGCAATAGTTAAATCGGGTATGGCGACCAATTGCCATGTTCAGGTGGTATTAGTTTGCCCGATATTAGAACTCCAGTTGTGATTATCAACTTCAAAACATATCCGCAAGCCACAGGGGAGAAAGCAGTTAACCTTGCTATGACCTGTGAGGCAGTGTCAAAGGAATTCGATGTACCAATTGTAGTGGCCCCTCAAATTCCTGATCTATATCGAGTTGTACAATCCGTTGAAATTCCTGTGTTTTCACAACATATGGATTCAGGAAACCCCGGTCGCTTTACTGGTCATGCTCTTGGGGAAACCCTTGTTGAAACAGGTTGTAGTGG
>SOKL01000188.1 GCA_004376265.1 Candidatus Thorarchaeota archaeon
AAACCGTAGAGCCCAAACATAGGTATACTCGTTAATGGGACCACTCATACCACCACCACCAAAGGTTTCACCATATCCTCCTGCTCCTGACGTACCACTCCCAAACATGTCTTCATGTTCCGTCGCGTTCAACTGAAGATACTCAGTGAGAGTCATTCTTCTGTGGTTGAAATTGTAGCTTGCATATCCACCCTTGCCCCCAGCAATCTCACCAATCAGAAAATTTAGACTGGGGAGAGATATTTATTACAATTGGAGATTCCAATAGAGTATCCATGAAAGTGTGTGGGAGGATAATATAACGATGAACTATCCAAAGATACTAACTACAACAATCTGCATTCTTGTAGCAACAACCTTCCTAACGGCCTTGTATTGCTTTGCTACATTTTGGGGTGGATATAATATTCTCGTGATTAGCGGAGGTCAATTGATGATACTAGCTTTTGGTCTATCAGCAATAGCTTTAGCAGTACTCAGGACCAGTTACAGAGAAGATTGAAACCAAGGGACAATATCATACAGTTGACTCTGTAGTCAACTGTACTGTAAGGGAGAGTCATGACCATATCATTGGAAGAACAACAAGAATCTGTCCCGAAAACACGAGATTTCACACGTTTCATAGGATACTACCTTCTTAATCTCCAAGAAGTATCGGTGGCATTGATTAGCGTGTTCTTTGTTAGTTATTACACGTTTTATTCGCCACAAGGGTCAGACTGGATTCCTGGACTTGAGAACGCGAGTATGGCTCTTATCTACCTAGCTCTCAGCTTTATTGGCTTTATGACCAACATAGTTCTGACTGTGAAAACCAACAGGCGACTGAGTACAGAGGGATCTATTCGCGTATCTCTCGCACGGGGACTGATTCTATATGCCCCGCCATTCGCGATTCTAGCTGGACCTTGTGGGGCGCTTCTTACTGTCGCACTCGGTGGAGTCAGTGGATTATCCATGGCTATGGGTGCAGTAATCCTGTATGGCTTTGTGATTGGTTTTCTGGTAGGAAGGCTTGTTTCGAAGATTGTGGGCTTGCGCCCTTGGCGTGCAACTCAGATAGAGAACGATACCAAAAGAGGTTACTTCCGGGATGTCATAATTTCTCACAGTGAGGAAACCTGAAGAGCAAACTGAAGAGCATAAAGAAGTGACACCTCCGCGCGGGGATTGCAGGGAGTCTGCTCATTCTGGATTGACTATGCAAAAGAAATAGGGTGCTCAACAAGCTTTGGAGTTACTGGAATCCTTGACGAATCTCTAAGAGCATTTCAGGAACCTTCCACAACAATATGAAGTGAACCAACTCAAAAAAAGCTTAGTAAATATGGGCTAGACTATGGCCGCAGTCGTCGAGAGTCGATTGTCAGTGGTTGTGATTTAAGAGTATTGATAAAGTGGACTCAACTGGGCGGGTCAGTGGAAGGCTTGGATCAATATGTGCGAGCCTCAT
Source organism: Candidatus Thorarchaeota archaeon (assembly GCA_004376265.1). GTDB lineage: Archaea > Asgardarchaeota > Thorarchaeia > Thorarchaeales > Thorarchaeaceae > SMTZ1-45. The sequence goes on from SOKL01000188.1 coordinate 1,457, forward strand.
CCCACCTGCCTTTTTCGAACAGGTCAGTGGAAGGCTTATATCATATCTTGATGGAGTGTCTCCCTTTCCTGTTTGTGCCTACAGGTCAGTGGAAGGCTTCGATCCTGATGGGAGAAGCCAACTCCGTAATATTCATTTCTGAGTCATTCCTTTGGAATGGTAGCTGCGACCAAAGGATGTCTTTGCTTGAGGAGTTAACATGAGTAGTCCAAGACACGTTGAGATAAAGACTACTAAAAGTGAAGAAGCTACAGCGGCCTCAAAGACACCCATAACCACTAGAACTAGTGTAATGTCATACGCCCATTTTTTGTATCCATATAGTCCTGCAGCAACAACGAAGCCGATTCCTCCCATAAGTAATGCCATGGGTATGAAAGGGATGTTCAAAATCCAGACAATAGAACCATGGGTTGGAGGTTCGAAAAAACCATACACAGGGAGAAGAAGAATACCTCCAATTGTGACTAGAGTAGCCTTGATAGTCTGTGTTCCTATAATAGCCCAATATACTGGATGGTGAGTGGTTACATGTTCCCCTTTCTCTCGACGATAGAGTGTTGAAACTACAAACTCGTTTCTGACATTGGGAGTAAGCAACAGCAGGATCTCACTTGCTGTTAGCAAAATAATGGCTGCATTCAAGATGGGATACCAGATATTTAGGAACACAATATGGAGTAAACCAATTCCCATGGCGATACCCCATACCTCTCTTCTGCGCTTCCAGCACAACAACGCCATCCCCAGATCGATAAATACAGGTATTAATAGGGGCCAGCTTGAAACGCGAGCAAAAATGAGATATGGGGGAAGATTGGTATACAATGCTTCTAAAACGAGGTATAATGCAATGTACTGTATTGCACGTGCCATTTGGAGAAGAACCACTAACACAAGTCCATCTGACCTATGATGGAAACCAGCCTCCCTTTGAGATAATTTTCTTGAATCTTGTTCCACTAGCTGGGCATCATTGCTCTCAGATTCTCTCTTCAACGACAATCCCCAAATAGAACATGGATTCTGACAGTGATAAGACTTGACCTGCTAGCCACAGTACAATACGCACTTGAATATTCGAAGACTTGGAGAATTAGGTCGGTGAGAATAACCCCTAGACTATGGCCGCAGTCGTCGAGAGTCGATGGTCAGTGGAAGGCTGCGATCCTCAACAATTTTCTTTTTCAATTTCTTTTCAGACATCTATCTCCTGTTTCTCTTTCCAAGAGAATTGCATTATCAATATTTGAATGGACATGACAAGCCCTGCGATGTGGGATGGAGTTATCTCACGTAGTATAGGAACAAGAAGCCAGCATAGTCCTATGGTGATGATGCCAAAAACGCCGATGAGCATCATGAAGAACGATGGTTCTCGCTCAACAGATCTTCTCGCCAACCACGAAACTAGTAATACTGAGGCGCCCACTGCAATGAACAGAGGCCATGACGAAGTATGAAAGCCAAATACAATCCCAAAGGGCTGTCCCATTTCAATGTATCCCCTTGTTGGCGTCACAGGAAATAGGAGTATCACAAGTCCTGCAGCCTCAGTAATTGCCATTGTCAAAGTTAATGCTGAATCTGGTGATATCAGATGAACTATCAGACGCAATGAAAGCAACATTGCTCCCACAAGCACAATTACGGATGTGTAGGCTTGAATTAGATTGACAGAAGAAAACCAACGAAGAGGAATTGCAAACCAGTAAAACAGTCCGATTATCGCCAATCCGAGAATTATCAGACCAAAGCGGAGAATTGCTTGCGCCTCGTCCTCTCCAGTCTGCAAATCATTAATTTTCTCTGGAGCTTGCATATTCTATTCCCTCATATTATTGAGCCACCACAAACAAATGGTACCGGACCTCTTTGAGAAGAGTGACTCTCTCTCTGAACCAGTTCATATATCGGGTCAACGATACCTCCTCCCTAGGCAGTTATTGATGCGCTTTCTATTAAGCCTGAGTGTTTCAAGTATGGATCTCACATCTGACTTTCTTGTCTATCTTTCTATTCTGTTACCTCAGAGTGATCTCATCAAGTTTCCAATGAAATATGTCGTCCCGTTTTCATTGACTGGTGTCCTACTTGTACCCATTTTCATTGATTTGGCCAGGCAATACAAATCTCTGTAGAAGCATACTCTAGGCAGGAGATGATTCGTGGAAAAAATCAAAACTGCAATCAACGCACTAACTTAGGAAAGCATGTTTGCAAGAGCGATTAGTGCGGCCTTTGGTTGATATTGATGGAGCAATATATGATCCCATCGAGAGTCGCATTCTCTGTGGCTACAACTTTCAAAACAAATGTATAGAATCTGTCTTCTTGAATGAGGGTGCTGCCACCATAACCACCCCACCCTTCCGTAACGTTTCGAGATTTAGACACGGCCTGCCGTTGAGTTTCGTTAAGCAGCAAGAATTCCGTTGAATGTATGTCCAGAGTATCATAGTAGAATGTGAGTTCTTCAGGAGCATTGCCCCAGTCGTCAATCAGACACTCACGATATAGGTAGTTGGCAAGTCCATATTGTGCTGGTTGTAAATTACAATCAAAAACAAACCAATCTCCCAGTCTGATTTGATCTCCCCCTTCTGGACTCTGGTAGAGGGATATTGTTGCTTCCACGAGTACGACATTCCTGTATGAAACGGTCCAGAACAGGACACCGGATAATAGGAAGATGATTAGACCCACGAGAGCAACCTTTCGCACTTTCATCTCTCTCGTGGACTTCAGGTGCTCTCCTCGTTGCTCGGTTTCAGAAACCCAAATTCCGGTACTCACCTCACTCTGAATTGGCCAGAATGATGCTGTGCGACGGAGGATTCTAACACTACTTATCGCGGAAATGAATGCGATGACACAGAGCAGTGATAGTGATAACAGAACTGCCAGTGGTGTAGCTTCGAAACCAATGGAAAACACCAAAGTTGTACCATCGCGACCGGTGAGTAGACCAGCAACCATTCTTACTGTGTTAGATGGACTAAGCATAGCAAGTCCTCGAGTCAAAGATTGCACGAGAGCCTGGGGACTCCCACCGACTGCTACAGCTAGACCGAATGAGACAATGGATCCACTTGCTGTCGAAATGATGATGTCATCTGTAACCACTGCTAGAAGCACCCCCATCGTGACGATTAGAAGTGAGAAAATTATCGTGGCGAACAGAACTGGTAGGATATAGATGAGATAGCCTGTTCCTTCAGGACTATGAAAAGTGATCTCTGGTACTAGTGGCTCTACGAACATGGCTATTGTGATAGTCACGCTGAACAACAGAACCAATGCATATGCTCCTACCAGCCGTCGAAGAAACACCTCACGAGCATTCTTACCTGATTCTATCAACACAAGAATGCGATTTCTTGCATCAGTCGTTGAATATGAGATACCTGCTGCCAAAAAAAGGGGTAGCCCAAGTGTCATAACAAAAGAAATCACATTCATTGCGTTGACAAGAAATCCGAACCCATCTTCATAGCCAACATATGGTCGAACTGAATAACAGACAACAACGGAGATGATTGTCACTAGTGTCCATCTGATGAACCAGACCTTCGAGATACCGAATATTCTTTCTACCAATGATTCCTCCACGATCATTCGCCCCTGTTAGCTGATTTCTTTCCTCCATCTTAGCTTTGCACCAGCTGTGGATGTTTGAAATGCAAAGAGAACTAGCGCAACGTAAGAGAACATTAGAGTCATAAACATCTCACGGACAATAGTCAAGTATGGATTTAGGTAAGAAAGTAGCATGAAGTAGATTCCTGTCATGAGTGCAGCTCCAATCAAGAATAAATACCCAGAGAATACCATGGCCTCCTGAGCGAAATCACTATCACGTTCCCTCAGGTCTCCAATATCAGCCGTTATGCGGGCGACTAATGCGATCAACAATATCGGCACCCAAGCAGTAATCGCAATAGAGAGTACCAATCTGAAAAGGGGAGCTGCTCCATAACTCCGGACAATTATATCACTCCCCAGTCGTCCAAAGAAGTACAAGCTCGAGACTATGATGATGAACAATCCTGCCCCTGTGACAAGTAGATCAATGGCAGCCTCCACTCTGGTCCGTTTTCCAAAGACCGATATGCGCCCTCTTGATCGGACTAGATAATACCTGACTCCAAAATACACTGATGCAAGCCCTACTGAGGCTATTGCGAAGTATGAAGCTATTATCACTAACACGATGCCATGCATATTCCAGATGCTCGCAGAGATTTTAGTATTTGTAAGGAACAGAATTAGGAGCCCAAAGATAATTGTCACAGAGTAGGATGCAACTATTCCACCGATGGATCTTAGAGCAGTCCTCTTTGTACGATTCAACAGCTTTCTCTTTGCGTCTTGTGAGAGCCCTGAGGTTCTCTCAGGATAGTTCTCTGACGGACCAGATGCCTCCCACCAGAGGTCTTGCGCTCTTGTCACAATCTGATATAGAAGGAGTGTACTGTAGCCAAGTGAAATCCAAACAAGGAACGGGCTCATAGAGTTCGAAATCCATGGAGTGGATCCCCATGCAATCACCGCATTGAGGAACAGTAACAGCGCGACGTTCACTACATATTCTCGTCTGATGAATGAAACAGGGTCAGAATTCCCCAATCTACGGACTGCATACACAAGGTGAATAATCAAGAATAGAATCATTGGAGTCGCATAGAGATAGTAGTAACCGCTTAGTACTACAAATCCAAATACAGTCAATATCGTAAGACCAATGTCAACCAAGACTTTGGTACTGTAAATCTCAAGTGCGAGATTTTCAGGGAATGTGACCAGGTTCTGAAGACAAGACCAGTTCGAGAACGTCACACTTCTCAATTGAAGTCCTCTAGCCTTAGATTTTAACAGAATGGCCGCAATAACAGTCGCCACCAATCCAAACTGGAAGGCAGGTACAAAGATGGCAAGTGAGGTGAACCACCAAAACGAAAAAGGAGTGATCGTCGTCCAGTAAATGACTATCCATAGAACTGCGATTGTGATGAATTTGAGGAATGTTCCGCCATAGCTAGCAGGTGACAGTTCTCTCCATTGCTCCGGTATATCTTCCTCAGGTTCTTGTTGAAGCTGATGCGCCTCATCGACTCTTTCTGTTGTGTCAACGTCGGGCAGAATATATTCCTTGGCCAGCTCTGATGGTGCTCCAAACCGAGCTTCAACTCTCTTGGCTGATGCGTTTGTCACATCTCCATCCGAGAGACCCTCAGCCATCTCAATCATATACCCGCGGAGCTCTGCAATGACTTCGTCAACCATGGACTCGGGCAGATGCTCTCGTACATGGTTCAGATACGCATCAATAATCAAGATTGGATCCTCGTTCACTCAAGACCAGCCTCCTTCACTAATCGCATGAGTTGATCATTCAGACTTCGCCATGCTTTAACCATCTGTCGCGAGATCAATCTACCCTCTCTTGTGACATAGTAGAGCCGCCGTCTCTTGCCTGAGGCGTCTGACCATTTTCCCTCAAGGATTCCCCTTGCTTCTAGTCTGCGAAGAAGAGGATAAGTCGTGCTAGGTTCCACCTGAAGGGCTGCATATTCCTCCTGTCCCAGTTTTTTCATTATATCATAGCCATAGGACTCACCATCAAGGATGATTGCAAGAATAGCCAGGGATAGAGCGCCGCGCCTGATCTGCACGGACCATTTCTCGTACTCCATTTCTGGGTTTCCGACTGCTGTATCTTCAGACATAGCGTGGCCTCCAAAGTGAATGACGTCCCTCAGGACATCTGACTCACTGACCCTAACCTTTATATCGGTTTGCATACTACATCGTTTTACATAGTATATTATACGATATAGATAATTAGGAGGAATACTATGTCAGATAGCGAGGTCGTAATTCAGGTGACAGACCTCCACAAGAGTTTTGGTCAGGTCATAGCACTAGACGGGTTGGGCCTGGATGTTGCTCCTGGAATATTCGGACTCATAGGGCCAAACGGCTCAGGAAAGACAACTCTACTTCGTACCCTACTTGGATTGATTAGCCCTGATCAAGGTTCAGCATCAGTTCTAGGCCATGATATTCGCAAGGAATCTCTGGGTATCAGAAAGAGAATTGGGGTTCTTCACGAGCGACCCAAGTATCCCAGGAGTATGACAGCTAAGAGATATCTCACAATAGTCGGCAAGCAATATGCCACAATGCGAGAACCTGATGAATTGCTTTCATTGGTGGGACTATCAGATGCAGGCAGTCGCAAGATCGGCAATCTATCAGCTGGAATGCATCAGCGATTAGGAATTGCGCAGGCGCTGGTAGGAGACCCAGAGCTGGTGTTCCTTGATGAACCAACTTCCAATCTCGATGTGTTAGGGCGAGATGAGGTGATTCGTTTGATTGTCAGTCTGCATCAGGAATTGGGGGTTTCGTTCTTCATCTCATCTCACATTCTCTCAGAGTTGGAGAGAGCATGCCACGGGGTAGCTTTCATCCGAGCAGGACAAGTTGTGGAGAAGGGTGCGGTTCTCGATATTGTCAGTGAGCATACGAAATTGAGATTCAGGATTGTCACATCGGATTCCAAATCTCTCTATGAGGCTCTGAAGGGCGTTTCGGGACTCGTTGAATCTTTCGTTTCCGGGGCAAACACAGTTTCGGTAGCTATTGAAGAGGGAAAGCTAAAGATAATCCGGACAAAAGTAGAGGAGATTGCTGAGTCACTAGGAATCAGGGTCTATGCTTTCGAGCAGGCGGGCACACTTGAAGATGCGTACAAGGAGGGCATGAGAGATGAAGAACAAGGTAGTAACATCTGGACGGGTTTTGTCTTTGAGATTGAGGCCACCTATGGATACAATCTCCTTGAGGCCATTGCAGGGTTCATCCTTTTCTTCTGCATTGTACTGGTTAAGAATGCTACCTGGATTAAACTCGGGATAAGGATCCCATCTGACCCCGCATGGAATGCTATAGAAGCCTATGAGTATTACGTTGAGCGAATTGGGGAATCTGCAGTTTCAGTCTACTCCATCTCTGCTCTTGGAATATCCAGTATTGTGGCTTTTGTACTGCCAATACTTGTCATGTTCAGCATAGCAAGGGGATTCGAAGACGGTTCACTCCAGACTCGCCTGTCATACCCGATTGGACGGAGCAGACTATTACTGACCAAGGTGGTTGCTGCACTCGGCCTGTTTGGTTCAATGACATCCGTGTCCATGTTTTTGGCAGTGAGCATCATTAGTCCAGGAACTCCTCGCGTTGATCATGTGCTCCTGATTTTAGGGGCTCTATGGGCCTTCATGTTACTTGTCATTGCATCATCCACTTTGATCGCCCTCTTGGTCAAGAGGCAGCTTGTGGGAGTGCTCATAGGAGTCGCATTATGGTTGGGAATTGGTGTAATGAGAGTATTGCCTGATATTTTCGTACCATTGGAGAATCTGCTAAATCCAATGACACCAATCTATGAATTCTTCAACTTCCCTTGGATGACGGACATTCTCTTCAGCGATTTGGTGATATATGTCATTGGCACTATAGCACTCGCCCTCTCTCTTCTGATGATCTGCATTGTATACTTCGAGAAAGTGGAGGTTTAGGAGGACAAAATATGAGACTAGCTAGAACATTGGTCATTCTTGGTTTTGTTATCGTCGCCTCATCCTTTTCCGGATGGCACTCATCTGGTAGAGGCTCTGTGATTGATTTTGGTGACTATGAAGGAAGTATGTTCCGAACAACTGGTAGCTTTCATTTAGTTGTGATGTGTGAGGAGGGGACTGGACTCAATGTCTATGTTCTGACAGGGCAAGATGTGTTGAGATCTATTAGAGATGCATCGCTGGAGAACGTGACGCCTATCCACGTTGAGGAGAACACCCTTTACTATGAAACTGTAGTTGAAATACTTTCACCTGGTTGGTACGGCGTTATTGTTACACTAACCCACAATGAAACAGGACGATACGAAACGAGATTTGAGACTGTTCTTCCTGACTCTGGATTGTTTGTTTTTGGATTGGCAATCATGTTTCTTGGGATTGGTCTTATTGCCACATCTAAAATTCTTGAGAGGAGGCGTTCGGGTTGAATTTTAAAAATACTGATCATGGAGGGATTGTTGCGAATGAATTCCAGTTTCGTAATAGATGATACAGAATTTCCACCATTCTCTCTACGTGATTTGATTATCCTCATTGTAGGTGGAATTGTGTCAGCAGCAATTGGACTATATCTTACAGAACCATTCCGACTGACACGCACCTCAGCTCCACTTCTCAACGCTGTCGATATTGTGTCTAAGACTTTCGCTGTGGGACTATTCTTCTTTCTGACTGCAGGTCTTCTATTCAATAGTCATGCGTCACGTCAGTATCTTCTTGGAAGATTAAACAAAGGTCATGATAAGAGAATATTCCTGACACGGGTCCTTCATGTGGTTTTGATTTCAGGTCTTTTTGCTATTGCTGTAACGCTCATCGCTTTCGTGAAACCAATTATTCTTGGTGAAGCATCCCAATATACCATTAGCTTCAGTCACCTAGTATATCTTCCATCTGTTCTAGCATCTTCATTGATAGTTTCAACCTTCTTGGCTGTTTTGGCATCATCCATGGCTGTAGTAACCGATGATACAAGACTGTCCGTGGTACTTGGTTGTGCTTCAACTCTCATATTCGCACTTGTTGCTGGTTGGAGTTCGGATGATAATCCACTTCGCTATTCACCCACTCGTAATATTGCACTTCTTAGTCCTCACAACATCGTCAGAGCATTGGCAGTCCAACTGAGTGGCTATCAATTCGAGTCCACCTGGGATATGGTGAGATATGTGGGATTCCCAGTTTCTGTAGAAGGTCTTGCTATTGCCCTTCTAATACTAGGCTCAATCTCAATTGTTTTATTGTTCGTGGGACAAAGAGCGCTAGCAAAGAATTCCACTCGCTGGGTTCCTTTACCAGGCATGATTCCTGTCCATGAAGTCTGGTCATCCGCTGCGTCTCTTCAGGAGATCGGTCGTATCAAACGCAGTCTGAGACTGCAAAGAGGTCTGACAACTCTGATTGTTGGTGTCCTTCTTGTTTCGATGTTTGTTGGTGAATCGTCGTATAGTAGCTACATTGTGAATAGTACAACAATAGTACATTATCAAACTCCCGGGACAAGAGAGGACATTCCAGTAGGGTCTTGGATTGTATTTGATGTTGATGTTCAGCCTCCATATCCTGGTTTCTTCAATATACTATTCTTCAGAATCAATATCGACACTTTGGGTAATACCTCAGGTACTGTGAGTTACTATCTTGGTATCCTTGAGATGAATTCTACGGAATTTGATTTGCTTGAGGAATCGATTCGTTTCGAATTATTATCCAATCGGTTTAATCAAAGTTATGGCGGAGGGTTCGGAGTAGGTGAAGGGTTAGAAGAATCCTACGGCTCATATGTCTGTGCTTTGAAGATCATTTCAGATGACGCCCCTTCAGAAAAGAGCTATATCGTAGGCACTTTAGAGATTATCCAAGAGGCTTATTGATGAGAAATGAAGAAAAGCAACGTATTTTCAGCGAAGAAGTAGGAAAGAAGAAGATAAGCACATGCTAGTACGTCTCTTTTTCGAAAGAAGGATGTTTAAATGAGCCAGTCCCATTTGGGTTCACGGGAGAGTTCGTGACAACTATGAGAATCATCAAGACAGAGGGACTCCATGCCCTCTTGATGTTCTTGGCAACCATACCATTCTATCTGTATGGCGGGAACGTTCTATATGGTCATCGCCTTCTTGAAGACATCACGGAGGTCACACTATTCATCATAAGGGCGGGGATAACAGTGGTGGCTGTCGAGGTGATACTCAATTGGCTTCCT
>SOKL01000023.1 GCA_004376265.1 Candidatus Thorarchaeota archaeon
CTTACCGAAATCGTATAAGAAACTGTCAATACATTAGGATACACTGTGGAGAATGCTGTTATTGTTGGAGATAACCCTGCTTCTGATATAGCTGGAGGTAACGCAGCTGGATTGACCACTATACTTGTTCACCGAGACCCTGACAACATCGTGGCCTTCGAATCCGGAGATCTAGACACAAAACCTGATATTACTGTTCAATCTCTGGATGAGGTCATTTCTCTGTTATAATGAAGGATTGACTCGCACATGAAGTCGGAGCGACTAAAAATTCGATTCGAAGTAGATCGACCCGGTCTTAGTATCTCATCGATTATTCTTGAAGACCTTAAAGTTGGGGATTCTAGTTCTTCTTTTGAGGAGTATGAGAAAGAAACCTTCGAAGAAATACGTTCTCAGATGACTCTTGAAGACGCAAAAGATGACCCTATTTTCCGATCTTACAGGGACCTCTACTGGACATTCGGGATGGACCCAACGAAACTTCGAGTATCTAGTGAGGCTGTTACACGCAGAATTCTCAAAGGCTTGAACCTGTGGCGAATTTCAGATGTTGTAGACATTGTCAACCTCGCATCAGCATATCACAAGATTCCCATTAGCCTGATTGATGCATCAAAGTTGAAGGGTGATCTCGTCGTCCGGACGGCTTTCAATGGAGAGTTGTTCCAGAGGATTGGGAATAAGTTGATTATGTGTCGTGGACGGGAGATTGTCGTTGCAGATGACCAGAAGATTGTCTGTTTTGGTTTTGCTACGCACGACTCAAAACGTACAATGATCACAAAAGACAGTAGCACGGTTTATGTTCTACTATATGGTGCAGAGATTATCACTAGGGCTGTGATGGATAATGCACTTAGAATCACCCTTGATATGATTGACCAATGGGTTGACTGCCGGGTCTCTGAACCAGTGATGTTCTTTTCTGATACCTAGAACTCTAGGAATGGTTGTCCGAGTACGATTCTCTCGAGCAGATTATTCTTATTGGCTTTCTTCACCATCTGTATAAACTGTTTCTTGAGACGCCCCTCATCAATATAATCTGGTTCTTTGACTCCCATACTCTCTATGACAAGCTGTAGCATGTATTCGAAATCGTAGATGAGATAGTCTACTTTTCTTGTCTTTCCCCGTTTGGTGACTTCTTTCTTGACTTTCTTGGCGAGACCTTGCTTGATAGCTTCACGCGTTTCAGTCAAGTAGAATGACATAGACTTCTCATAATGGAGCTCTCCCCGCTTGACTAATTCCTGCAGGAATGGTAGTCCAAATGTTCTTCGTGCAATCGCCTCTATTCTTGCAACAAAACCGTTGATGATGTCATCATATGAGAGCAAACCCGCTTGGCCGCGAGTTTCAAAGACCTTGTCGGTATCAGTTGCGGTCTTGAACTTCTGTTTCTTCGCTGCAATAAGTTTCTGTTTTTCTCTGAGAGCCGCCGCGTCAGCTTTCTTCTTTTCTTCTACCAGACTCTTTCTTTCTGCTTCTGTCTTAGCGGCTTGGATCTTCTTCTGTCTCTCAACTTTAGCTTTTTCTCTGTCGGCTGCTTCGCGTTTCTCTTTTGCTAAACGCTCGTCTTCTAGTTGTTTCAAAACTTTCTCTTGTTCCACTCTCAGCTTTTGCATATGTTTCTGTACGTCTCTCTCAGTGAGAGTGATGTGTTTTGTCAGCAGCCACCGAACTCCTATTTGGCTTACCTTTGGTTTCAGATCTGCAGATGAGAAGACGAAACTTGCAGTCTGTTGTCCTGGAAGTTGAGTGATGATTTCTTCAGATTCTTTCTCTCCTGCAATGGGTTCGAGGATGCGTTCTAGCACTTTGAGTGATTGTTCGCTACTTATCCTTCCTGCAGCTATTGTGTTGAACTGCTCAAAGGCTTTGTAATCGATGTCTTTCGGGCTCTGAGTAGCGATTAGACACTCGATTCCGTACTTACGAGCCTGTCTGAAAAGAAGCAGATAGGTTTCCTTTGGACCCGGTGCTCTCATCCCTGCTGGAATGAATGGTGCCGCTTCATCTTGGAAGATCATCATGCGTGGTTTTTCCGTGAAACCTTGTCTCAACATCCATGAATACAACTGATTCAGGACAATTGCGATGAAGAAGTGTTTCTCCTCTTCGCTTCTGAGTGTCTTGAGGAAAATCACGTTGATTGGTGTCTTACCATTTACGGGTTTTGTGAGAAAATCGAAATCGATGTTTCCTTCTTCCTTGAATAGAAGCTGTGAAGAACCAACTGTCAAGCTCCTGATTCGAGTTGCGAGAGTCTGCCTCTCTGTGAATTTCATGAACGGTTCAAGATCCACGCCTACTGTTTCCTGGTCTGCAACAAGCAGATCCGCTAGTTCAGAAAGTTCGTCAATCTCAGTCTTCTCGGCTTCCCAGATGGTTCTGAGAAGTTCATAGATTGCCGCGAAAGCCTTTCCTTCCCAGGACCTCGATAGACCTGCAACCTTCATGAGAACCTTCACTAGTGTTCTCGCTGAGTTGTCTAACAGACGAATAATGTCATCTTGATCCGCATTTCTGTCAGGAAGTTTCAATGGATTGATTGAGATGGCCAAACCTTTGCTACTTGCCGGTGTATAAACACGGACAATGGTCTTGTCCATATACTTTTTGAGTCTCTCCGGGGGTACACCTTTCGAGGCTAGCTCTTTTGGGTCTCCAGGAAGCATCAAAGATGCAATATCTCCTTGAGGATCGAAAGCAAGAATAGGAATTCCCTGCATTGCTGCTTCTTCCAAGATTGCTTTGGAAAGGACAGTCTTACCTGATCCTGTAGAACCGAAGATTCCACCATGTCGCCGAAGAAGGTCCACACTAATCTCGAATCTTTCATCGGTTCGTTTTCCTTCCTTGTCAAGCTTGAATCCAAGCCAGAGCTTATTGTCTGCCATATCGAACACCAATTACGATGGTAACTTCATTGAGGTTTTAAGAATCTTCTTGAAATGTTTTTATTAGCAAAAGATAGAGAAACATCTGTGTCGTTCACAACTCCACGATTTCTGTATCCAGAGAGGTCAATACAGCTAGCGAAGACTGTTGCAATGAATACTCTTTTGCACTTGATGAAAGCAAGTCTGGATGAACTCCCTGAGCTAT
>SOKL01000114.1 GCA_004376265.1 Candidatus Thorarchaeota archaeon
TAGATTATGGTACCTTTCTCACTGCCCCAGCTTCGAAAAGGAAATGGTTCTTCTTCTTCTCAGGTTTTTGGACCGTAATCACTTCACTATGGGTGTGGATTGTTGGAATGCTTCTAGCGGGGGACTATACCGCTGCCATTGTAGCTGTTATTCTTGGACTCTATGAAGGGATTGCTGTTCTAAGTGGGAACCCGTCTCCAACAAGAGGAGAGATGGGACATTATAACCGTGAGAAGAAGATAGAACGTGTATGGAAGAAGAATCGTGCTAAACTTGATGGGACTGACTGATGATTTACATTCGAAGGGTCTCAAGTAACAATCGAAAATGTAGAAGGATGACTCACTCGTGACATTTCTCAACTTCCATCGCTAAATTGATTCTCAGCTATTGAGACAGTCTGATTCGCAGAAGCCCATTCTTTTTAGGGAGACATGCTAGCAATTCTAACGCGAGTAACACGAGAGGTCAGTGAAAGTGACATCCGAGATCTTCATCAGATATATGACAACAAGTGGATTGGAGAAGACTGCACGTTATTTCACTGATGAAACGAAAATCAATCTTGACCTTCGAGACATCTCAGAAATTGACCTTTTACCCATTATTTGGTGCGAGAACCTTGAATCACTCAGTCTTCGTAGCAACAGTCTAACAGAGATTGACCTCTCACCTTTAGAGAGTGCAGGAAAAAATTTGAGGGCAATTAGATTAGGTCATAATCGACTTCAAAAGATAGGTCTTGAACCTCTGAGTTCGTGTCCGAACCTTGAAGAAGTTTCGCTCTCAGAAAATCAACTGAAGCGAGTTGATCTCTCCCCACTCTTTCAATGTCCCAATCTCAAAGAACTCAATCTTGACCACGAAGTCGCTTTGACTGCGGATCTTCTTCTCAGATCTGTAGGTAATTGGCCTGAAGTCCTTATTGAGAGGTATCATAAGATTCTGTGGAAGAGTGAAACCACGGAGTAGTAGGAGGTATTCGTTGTGGATTCTGGTCTTAAAGGAAAACACATTCTAATCACTGGAGCATCAGGAGGAATTGGTCTTGAATCTACACTGATGTTCTTAACTGAAGGAGCAAAAGTAACTGGTACTTTCCACCGTTCAGCAGAACCACTTGAGAATATTAAGACCGATTGGCCAGATTTACTTCATATTGTCAAAGTGGATCAATCTTCTGAAACGGAAATCGATAAGCTGTTTGACAAGGCCAATCAAACATTTGGTCGGGTTGATGTACTTGTTGCGAATGCAGCCATTTCTGACCCTGAGGGACAACCCGTTCAGGAAATGAGCATCGAGCGTTGGGAGAAGACACTCAGGGTGAATCTAACTGGGTCATTTCTTTGTGCGAAGTACTTCTTTGCTAACCTCGAGAAGTTCTCCGGAGAATCTGCTTCTCTCATTCTAGTGGGTTCAACGGCTGGGGTTTTTGGTGAAGCATGGTATGTAGACTATTCCACGTCAAAGGCTGCTCTGCATGGAATGATGATGAGTCTAAAGAACGAGATAGTTCATGTAGCTCCCAAGGGTCGAGTGAATCTTGTGAATCCGGGATGGACTATGACCCCTATGGCAGAAAAAGCGCTCACTGAGAAGGATAATGTGAAACGGATACTCCAGACAATCCCCATGCGAAAGACAGCGGTACCAGAGGATATCGCAGGTGCAATTCTATATCTAGCCTCAGACACACTTGCAGGTCACGTTAGTGGACAGACAATAACGGTAGCAGGTGGAATGGAAGGGAGAGTTCTTTTCACTCAGGATGAGATTGATTAGTCTAAATTCCGATCCGCAGATCTCCGGAAGGTTTCAGTCTTCTTACGTTCCTTTCTCTTGCCCAGAGGAAAAGGCATGGTCGAATCCTTACGTGGCGAATGGTATGCCTCAGCGGCTATATCAGCTGAACCAGGAGCGTAAAGCATTGTCAGTTTATCGGGTGTTCGAGGACCTTCTGAGTCACGCCCTTTCACGAAGATTAGTAGAATCAATGGAAGTACAACACAGACGAAGAGAACAACAATCCCAATCATTTAATATCGACCTACCAGTTGTATATTCTCTTGAATGCACATAGACCTTTGCACACAGATTGTTTTCTTTCCAAACATTGAAGTTGGTGTAGGACAACGAGGTGAAGTTTCAAATGAGTTCATTCGATAAAGTTGCCTTGGCATATGATGATGCAATTGATTGGGAAGCAAGACTTGCTAGAGAGATGCCATTCTTAATCTCACGACTTGGGAACCCTAAAGGGAAACGAGTCTTGGATCTAGCATGTGGAACTGGTAGACATTCTGTTACTCTTGCTCTAGAAGAAGCAGAAGTTACAGGGATTGATAACAGTGAGGTCATGATAACAAGAGCTAAACAACATGCAGCAACAAATGATGTTTCACCAAAGTTCATTCTAGGGGAGATGACTGAGGTCCATTCAATTACTGCTGATCAGTATGATTTGATAATCTGTCTGGGTAATTCTCTAGCACTTCTCGATAATCTCAATAACTTAGAGATTGTTCTTTCTTCAGTCTACAATTCACTAAACGAGGGTGGTGTTTTCGTAGCTCAAGCACTTAATTTTAAGGAAATTCATAGAACTGGTTTTAGATTCTTCCCACAAAAGGTCGGAAAAATGGATACGGGTGAAGATGTTGTGTTTTCAAGATTCTTCGAACACACAGATCCTCCGAACTCATCAACTCTGGTGATGTCAGCTCAGATGAAAGTCAAAGGTGAATGGACCTCACTAGTTTCAACTCTGAAAGTGTTGAACTTCAACTCAGATCTGTTGAAACGTTATCTTGTACAGGCTGGCTTTCAAGAAACAAGTTTCTATTCAGACTATTCTGAATCCCCCTTTGTTGGAAGCGATGACCGAAACGTTGTCATCAGCTCACTGAGATGAGATTATGCTTTTTGTCTTCTACAAACTATTACTAACCTGAAAAATTAAGGCAAGGTGGAGCCACAACACCAATGATACTCCACCTTTACCACACTCTCTATGCATCTGGCTTAGAGAGATACTTTATTCCTGACCTGACCACGAAGAGCGCAACAGTCCACTGGACCACAAGTCCAATCGCGGCCATTCCAATCATTAGGTTTCCAGTGCCGAAGATATTCTCGATTATTCTGAACATGTCAATGTCGAATACTAAAGCAATGATTATGTCCATGAATAGGACACCTATGATTGAGAATTCAGCCAGAAGAACGGATGTCATCACATTCGCTTGATGAGCTGGTGATTTCGTGTCTTCATAGTTCGGATTTCGCGCAGTCACCCCTGTGGCCATGAGCATTCCACCGACGATTGCTAAGTATCCAAGCCCTAGCAACATTATGAACTCTAGAATGGTCATCTCAATCAAGAAGTACAAACTAACTGATGGTATCACAGCAAGTACAATGCTTATCAAAGCCTGAGAGGCAATCCTGCTCTTGACGAATCTAGAAGCTCCATAGGGTGCACTCTGGATAATCCAGAGCTGGTCCTTGCTTTCAAGGAAGCCTGTACCAGCGAATGGAATAGTGCCTATTACGGACATCATAACTATCAACATGATAAAGAGCTCACTGAGTTGCATGAACTCGATATCCATCGACATCATGATGACTGGCATTATTATCGCTAAGACCAAACCATAGCCAATCTTTGAGAGATTCTGCGCTTTGCGCAGGAAGTCCTTGAAGTTGGTGACCATGAGTGATCCAAATGGTCCGGAGTTGACTTTCCTGATTCCTCTGAGAAAGGCGTTCTCTCTGCCGACTGTGGTGACAACCTCAGTACGGACTCCAGCTTCAATAGTGAATACTCTATCAGCTGCACCAATTGCAAGTACAACGGTGGCAAGAACAAAGCCAATCGCCAGGACCGAACTGATAACAATGTCCAGCTGGAGCACATCAGCAAAGCTTAGTATCTGAGAACTTGTCATTCCAATACCATTGAAGACAATGGCAAGCCAGCTGATTAGATCAGCAAACCAGGTTGAAGGAAGAACAAGAACCGCGTTCATACCCATCATCTCGGACAATGCTGGAAGGAAGAACATCATTCCATACATCGGTATGATTACTATCATGGCTACTACCAAAGCCAGTGCCTTTGCGATATCATTACCTCGTGAAGATTCACCAAGTTTCGCCTGAATGATACTTGTAAGGAAGTTTGAGAGCCAAATTGTTCCTAGAGCCATCAGTGTGATTACACCATAGACCAATAACTGACCAAGGATGCTCACTTCGAAAGCCAGCATGAAGGGGGTAATCAATAATGGAGCTAAGAGTACGACAATTAGTCCATAGAAGCTCATCTTACCAATATATGTTCCAACCAATATGTCTCTAGTACTGACATTGTTTGACAGAAATATCTCCCATTGTGAAACCTTGATCTCCTGCAACGCTTGAGACAGAGGGAACAGCAGTAGGACAATCCAGAGTAGCAATCCTATTGTACGCATTATACCTGGAAACATAACCATGAGTAGAGGTCTGATGTATTCCAGAGGTAGGATTGAGTTGATGACCCATCCATATACCATGGGAGCTAGTACCGTCGCCCATGTCAGGACAAGTCCATAGAGTATAGCGGTATACAACTTCCTGTGCGACCTCATACTTACGGTCAACACCTGGAAATCTGCCTTTGCAATTGCATACCAAGTTTGAGTCATCAGCATTACCTCCATGCCAACAGGGTTTCCCTGTCCACGTGGCCGCCCACTATCTTCAGATATGCTTCTTCAAGGTCGTTTGTGCCAGTGGTTTCCATGATCTCCTGGGGAGACCCAAGGGTTACAAGTGCGCCCTCATTGAGGATTCCCACAACATCGCAGACGTCCTCAACAAAGGCAGTCTGGTGTGAACAGATGAAGAAGCTAGTCTCAGTTTCTTCGGCTAGAACAAGAATCAGGTCTTTCACAAAAGCGCTGGCTGCTGGATCAAGCCTTGACGTAGGCTCGTCTAAGAACACAAGCTTCGGTTCAGTCAATAGTGTTGATGCAACAAGCACTTTCTGTTTCATTCCAGAAGAGTAAGACTCCAAGAGGTCGTTCTGTCGACCCTCAAGTCCGAGCATACCAAGCATAATGTCAATACGCCTGTTCAGTGCGGGCCCATTTCTTCCATTCAATGCTCCTATGAACTCTAGAAATTCTACAGCTGACAGCTTCGAGTACAGTCCAGGTGACTCAGGAAGCAGACCAGTCACAGCCTTGATCTCATTACGCTGTGTTTTGATATCATAACCAACAACTGTGGCGTCGCCACTTGTCTGTCTCATGAGTCCAGATAGAATCCGTACAGTGGTTGTCTTTCCTGCTCCGTTAGGACCAAGGAAACCAAACCTGCTGCCAGACCGAACCTCTAGGTCCAGATCTCTTACGGCGTGAACACCATCAAATCTCTTGTTCATGCCGTGTGTTTGAATTACAAATCCGTTATTTGCCATTTTTATTCACCATCGTAAACAAAATTTTGTTTACCAGTATATGGTAAAAAGTTACCATATATTTATAAATGTTCGCAACAGTATGGTAATTGACAACCTCCACAAGGTAAATATGGAGGTTGAAAGAAAACGTGGATGATCAAGGATGCCCTACCTATCAACAGATGAATCAGCAGTCTGGGAACAGTTCCAGAAAGGACTGAGTACCACAGATATTGCTGATGCAAATAATAAGAAAGGTTGGAGCCCTGCCTACGTATCGCGAGTGCTCAATAGAGCGCGCAAAAAAATCGCAAAAGTGCTGAATGAACATGCAAGTAGTCACAGGCTCAATGTCGAGAGCTTGCAGGACTACAAGGGATTACTCACCGGTTTTGACTACCAGGCAAATGCCCAAGTATACATCGTCTTCACGATGAAGCTTGGTGTTATCGTCTGGTACAAACATGACTCCTACGCGGGAAAGCTCTGCCCCGATTGTCCAAAGGAAGCAGAGTGCAGGGAGACACTTGACACAATCATGGATGAGTACAACATTACTCTCCGTCCCGATGAGGAACAGCTCCACATGACTCAGCAATCGATAGCGATTTTCAACAAGCTCGCGGCAAAGGAGATCCCGCGTTATAAACGAAAGGAGTCGTGATATAATTGGTAACTGAAAACGGATTACAAGGTATTATGGAATCCCCACAGGACTCGTCCTTTGGGAGAACGTTCAAGCCCTCAAGTGCATTGAGGAACAAGTGGTGGTTCATGTCCATCTCATTCGCAGTGGCAACATGGGCACTAGCTGTCTTCGTGATGAATGGAATTGCATGGGTGATAGGGTTCTTTGATGGATGGGCATCAGCTGAAAGACTTGCACTTCTCAACTGGATACCAACAATAAGTCAATGGATCTTGATTGCAAACATTGTCTGGTTGGTTCCAGCACTGATTGGAATAGTCGTCTATGTACAGAGCATTGAGTATTCAGTGCTGTCAGAGTCTGGCGAGGCTTCAGCGGAAATCTATGTTCGCAAGGGTGTCATTAATGTCACTCGAAAACATGTTCCCTTCCGCACGATCACCAACATCGCAAGCAGACAAGGTGTCATTGACAGACTGTTTGGGATTGGCAATGTTGAGATTCAGACAGCAGGTTACTCTGGTGGTGTATCTGGCCAAGGAGGTCCGGAAGAGAAACTGGAAGGCATCAAATTCTATGAGGAACTGTCACACTTTGTCTTGAGAGAACTCAGACGCTACAGAGATCCCTACACATTAGGAACTGAAGTAGTAGTCCCACGGGATGAGGGTGTTCCAAGAAGTGATGGTAGTCTGGATGATGAGATTCTGCTAGCACTCAGGGATATACGCGAGATTCTCAGAACTAAGCTATAGGAGGAGAGAGGATATGGTGAGTACAGCTAGGCTATTTCTTAAGGTAAGTAGTCTAGCCATAGCCATCATTCTCTTCCTCATATTTTTAATGTTGAATATGGGGTTGATATGAGGTGTCAGAGAGAAACAGGAGTATAAGTACAGTTCTTCTGTCATTCGGGGGCCTCATAACGCTCCGTGAGATTAGGAAAGTTTTAGAGAAGATTAACAAAAAATTCGAAAAGGAGAGATGAAACGAATGTCAGGAAGAGGTAAAGTAATCAAACCCCCAATGGAAGAGATTGCAAAAGGAAAGGTCTTCAAACCGTCAAAGTACTTTCGCAACAAGAACTGGTTTCTGGGAATCTTCACTGTAATAATGGTGTGGGTTCTAGTCATTGGTGTATTGTTTTCGGTCTTCTGGTTGATTGGATTTGCTTCTGGAAATCCAGGATATTGGACATCCACATTCAATTTCATATGGGGTCCACTGAACTTCTGGTACTGGCTCATAGGGGGCAGTATCCTGATAGCATACATCATCGCCTTTCCAATCTATATTCGATCATTCGAATACAGCGTCGTGGCAAAGTCCGGAGAAACGATGCCTGAAGTGTATGTGAAAAAAGGGATCATCAATATCACCAGAAAACACGTCCCATTCCGCACTGTGACGAACATCCAAAGCGTTGCAGGTCCATTCGACCGTCTGTTCGGAATCGGATCTATCGAGATTGAAACTGCGGGAGGATCTGGGGGTGTTCTTCAATCAGCCGAAGAGAAACTAGAAGGGCTCACCTTCTATGAGGAGCTAAGAGACTTCATTCTCATGGAGTTGAGGAAGTTCAAGGATCCATACGTCACTGGCACTGAGGTCAGTCAGAGGTATGAGGATAGAGAGGTATCGGTGGAAACTGGTTCTATCGAGGATGAGATTCTCCTGGTCCTTAGAGAGATTCGTGATCTATTGAGAAAAGACAGAGAGTGAGGAATACCCATATGGCTCAAGATGAAGGGCGCGTCATAAAACCGCCCATGGAACAGGTGACCAGTGGAAGAGTGTTCCATCCAGACAACGCCTTTCTCTACAAGAAGTGGCTACGGGTATTCATTATCTTGATCCTCATCTGGGTTGCTATCTTCGTTTTCTTTGCACTTTTAAGCAATCCAGAGTTTTTGTTGATTGCACATGACTTATCTTTTTGGACTGAATTCTTAATTGTACTCGGATGGGATACTGTAAACCAGTATTATTGGTTGGGAGCAATCAGCGTCTTTGTACTCTGGATGATATACACATACATCTACGTCAAGCGTATAGATTATTCACTTGCAGGTTGGGAAGGCGAGGTTAGCCCGGAGATTTTTGTGAGAAAGGGGATAATCCAGATCACACAGAAACACGTTCCCTTCCGTGTAATTACATACGTGAAAACAAGGAGAGGAGTCTTTGACAGGCTCTTTGGAATTGGTACAATTCAGATTGAAACAGCGGCCAAGTCTTCCACATCACGTGCAGGAGGAGTAATTGCGTTAATCTTTCAGAGGCTTACGAGAGGAGGGGCAGGAGCTGAGAACATAGAAGGAGTGAAGTTTCACGAGGAACTGAGAGACTTCATCTTGCGCGAGCTTCGAGGGTTTAGTAGAGTGCCACTTCCTAGGGAGGTCACTAGGGGTCGAAAGATGAGTGTACTAAATCAGAATACGCTTCATGCATTTATGGAGATCAGAGATGAGCTCCGAGAATCTAGAAAAAGTGGAGGTGGTTGATAGTGAAACTGAGAACTGTTGCCCTCTTGCTTTTTGGTATAATCCTTTTCATAACGTTTCTAGTGGCGTATCTAATGATGGCGAGTCTGCTCTGAAATCTACAGATTCAGATTTAGTATCTCCATAAGCCTACTGATGTTCAACAGGCTCTTGTGAGCAGCTTCTCTCGGCCTGACTTCGAAAACATACTGAGGTTTAGCTGGTAGCTCTTCAAGAAAACGAAGAACCCTTTCAAAATCGAGGACGCCTTCCCCCACTATTTGATGACTCCCGAGTGTTGGGTGAACATCGTGAATGTGGACTACCTCAATCGCACCTTTGTGTTCCTGAATGAATTTCCAATCGGACTCATTTATCTTGTAATCTGGACCAAAGAGTTTTGGGATGTCAAGACAGATTTTCAGTCCTGTAGGAAAGAGATGTTGTAACACCTCACATACCATGGGAGTCCAATTGACATTTTCGAGCACAATCTTGACATGAGGACGAGCGTCTTTGATGAGTTCAGTCAGATTCTCACGAAAAGTCTGCGTGTAGATATCACGATGGGCCTCACTGAAGACGTCTGACTGTTCTCCGGCCTTTCTAAATGAGGGTGGGTTTCCTGCATGAATCACAACATTAGTTGGTTTTACACTGATCTCTCGAGCTAGATTGATGACCTGCTTGAAGTATTTCATAATCCCTTCTCTAACTGGACGATACGTAGTGAACAGACTGACATCATCACCTGGTGCATGAAAGCCCCAGTCGACAGACAGCTCATAGGACAGGTCTCGAAACCTCGCTCGCTCTTCTGAGGATATTCTCTCAGGTGAAAATGAAGGGACTCCGATGTCAGGAACAATTCCAGTCCAATCATTAGCGGCAGCGTATCTTATTGCATCCTCGAGTGAATCATCATATATCACATGATAGGCTCGACTGGCAGGAAATCTCATGGGACTTACCTGCTGTTATGGCTTATGAGGTTACAGTTTTCCAAAGGGTTTTCGTTTCAGGAACTTTCCGTGACCAACCTCTCCCACAAACTTACCATCTTCAGCAACAACTTTTCCTTTCGATACAGTGACAGCAGGATACCCAGTGAGCTTCCAACCCTCGAACGGACTCCAGTCACAATTAGTCTGAAGATTTTCAGCTTTGATTGTTACCTTTTTCTCGGGGTCAAAGACAACTAGGTCTGCATCGCTGCCAATAGCAATAGTTCCTTTCTCTGGATACATACCAAATAGTTTCGCGGGATTAGTACTGACTAGAGAAACTAGTTGATTCACCGTGAAACCACGTTTACCAACACCTTCAGTGTACATCAGTGGCACCATGGTCTCAACACCAGGCATTCCAAATGGGATCTTCCTGAAATCCCCATTCCAAGCTGCTTTCTGTTTGGTGTCAAAGGTACAAGTATCTGTCGCGACAATCTGTACTTCGCCATTTGCTAGACCCTTCCACAGACGTTCGCTGTCGTGTGGTTTCTTGATCTGAGGACATGTGGCATAGAGGTGTCCATTTTCACCCTTGAAGACCTCATCATCAAGAAGTAAATATTGAGGACAGGTTTCTGCATACACGTTCACACCGCGGTTTCTAGCAGCAGCTACAGCGTCTGTACCCTCACCTGTTGACATATGTACAATGTACAATTGTCCACCAGTGGCTTCCGCCCATTGGATTGCCCGGATGATTGCCTCTTCCTCGGTATAACAAGGTCTAGAGAGAGCATGACCATAAGCTCCCCATTTCTCCTTCTCTTTTCCATACCTTTCAATTAGCATATCCAAAACATCTACACTCTCTGCATGTACTCCGATATGTCCACCATGCTTAGCTGTCTCTTCTAAAGCGTTGAAAAGCATGCCATCATCAGCCATCCATCCTTCATTCTTGTAGATCATGAACATCTTGAAAGTGGGAATACCGTAGTCAATGACTTTCTTGATTTCAGCTTGTGTTTGAGGATTCCAGTCTGTAATTGCGGCATGTAGGCCATAGTCAACACAGACATTTGGGTCCGCTTCGGCCCTACGGGCTTCAACTGCTTTCATGATTGAATGACCCTTTGTCTGAATTGCGAAATCTAGAACTGTGGTAACACCGCCGCATGCAGCAGCCTTTGTACCATTCTCGAAATCATCAGCCGAGATGGTTCCTGAAAAAGGGAGTTGGAGATGCACATGAACATCTATACCACCTGGAAAGACGTACTTCCCTTTTGCATCCACAACTTTGGTATCAGAACCCGGACTCAAGTCTGCTCCGATAGTTGCAATTTTTCCATCTTTGACTCCAACGTCAGCTGGGTATGTGTCAGAGGCAGTGACGACTTTACCATTCTTGACAATGAGATCTAACTTGGTCATTGAAGGTCCTCCGTAATCTTGTGGAGAACTCAGCATTTATCGGTTTGGGAAATGCCTATTAGACGAAAGAACTGTTGTTCAAACTCTCAGGTCCCCGGAGTGAGAACATTGAGAAACGTTCGAATAGGTCTAGTTCAAGCAACATGGGAAGGCGATGTGTCCGACGAATCGGTCATAGAAGAAAACATCGAGAGAATGATTAGAAAGCATGAAGGTTTTGCTACCATTGCGAAGCAACAAGATGTGCAGATTCTCTGTTTCCAAGAATTATTCTATGGACCGTACTTCTGTGCAGAGCAGGACCGAAGATGGTACAAGTACGCAGAG
>SOKL01000246.1 GCA_004376265.1 Candidatus Thorarchaeota archaeon
TGTTCAACCTTCCCGACTAAGTCTGCACCAATATCTGCTGCTTTAGTGTAGATAACGCCGCAGACACTCATGAAGAGGGCTAAGAGGGTACCTCCTAGACCAAACCCAAGGAGGGCATCTGGGGCTGCTAAGCCGTATATGATGAATATCATGGTTCCACCAAGCAATCCAAGACCGTCAGTCAACATTCCAGTGAATGTGCCTCCACGGTAAGAAATGGTTAGTGCTCGGTTGTATCTGTCGTCTCCTTCTCGGGTTGCCTGTGCGACACGGATGTTGCTCTCAACTGCGATACGCATACCGAGTTGCCCAACAATCAATGAAAAGCCAGCACCCAGAATAAAAGCTATTGATCGACCAATACCAACAACCACTCTAGCATTATTTAGAGCAACTGGATCGGCAAAGGGATTATCAAGATCAATACCAAATAGTTCTGCAGTACCTGCTTCTGGTGTTGTAATATATACAGTGAAGAATAGAAGGACTGATAATACGACTAGAATCGGTATGATGGTCTTCAACTGCCTGTCGAGATAAGACAAAGCACCTTCACGAATACCATTCCAGACCTTCTGCATCTGTTCTGTCCCTTTTTCTTGGGCAAGAACACCTTTCCTCAACCACCAGGCATACACGAGACTTAGGAATGCCACTGCTACTACAACTAAAATCAGAAACTGCTCTAGCAATGACATGTCTTGTAGAAATGTCTCAAGTAATTGCATAATCGTTCCACCACTTCAAGAGTATCCGAACTTTGTTTTCAGGCCGGTAAGCGAAATGTCACGCTTGTTATCCCTTGTCGTATCGATTTCCCCGAGGATGGTGCCCTTTAAGGGTTACCTTACGACGTCTTTACGCAAATCATTATCTAACATATCGAATCATGCAATCTCCATTTCTTTGCAAACTTCGAACGCAGTCGCATTTAACATTCACCAAGTCGTTGGAGAACGTGGTAAGCAGGTGAATTCAATGCGAATTGCTACTGTCAAGACAGAACCAATTACGACGTGTTTAGCTAACAATGGATTCACAACAACCTACGGTGAGGAACCATCAGTTAGAAACCATGTGATAGTGCAGATAACATCTGATAGTGGAATCACCGGAGTTGGTGAAGCTTGTCCATTGCCTTTCACAGAAGACGATGACCCGGTACAAATCAGAAAAGAGATTGATGACCAACTCACCCAATTTCTACTTGGAAAAGATCCATTCAACAAAGAGGTCTTCAGAGATTTGACCGAGAAATTCCCGAATGTGGGAGGAACAGCGAGAACAGGAGTCGACCTTGCTCTTTACGATTTGGCGGCAAAGATTCGAAGTGTTCCAGTGTACCAGATTCTTGGGGGACTTTGCCGGGAACATGTTGAGATTGCCGCAGTGCTTGGAATAGGAACACCGCAGTTCATTGCTGATGAAGCAGCGCATCAACTAAATCAAGGGATGAAATCAGTAAAAATCAAAGTTGGATTAGATGTTGAGAGAGATATTGAGACCTTGAAACTGGTCAGAGAAACCGTAGGTGAGTCAGCCAAAATTCGGGCGGACGCCAATACGGGATACTCTGTGAAACAAGCATTGCAAGTGCTCAAAGCATCTGAAGAATTGGATCTTGAGTACTTGGAACAGCCTTTAGCTGCTGATGACTATGAAGGATTCAACCAGCTCAGAAAATCATGTAGTGTGCCAATAATGGCGGATGAGTCCCTGTACACGTATGAAGATGCGGTAACGTTGATAGAACATGAAGCGGTGGACTTCTTTGGGTTGAAGCTTATCAAACATGGAGGAATATTTCAGACAAAGAGAATTGCAATATTGGCCGAGGAGAATGATATCGAATGTGTGATTATCAGTCCATGGGAAACTCAAATAGGAATTTCTGCTGCGGTTCATCTTGTCCTTTCAGGATCAAACTTCAACCATGCTCATGAGATTGCACCGGGGTCGCTGAAAGATGATCCGTTCTATGGTCTAGTTAAAGAGGATGGGATTTATCAACTTCCTAAAGGTACAGGTCTTGGAATAACAAAGTCTGATTCCGTGTGACTTAGAAATAGGATGGTGGACCGAGCGAGAGAGTGGCCGTCTATCATCTCCTAGGGTAGCTGCAGAAGAAGAGATAAGCAGAGATTACGATATATAATTTGAACAATACGTTAGATATCAACTTGATTGCTAGTGGCAAGATGAATTGTCAGGATTATGTATGTGGGATGTTTATGGAAAAATGTGTAAGATGTAAAAAGAAGATTAGAGAAGAACCAACCTATGCAGGTTCTCCACCTCGTCCTCATTGTAAAGACTGCGCTGCAAAAGTTACAAAATAAGAATATCATAGAAGTAGTGGTAGACCGAGCGAGATTTGAACTCGCGGCCTCATATATGCAAACCAGACGATCTGCTAGGCTAATCTATCGGCCCACGGATAATCGAAAAGAATTGCAAAATTAGCTGAGGAAAATAACATTGAGTGCGTGATTATCAGTCCATGGGAAACTCAGATTGGGATTTCCGCCGCTGTCCATCTAGTCCTTTCAGGCTCTAACTTCAACCACCCCCATGAGATTGCGCTAGGACCACTCAGGGATGATCCATTCACGGGACTTGTAGAAGATAATCAGACCTACCAACCTCCAACAGGTACAGGACTAGGGATATCCTAGTTTGGCTTTTGGAAAAATATATAGCAATTATTTGAGTAATTAATAGTGTGGAGAGTTCGTCAGATGAAGGAGCGGATCTATAGAGAGTATGGTGGTCTGCTGACAGTTGTTGGTCTGTTAATGCTTCTAGTCCACACTATGATTGTCGGTTACTGGTACAGTAATCCAATCATTATTTCGCGACTCTACAATGACCCACGTACAACAATCGTTCTTGGATTTCTTCCTCTTGGTATCATTCTGACCTGTAGTGGAGTGATAATTCGAACAAGATTCAGAGAGGGGAATCAATTTCTGATCAAAGACGGTGGACTGATACACTCAGGTAACCCTTGGTATGAAGGATTCGAGTCAGGGTTGTTCCTTACCTCATGCGGACTTGTGGTTTCGATAAACCAAGAATCGAAATCGACAGCGCACGTTGGATACAGGATTGTTTCAGCAAAACGCGCGACACACACAGCTTGTGTTGTTAAAGAAGGAAGAGCAGTATTGGACATGGTCGCTAAACGTAGTGGACATTGAGGAGATGGTGGACCGAGCGAGATTTGAACTCGCGACCTTCTGGATGCAAACCATACGATCTGCCGGGCTGATCTATCGGCCCACGGATAATCGAAAGGAATTGCAAAATTAGCTGAGGAAAACAACATTGAGTGCGTGATTATCAGTCCATGGGAAACTCAGATTGGGATTTCCGCCGCTGTCCATCTAGTCCTTTCAGGCTCTAACTTCAACCACCCCCATGAGATTGCGCTAGGACCACTCAGGGATGATCCATTCACGGGACTTGTAGAAGATAATCAGACCTACCAACCTCCAACAGGTACAGGACTAGGGATATCCTAGTTTGGCTTTTGGAAAAATATATAGCAATTATTTGAGTAATTAATAGTGTGGAGAGTTCGTCAGATGAAGGAGCGGATCTATAGAGAGTATGGTGGTCTGCTGACAGTTGTTGGTCTGTTAATGCTTCTAGTCCACACTATGATTGTCGGTTACTGGTACAGTAATCCAATCATTATTTCGCGACTCTACAATGACCCACGTACAACAATCGTTCTTGGATTTCTTCCTCTTGGTATCATTCTGACCTGTAGTGGAGTGATAATTCGAACAAGATTCAGAGAGGGGAATCAATTTCTGATCAAAGACGGTGGACTGATACACTCAGGTAACCCTTGGTATGAAGGATTCGAGTCAGGGTTGTTCCTTACCTCATGCGGACTTGTGGTTTCGATAAACCAAGAATCGAAATCGACAGCGCACGTTGGATACAGGATTGTTTCAGCAAAACGCGCGACACACACAGCTTGTGTTGTTAAAGAAGGAAGAGCAGTATTGGACATGGTCGCTAAACGTAGTGGACATTGAGGAGATGGTGGACCGAGCGAGATTTGAACTCGCGACCTTCTGGATGCAAACCAGACGATCTGCCAGGCTGATCTATCGGCCCACAATTAGTTGTGAAAACTCTGCGAGATTGTTTTAACCCTTACGCTCTTTGAAGTCTTCTCGGATGGCATCAATCCAAAACGGAGCACCTTTCAATGTAGAGGCTTCTTCGTGACTGAGTTCTTCATACTTGACCCTTGACATGTCATCAAGTATGATTCCACTAACTCCCATGGGGTCTTCCATAATCAATGAAAAAGAAAACTCGCCTTCAAGAGCACGATTCATATTTTCGAGTATCTCAGCACCACGAGCTTTCTCTTCTGGCTCATCAGCGAAATTTATCGCGGTCTCAACTACTGACATTGTTCGAGTGAGTACACCCTCAACATTAGTAATGAAAGACTCTGCAGTTGGTCCTGGTTCGACATCGATTCCAAATTCAGGAAGTCGAATGGTGCCTGAACCTGAACGAACGACTCTTGCACGAAGTAGTGCTGAATCATTCACTTCAAGAGTGAATCTCGCAGGTTTTCTCTGTTCAGCTGAAAAGACATCAGTATGACCAAAGTTGCAGGAGGGGCATTTCATTGAGAACATTGCGAGCTCGTTGAAAAAAGGAATACTATAGAGAGTAGACCGCACATCAAGTGTACCCTTTTCGCATGAGGGACAGACAATTGCGAACTCTTCTTTCTCTGACATGCCAATCAAGTCTGGTGGGACCGATTTAATCCTATAAGGGTGACCGTCCGACAAAATCATACGTTCGGATATACATCACTAGAAGGCTCAAAAGCAACAAAGATTCTAAACATACTAAGCGCGCCAAGACCTTGGTTTGGGATGCGAGAGGATGCAGACTTACAGTTCGCCATAATAGACTCGAGGTACAGACCCCATGCAAATCAACAGCCTCTATATCATAAAGAAAGAAACTGGGGTTTGTATATATCACAAAGATTTCACAGAGTCAGGGTTTGACCCACAACTTCTCTCATCATTTCTGGTTGCAATGACATCATTTTTTGACGAAGCCACTCGTTCAGTGACATCACAAGCTCGCGCCTTCGAGGGATCTGAATACAAGATTATTGTCGAGTTTGGTGAATGGACTCTTGGGGCAATCTCGACCAAAGAGGACAGTGTTCTGATTAGGGATAAACTGAAACGTATGATTCATCGATTCGAGGAGCAATTCAATGTTCTAAGGTGGGTTGACATAGACCTTGCCATTCACACTCGATTTGAGGCAAGTGTGATTGATGAATTCGTTAGAGATCAGATAGATCCTGAAACAATAATGGCGGTTCGCGCCGAGTGGGAGTATTATTCAAAACGACCAGATGTCATATCTTTTCTACGGTTGATTCCATCTATTTGTTCTGTAAAAGATGCTGCTGAATTTCTAGAAGTACCAATAGAAGTCGCGCTTAATATAGCAGCGGAAGCTCTCTGGGAAAACGCAATCACTGTGAACAATCCTGTAAAACCTGGTGACATCTACCAAGTAACAGCTCTCACTGGATCTAATGAATCGAATGAAACCCTGTCACCAGGTTCAGCAAAAGTCTTGACAGAAATTGATGGCGAAACGCCCCTTTCTATAGCAGCTGAGAAACTACGCACTTCCGATCTGAAAAGGTTTCTTGATGATATTGCGCTTCTAGAAAAAAGAAAAATGATTGAACTGGTCACTCCAGCTCATGCTGTTGCAGTCAGATACATTGCAGCACTTCAATCATTTCTGAGAAACAGCGCGAAGATTGTCGGGCTTAATGCGATGCGAAAAGTGTTCTTAACCTCTAGGAATGAGCTGGTTGGCAATTATCCATACTTGGCATATTTGCAACTTGAAGAAGGGGTTGACATTGAAATGAGAAGTTCGCTCACAGCTGCTACGATAAAGGGTACAATTGGACCGGATGTGCTCAATGATGGGTTTCGAGCAATAATGCAATTCATCACTCGCAGAGTGAAAGACCTCATTGGAGCAAGTCCTGTCAACAAGATTGTAGCTAACACAAAAGAGGAAATCGAACAGAAGTATCCAAGTACGGCTTATGAAATCGAATGGGAAACTTTGTCAGTGTGATTCTCTGATTGCTCTATCAACACAATATACAAAACGGGGTGCTGAATCGTTTTGTCACCATTCGCGAGGAGTAAAAAAACAAGTGTCACAAACAGGATGGCGGAATGTAGGTATTATCATCTTGACAGGACTTGCCATCCTTCTTGTTTCAGTGATCCTCTACTATAGTGGTGACGCCCTCAGTCTCTCGATATTCTCATCATTCTTGGCTCCTCTAGCGGCATTCTTTTTGGGAGTTGCAGGCTTGAACGCATTTGGTCGCGAGTCACTAGTCAAAGATGACCGGTTCCATTCACTTAATGTTTGGATGGCACTGGGCTTGATTGTGTTCAGCCTCTCAGAAATTGCAGGAGTGATTTTACATACCATTGGTAGTACAGAAATCATATTCACAATAGGTCTCGTTCAGCTACCAGCGCTTCTACTCTGGGGATTGGGAGTTCTAGGATATCTCCAATCATCAAACTCTGCATTAGGAGTTGCTGGAAACAACATGTGGCCGCGTGTCATTCTAATCGGAACAATTTCCGGGTTGGGTTTGTTTGTTCTGGAAACGCTATTCATCCCCGGTAGTGGTCTGCTCCTCATAGGAATATCAGTTCCTATGGTTGTGGGACTCAGCATCATCTTGATTGCGCTCGGAAGACTACTCTGGACACTACGGGGTGGCCTCATTGCGAAACCCCTAATTCTGTTATTCCTTGGAGTGCTCCTCTTCTTCATCCGAAACCTGTTCTGGAGCTTTATCACATATGCGCCAGGATCACCTTTCGACTATGTTATAGCAACAGAGGCTTATGTATTGATAGGGGCCTCAATCATCGCTGCGAGTAGACTAGAGAAAGTCTATGACGTGGTCGAAGACGTAGAGGAATAAATCACCCTTTGTCTTCGTCTTCCTTGATCATTTTCTTAAGGTGAGCACGCATATGTTCAGGAACGGAAGAGGGATCTTCTTTGTATTTTTTCTTCAATGCCTCTAACATTTGAGGGGAGGGTCTTCCAGACCCGAGAGGTCCCTGCTGCATGGTCTTACTTCTTTTGTATTCGTCATCTTTGGTTTTATCTTTCTTCTCGGCCTTTTCATCAGCTTCAATCATTTGTTTCAGCATATCTCGCATTGGTGCAGGTATCGAATCAGGATCAGACTTGTACCGTTCCTTAGCTTTTTCAATCATCTCAGGAGAGGGCATATGACCGGCCATGCCACCATGACCCATTCCACCTCCACCCATTCCCATCATCATTTCGCTACTTGCTGGAACGGGTTCCTCACCACCGTGTTTTTCCACCTCAGATTTAGCCACTTCAGCGACTTCTTCTGTTATTTCATCAATACCTTGATGTGCGTAGTAAGTGTCGTATAGTGACTTGAAGACTCCATTAAGTGAAAGAAGTTCCTCATGGGTTCCCTGCTCAACAAGATCTCCATGGTCAAACACGAAGACACGCGAGGCATTAGCGATTGTTGTCAGACGGTGTGCAATCACGATTGTGGTCCTGTCGGAAAAAAGCCGCTCTTGGGCATCTTGAACTAGTGATTCACTGTATGCATCCAACCTGCTTGTAGCTTCATCCAGAATGAGAATCTTCGGATCAGCCAGCATGGTTCGAGCAATTGTAATCATCTGGCGTTGACCCGCACTGAGGTTCTTGCCACTTTCGATGATACTAGTTTCATAACCATCGGCTAAGACTTCAATGAATTCGTTTGCTCCGATTATTTTGCAAAGTTCATAGATTTCTTCGTCAGTTGCATCGGACCGTCCATAACGAATGTTCTCAATAATACTATCGTCGAAGAGATAGGGTTCCTGTGGTATCAATGACATTGAGTCATGCAGTGATTTCTGCGTGACCAACCGAAGGTCTTGACTTCCAATGAAGATACCACCGTCAGTCGGATCATAGAACCGATTGACAAGCGCGGCGATGGTTGTCTTTCCAGCACCGGTGTGCCCAACAATCGCAACCATTTCACCTGGGTTGATTTCGAATGACACATTGTTCAATACAGGAGTATCTTCCACATATTCAAACGTCACATCTTGGAAATAGATACCATCGCTATCTTCTGAAAGTGGCAGAGCATCAACAGCGTCTGCAATCGCAGGTTTGGATTCTAGGATGTCCATAACACGGTCCATCGCAGCCATCGAGGTTTGAACCTGAGTGAACATCATGCTGAGAGCTAGCAGTGGCCATAGAAACCGGTTAACCAGAGTGATTCCTAAGAATAACCCACTGATAGTGAGGAATGGCATTGAACCAACTGCCAGACTACCTGCAACGAAAAGCATAGCAGCTACAGCAAACTGGCCAATGGATCTAACAAGTGGTTGCATGGCACTCATAAGAATCATAAATCTGAAACCATGATGATACGATTTCTGATTCAGCTCCATCATGTCCTCTGCAAGTTCATTCTCTCGATTGAATGCTTTTGCAACATGAATACCACTGAGATTCTCTGCTATCTGTCCTGATACTGCACCTGAAGCTCTTCGAGAAGCAAGCATAATTCTTTGACCGACAGTTCCAAAGAGAACTGCGATGAAAATCACTCCTGGTAGAACTACTAGGGTTGTGAGTGCGATGAATGGATTGACCAACCACAGCATCACAAAAGATGAAACCAACATCAGTGCTTGGCTCGAGAAATCGATTAGTACCTGAACTCCTGTTCCGAGCTCTACGGTATCTGATGTTACTCTAGAAGTAACATTGCCGCTCTGTTCACTCTTATGATAAGATAAATCAGCTCCAATGAGTTTTGTATAGAGGTCTTCTTGGATATTCTGCACAAACCCTGCCTGAGCACCAGCTAGAATCCATGTATTTACACTTCTCATCGTCCAAGACGTTACCCTGAAAAGTACATAGAGACCAGTCAAGAATAGAATAGTGTCAGTAACTGGATCTGGAACAAATACAGATTCCATAGCCCATAAGAAGATCAGAGGGTCAATGACAGCAATGATTGTAGCGGCAAGGGATAGAATTGCACCAATGAAAACTATGCGTTTGAATCGTCCTAGGTAATGAATCATCTTACCAAGCAAGACTCTGATTGGACGACTTCTTTTCGGTTTCTGGCCAGCTAATGCTGCTGGTCCTCTTCTCATGTGCATTCCCATTATGCACCACCTCCCCCAGCAGAAGCAGCTGCAAGAAGTGCCTGTGCTCCAGGAAGTCGTTCGAATATCTTTCGGTAGTGCTCTGAATCACGTATCAAGTTCTCATGGGAACCCGTCGCGATGATAATTCCCTTATCAACAATGATTACTAGATCTGATTCAATCAGGGTACGGAGTCGTTGAGTCACAGTAACGCTGGTACGATTGACCATTACTTCGTCCAATGCTTTTCTCATGAGAAACTCTGTCTGAGCATCAACCGCACTTACTGAGTCATCCAAGAGTAGAATCTTTGGATCTTGAATTATTGCTCTCGCAATTGCTAGACGTTGTCTCTGTCCTCCTGATAGAGTCATTCCCCGCTCACCAATAATCGAGTCATATTTCTCTGGGAGGTCTACAATGAATTCGTGAGCCTGAGCACGTTTGGCAGCTTCCGCAATCTCATCTTGGGTGGCATCATGTCTACCAAATGCGATATTATCGCTAACACTCATTCGGAAAAGGAAGATATCTTGTTCCACAAGACCAACAACATCACGGACAGATTTAGTTGATACATCTCGAAGGTCTACGCCACCCACACGAATTGTTCCCTCAGTTGGATCGTAAAGACGAAGGAGCAGTTTTAGTATGGAGCTCTTCCCACCGCCTGGACCTCCGACGAGAGCGACACGGGAACCTCCCGGTATGGTTATACTGAAATCTTTCAGGGCATAATGATCATTCTCGCTATCATTCGCACCATATTTGAAACTGACATTTTCAAATACTATATCGCCAAGCCAGTCTATCTCAGTGACCTCTTCTTCAGGTTCAATGAGTGTTTCTTCCCATTTCAAAATATCAACAATTCGTTGAGCATTCACATATCCTCCTCTCAAAACAAGGAGCATTCTGGGGAGATGGAAATTCATACCTTCTAGGGCCATGAGAAGCGCCATTATTGTGACTAGGTCCCCGGCTGTCAGAGCTCCGTTGATCACTGCATAGGATGCGTAGAGAAATGCAATGGAAACCATACCTACTAGAACAAGAGCTGGAATGTAGAAAGCAGCAAGTCTACCTTCTTTAGCAATTGACTTCTCGTATTCTTTGCTGACATCACGGAACTTTGTCTGCTCGTATTCTTCTGTCCCAAATGCCCGAACAACCTCAATGCCAGTGAACACACCTTGGGTAATCGAGGTAAGTTTTTCCATATCCTCAGAACGTTTCCTGCGAACCGGTTCAACAGCGTTTGCATATCGATAAGAGAATACAAGATAGAGTGGAGTACCAATGAGCATGATAATTGTGAATCCGTAAATTGGAATGGAGAAACCACCTAGGTTCAAAACTAGAAAACTCTCAAGAGCTGGACCGAAATCAATCTGAATCAGAATAATCGCCGTAATCGCGAATGAGATGAAACTACCTGCAAGATTCCGAAGTGCAGGATTCAAAGAGAAACGAACCCATGAAATATCCTGCATGGCGACAGACAAGAGTCGCTTACTATCGACCTCGTCATGGAATGTCATGCTATAGTCCTGAAGAGCCTCAAAGAAATCTTGTCGAGCATCTCTCTCCCATCGTAGGGTCAGAATTGCCCATACGTATCCCACAATGAAGTAAAGCCCCATGTATAGTAGAGCGAGTCCAATTATCAACCAGACAAACGTCATGAATAACGGAGTGAGTGTGAGAGCAGGTGTTATTCCGTCAGCTTGGAGTAATTCGTTGACAGCCATCCCAATTATGACTGAGGGAATTGTTACAAGTAGAGTCGATATGACGGTGAGAATCAGAGCAAATGTTGTGACTCCTTTGTTTCTCGCCAATCCACTGAGCATGTATCTCGCAGGGCTTTTTGCAATAGTCTTGCCGCCGTTGTTCCTAGCCATTCTATGTTCCTCCAGATTGTAGTGAGTCAATGAGGGATGATATCTTGACCTTCATCTCCTCAAGATGTTTGAGTAGTTTCTGTCGATCCTTG
>SOKL01000319.1 GCA_004376265.1 Candidatus Thorarchaeota archaeon
TCTATAACAGGTACTACTTTGCCGGCTTCAAAGAGCTCTGTTAAGAAATCCATATCCTCCTTGTTGCATGGTTGGCTCCACCAGTTGAAACTCAATGTCTTATTCCCGGTCCTTGAAATCAGTGGACCTAGGAACACAAATTGGAAGAATGCTGACCTGGAACCCCCGACAATGACGAAGAGTCCATCGGGACTCAGAGCACGCTTGGCAGCGAAAATCGAACGTCGTGCGACAGTATCAATGATCATGTCGTACCGCTCTCCAGTTTTGGTGAAGTCTGTTTCATGGAAATCTAATACGTGATCTGCTCCAATCGAACGCATAAGATCCAACTTCTTCGCATTATCAACACCTGTAACTTCGGCCCCAAATGATTTTGCAATCTGGATGGCGAACGTACCCATTCCCCCCGCCTGCTCCGTTTATCAAGACCCTATCTCCTGGTTGAATCTGTTTCTTACCGCGAAGACACTGCAGGGCGATAATTGCCGCTTGTGGGTAGGTCGCTGCTTCCTCGAAAGACATACTTGCTGGTTTCAGTGTCAAAGCTTCAGCAGGAGCACACACATACTCAGCAAAAGCACCTAGACCATGCGATATTAAATCCCCTATAATCTCGTCACCTGGCTGAAACTGCTTTACGTTTTTGCCAACTGCTTCCACCCGCCCTGAAACGTCAGTTCCGAAAATCTTGTTTTTTGGTCTTAGAAGCCCCACCGTTAAGCGGGCTGCCCATGAACCTCTCACAAACTCAAAATCAACTCCATTTAGGGATGACGCATGAACTTTGAACAGTACTTCATCTTCAGTGGGGGTTGGTGTTTCAACCTCACTGAACTGGAGAACATCCGGTGGACCGAATTTTGGCCATACAATCGCTTTCATGAGGATTCCTTCAATGATCTACAGTTACTACGACGCATCCTCTCTTGCGGCCTGTTTCGACATATGTGTGAGCCTCAGGGATTTTTTCAAATGGATAGGTTTTATCTATGACCGATTTGAGCTTTCCAGCCCGCAATAGTTCCTCGACAAAGACAAGGTATTCAATGTTTTCGTGGCTTTTTCCCATGCTACCAGTATCTTTGTTTACGTTAAGATAGACTCCTGTTTCGTTTAGTGATACTTTTCTTTGTGAGGACTCCATCTTGTCTACGGCGTCAAAAACAATATCATACTTTTCACCGCTATCAGCAAAATTCTCCTTTTTACGATCTATCACAAAATCGGCTCCCAGAGACCTCACTAATTCTACATTAGTTGTGCTGCATACTCCATGAACTTCAGCTCCAAAGTGTTTACTTATCTGGACAGCATAGGTTCCCACATTTCCTGATGCACCATAGATCAGTACTTTTTGTCCAGGCTGAATGTTTGCTTTTTTGAGAACCTTAATTGCTGTAACTCCTCCACCAAGTACTGGGACAACTTCCCCGTAAGACATATTTTCTGGTATTATTCCTAGCATTCCATCTTCAGGTATACATTTGTATTGAGCGTAACTTCCAAGACCTTCCCAGAATGTTGACGCGAATACTCGGTCGCCTACCTTGAATTTCGTTACATCTGAACCGACAGATTCTACCTCGCCAGCGATTTCCATTCCAAGAATATCTTTCTTTGGTTTTCTAAAACCTAAAAATAATCGGGCGATGAGCCATTGGGCACGAGGGACATCGAAGCTTCGCATTCGTACATCCCCCACAGATACCGTAGTCGCATGGACTTTAATTAAAACTTCATTGGCCTGCGGGCTTGGCTTCTCTCTTCAATCTGAAGAACTTCTGGTGGTCCGTACTTAGTAGTAATCATTGCTTTCATATGCATTCACTGATTGACACATGAATTGGTTTTATTTAAAGATGGTCTAGTGATATGACGACCTTACTCTTCTTGCGCTCTGTGTCAACATAGGCTTGATTCTCATTTGGTAACAAATGATATAATCAGCAAAAGGTATGTTGAAGGTCATGTCAAATCCGGATTTTGATGAAATTCTGACCAAAGCTTACAAACGAATGCATAGATACACATGTGCTGAAGCCTCATTACAGGCATTGTTAGAACTATGGGGTATGACGGACCCAGAGTTATCTTGGGCTACTGCCGGATACTTAGGAGGTATCCTCTCTGGAGAAACAACCTGCGGTCTACTTATTGGAAGCAGCGCCGCGATTGGATTCAAATGTGGACATGGAAAAGACTCTATTCCCGAAGATCACATAGAAGAGAGAGGAACCGCTATTGAAATTGTTACTAATTTGTATGAAGACTTCCAGAAGGAATTTGGAAGTACAGCATGCAAGACTCTAAGTAATGTCGATTTCAGTGATGGTGATCAAGTTGGAGAATATATCATGGAAAAGAAATGGAAATCGACATGTGATGTTTTCCTAGGTTACACTATCAGGAAACTGGCTTCTATGGTGCAAGATGGAAAATTCTGATAGGTCTTCTTGAAGAATGATTAATGTGTTGAATTCGATTGGAATTTAGCCGTGCATTTTGATTCTCAACTGAAGTGATCACTTGTACTGGGCAATAGTAGATAACCCGCGACAACAAGGCTGATTACTAATATTGTGTAGTTTTCAAAGATGAGGGGGTCAAGGATTATGTTAAAGATTACTTGAGCCGGGAAACCAATTAGTAGTATTAGTCTGGCCCAAGACTTGAGGTTCCATATTCCATAGAGGAGGAGCAAACAGATTAGTCCACCAAATAGGAGAAGTACTGCATAGAATAAACCGAAGGCGGTGTAGACCGCAGGGATTGGGAAGATGCCAATTAGCATCAGTCCACCATTACTAAAATCTCCTATCATAGCTAATATCAACAGAAGTGCTAGAAGGACGACTCCAGTTGGTTTTTTCAGATATGCTATCATTTGCGATATCCTCGTTCATCTAGAGATGGTCCAGAGTAATTACTACGTGTCCCTTTTTCTGCCCTGATTCTACATACCTGTGGGCTTCAGCAGCCTGTTCAGCTGGATAGCGTTTGTCGATGACCGATCTTATCTTTCCTGCTTCAATAAGTTCTCTGAGGAAGATCAGGTCTTCATTTGTATCTTCTACGATTCCCATCAGTGCTTTCTTGCTACTT
>SOKL01000331.1 GCA_004376265.1 Candidatus Thorarchaeota archaeon
GGTGGAGCTGATTTAGCATCGGATATTGACGGTGCACTCTTCTCAATGAACTCTTACGACAGTGTTTGGTCTCAAGATAGTTATTGGTACACAGATATGTACTATGAGATTCTTGTCGGAGCTGACCAGAGCGTAACATTCTCAACCTACAACTATACTGCAATGGAAAATCGAACCTTCGGTCTGCATTGGGAGTGGGTTGAAACTCTTGTCACTGACTGGCATTGGGAATACAATATGACCAGCGGTGAAACTGAATGGATCTATGGTGATTTCTGGACCTCTGATTATGTTGAGGTCGAGGGATGGTACTATGAATGGTACTTCTTCAACCAGAAGACAGGTGAATGGGTGAACCAAAATAACTGGTACTATTATGGAATCCGGTCAGAAGTGACTAGGAGTGATGTTGTCTTTGCAGAGGTCACGAACGTCACAACCCGCATTGATGGTGGCGATCTTTACTATTCATTTCTAGTGAACTTTACTGATTCAGTTAGAGAGATCACTCACTGGTGGGACTTTAGTTTTGCAAACAATACTTGGGTCGAAGATCCATCCTCAGCAATGGGCTTCCACGATGTTGGTATCTGGCGACCTGGCTGGGTAAACACGTTCGATTATCTAGGCGAGGATGTTTACGTCGATATCACATCCAGGATTGGAGTATACAACAGCTCAATTCCAGGTGCATCTGACTGGTTGGCTGTTGAAGAGCGTCCGTATATCACAATAGATGGCGTTGACCACCCGATTCTTGTTAGGGACATCATGTATCCATACTCAACATACACTGAGGAGAGGATATTATTCAATGACCAAGGTGGTTGGTACTATGAGTTACTCAACGGTACCAAGATCCACATCCAAGATGAGAAGTTCGCACGAATCTATAATATAACAGTTCCTGGAGAGGGTTCCTTCCTATCAACACAGAAAGAGTACCAATGGTGGAACGATGGTGTCGATTACTGGTATAGCTGGTGGGACATCGATGGCATCCTGCATCAGGGTACTGATTATGACACTTGGCAAAACAATGTCAATGTTGAATTCATTGAATCATCTGAGGCAACACCATCAGGTAAATACATCCGTTTTGGTGCATCAAGTATGATGTACGTCCAGGATTATCCTCGGAATGATCCTCGAACTGGAACGGAATATGTTCTTGCAGAAAACGGTACAAGGTATGATATGGTATACGACCACTATGATGGTTCATACTACATGGACATAGAAGGAGTAAGCCAGCGAGTATCCTACGTCTACGAGAGTTTCAATGCGACATACTTGGGTTCAGACGTTTTCGTTGCTGATTGGTGGGTATTGCAGGAGCAATGGTCCACTGTCGAGGGTAATCATGAGATGCCCTACCCGGGTGCACAGGCAGACTGGTCGGGTGTATACTACACATCATCGGAATTCTATGGGAGAGTTCCAACTACAAAGACAATCAGTGTCAGCGGAGTGAACCACTTCATTGGTGGAACTCCTGATACCGGATTATGGAACGAGTATGATCACTTCAACCATACTGGTTTCTGGGCGGTCATAGATTCTACAAATTACACTCTCGACGGTCAGAAAATGTGGCATGCAAATGTGAATGGTACTTCGTTCTGGCAACCCGTAGTTGTCGGAGGTACAGTTGATTACGGTCACTTTGATGACTTGACATTTGTTACTGAGGATTCTCTTGTCACTCCTGACACATACTATGTTCAAAACGAAAATGACTTGACTTTTGGATATGAAACCAATTGGACTTTAACATTGGCAAACGGAACTGTATTTTCTTGTGAGCCACGGAGTCTCTTTGAAGTTTATCTAGTGGATGCGAATGGTACGTTAATCTATACACGCGATCGATACCCATTCGAAGAGTATGTGAGTGAGTTTGAGTATTTGTACTATGTCGATGATATTTATGGAACACGACACTATGTTGATTCCTACGGCGAGCTACCTATGATTGCCATTGAATTCGCTTCTGGATACAATGTCTGGAATGCCACCGGTTCTGTTGCATTCCATTACTTCGTAAATGGGACTGAGTACATCGGGCCCTACATGGGTGGAGTTGAGGCAATGTTGCTCACCAATGGGTCATTGAATGGCAAGTACTTCTTTAGATGGGCGGACCACGACAATGCAGTCTACGAAGTAATCTACAAGGGTACCGCATACAACGCCACAGCCCGATACGATTACATCTTCCAGATAGGAAGTGTTGAGGGTCAAGCCTACAAGTACACACTTGCTCCAATTGAGAGTGTCACCTTCAAGAACTTCAACGAGATTGTTGTAGGAAATCCACAATGGGCACTATGGGGTGTTCAGAGCTGGAGTGAATCCGAAACCAACAATGCACTTGATCTTGATGGAGATACAGCAACAACAGATGACCAGTACTATGTCATGTCTGAATATTCATCCACAAACAGTTGGTATTCAGAGTATAGTCGAATGTGGGTCAGTATCCTCTGGGATCCAAACGGAACACTGTTTGGTGACGAGATGTATACCGATTCCTGGATGGGTCTGGAGACCAACTCTTGGTCATATCAATGGGAGGAAACCTTCTACTGGTTCCATGCTGATGACCTCACTCCTGTGGGTTCAGCTGAGTGGGACACCATTAACTCAACAATCTTCAACCCAGAAGGCTTCCCGAGAGCTGGATACTGGGACATTGCTCACATGGCACGAAATGTGACATGGGAGGATATCCTTGCAGAAGCTCTGGCCAATGGTTGGGATTGGGTCAGTCAGGATGAACAGACTTGGACTTGGTTGTCCTTTGGCATTGGTCAGCACTATGGCGTCGATGCAGTTGACGGCTGGTCTTCATTTGACCTACGGTACGAGTTCTCCGGACTTATGATCTGGGAAGACACTAACAATAACTCCATCATGGAGGCATACCTTACAAATCCAGGTGACGGTGAATTGACTCACTACTTCATTCCTGATTCTGTTGGAAATGTTAGTTTCATCACCCCCGGGCAAGCATTTGGAATTACTAATTCTTCAGGCAATCATTTTGTTGGTCTTGAAGATGAGGTCACTTGGGGAGTATCCTTCACCGATGTGAATGGTACGACTTTCCCATTCAATACATACGCCTACTGGGATTGGTATGGTGGTGTTGTCACTGGAAGCGACCTTAGAACTTTCGATGAGCGACCCACAAAGGTCACAATCGATGAGATATCTTTCTTGGTTCACTTCCAAGGATTCATCAACACAACTGTGGGTGCCACTAGCAACTACGCCACTCTAAAAGTCGACAACACTGTTGGTCAATGGGGCGTAGAAACAGTTGGTGGGCTTGCTAATCTTGAGAATAAATCGCTTGCGCTGAATTACCTTGCTGACATTAGTACGTCCCAGTTCAGGACAACTGATACTAATGTTACTCAGGAATCAACTGTCGTATCAGATCGTTTCGAGATTGGTGACTCAGGTTCTCGGTTTGCCGAGATGATCATCGGTGGCGTTACTTATGAGTGGGCTGCTGATCCTTACACTGCCTACAATGTTACAAGCCAGACAACTCCGTTTAGTACTTTCACTAGTGCATACGAGTCGGAGGCAGGTCAGTCCGCTACAACTTGGTCATTCACATCTACTCAGTACTATGTGACGATTGGATTCCCACAATGGGATGGCTACTACGTGTATCAGGACCCGATATTTGTTGCTTACATCAGCAATGCTGGTGATACTGGTGACCCAGTACAATTCTCATCAATGGGTATCAGTCCCGAGGTACCATCATCAACTGATTCAGTTACTATCAGTGTTGATATTACCACCTCCGTAGAAATCTGGAATGTTGACCTATACTATAGCACAGATGGATTCAACTTTGATTCCGTGACTACTATGTGGTCTGACTCACCTGACCATTGGATCGGTGATATTCCACCATACGCAGATGACACTCAGATCTGGTACAAGGTTGTAGTAATCACTGAAGCTGGAGTGTACGAGTCTGTAGTGCAATCGTATATTGTTGGACAGGGAGCGGTAACCACACCACCCTTCCCAACAACAACTACTTCCGGTCCAACTGGTCCGGGTGGAATACCTGAAATTTCCACTGAGATGTTACTCATGCTCGGTGGACTTGTTCTTGTAGTTGTAGTCCTTGGTGTGATGGCCAAGAGACGCAAGTAATAGATGAAGAGGGGCTCTGTCCCCTCTCCCTCTCTCTTTTTTTCGAACTACTTCTTTGCGTTCTTGACTTTTTCCCAGTCATCCAAGAATTTCTTAATTCCAATGTCGGTAAGTGGATGATTTACCATCTTATCAAGAACAGCTGGTGGAATTGTAGAGATATCTGCGCCCAATAATGCCGCCTCATAAACATGCACTGGATGTCGAATACTTGCAACAATGATCTCGGTTTCTAATCCATAGTTCTGATAGATTTGGA
Source organism: Candidatus Thorarchaeota archaeon (assembly GCA_004376265.1). Classification (GTDB taxonomy): domain Archaea; phylum Asgardarchaeota; class Thorarchaeia; order Thorarchaeales; family Thorarchaeaceae; genus SMTZ1-45. The sequence goes on from SOKL01000331.1 coordinate 4,445, forward strand.
TAATACCTTCGACGATTCCCATGCCATTATGACCTATATCATCTAATCTACCAATGAAAGGCGACACAAACGTTGCTCCCGCTTTTGCTGCAAGCAGCGCTTGATTCGGACTGAAGCATAGAGTGACATTGGTTTGAATACCCTCATCAGCACAGACTTTCACCGCTTTGAGACCCTCCCAAGTCATGGGTATCTTAATTGCTGCGTTATCGATCCAACCGTTCAGTTCACGAGCTTCCTTCAGCATTCCCTCGGCATCCTCACTCACTACTTCGAGACTGATTGGTCCATTGACGAATGAGGCAATCTCGTCTACGACCGTTCTGAAATCACGACCTTCCTTGGCTATTAATGATGGATTAGTCGTAACACCATCGACCATTCCTCTCTCGTTGGCTTTGCGAATTGCTTCCACATTTGCAGTATCAATAAAGAATTTCAAATCTGATTCTCTCCTTTGTCGATCATAACGCGGTTTCTACTATTGTAAGTAGCTCCCAATCTCGATTTAAAACGTAGGGTTTAGTTGTTCATTCCATTGTTTTTTTGAAATCACGAACTCTCTGTTCAATGTCGGGTGCCTTGAATACTGCAGACCCTGCGATGAAGAAGTCTGCACCTGCTTTACGAAGGTCTCCAACGTTATCTAGAGTTACACCGCCATCCACTGCAATCCTTACACTTGGTTTCTGTTCATCAAGTAGACTACGAAGGTCAGTTATCTTCTTCATTGTTGTTGGAATGAACTTCTGGCCACCGAACCCGGGACAAACACTCATCAAGAGGACAGAATCGATGAGGTCCAACACACCTTCAACTGTCTTCACAGAAGTTGCGGGATTCAGAGTGATACCTGCTCTTGCACCAAGGTCAGTGATGAGTTGAATTGTCCTGTATACATCAAATGATGCTTCCATATGCGGATAGATGAGCTCGACTCCTGCATCGATGAACTTTGGTATATACTCACGAGGCTTCGTGATCATGAGGTGAGCATCTAGAGGAACACCTGAAATTGATTTCATCAACTTGGCGACCCATGGTCCGAATGAAATGTTCGGAACAAAGTGACCGTCCATGATGTCAAGATGGAAGTAGTCGGCTCCACCTTTCTCAGCGGCTTTGATATCAGCTTCAAGGTTTGCGAAGTTTGCTGCTAGAATGGAAGGTGTAAGAAGAGGCTTCATCTCATGCTCTTGATACAAACCTTTGTTTTTAATCTTCTCACGTAGGACCCTAACCATCACGTCGCTTGATTTTATCCTGAATCTCTTTCAATTCAGTGAGTGCATCCATGGGTGTTGTCCTGTCGAGATCCATGTGTTTGATTCTCTCTACCAGAGGGTCATCGATTACGAGAGCTTCCAGGCTTGCTTGTTGTGTGTCCTCAAAACCTGGTTCTGACATATCCACTGCCGTGATATTTTCCTTTTCTAGACGAACAAGAAGCTCTTTAGCTCGTTTGACAACTTCGTTTGGTACACCTGCTAAGGCGGCAACTTGAACACCATAGCTTCTGTCAGTTCCACCATCCACGACTTTGTAAAGGAATACAATAGTGTCACCAGACTCCTTTGCCAACGTGTGTACGTTCTTCACACCGTGATATTGCTTTGCCATATCTGTCAGTTGATGAAAGTGAGTGGCAAAGAGTGCACGTGTCTTCATCTGAACTATCCGCTCAGCCACAGCCCATGCCAATGCCATCCCATCGAAGGTAGATGTACCTCTACCAATCTCGTCAAGAATAACCAGACTCCTCTCCGAAGCATTGTTCAGAATATTCGCAGTCTCTATCATCTCTACCATGAATGTACTTTGTCTAGCAGTAAGGTCGTCAAATGCTCCCACGCGTGTGAAGATCCTATCTACAAGGCCTATCTCTGCACTCTTGGCCGGAACAAAGGAACCCATCTGCGCTAACAATACTATGATTGCACATTGCCGCATGTACGTACTTTTCCCGGCCATATTTGGTCCTGTGACAATCATCAGAGTAGTCCCGCCATCACCAATTTCGATGGCGTTGGGGACAAACTCGTTGGGGCCAAGAATGACCTCCATAGCGGCGTGTCTCCCATCAGTAATCTTGATTTTTGTTCCAGTTGTTATTTTGGGCCTACAGTATCTTCTAGTGACTGCAACATCTGCCAGTGCGACCAAGACATCCACGACTGCAATTGCTCCAGAGTCTTGCCGAAGGATTGCAGCATCCCCTCGAACCTCATTTCGTAACTCTTCATAGATATCAAATTCTACTTGGTTGATCTTTTCCTCGCCTGCAAGAACAGTGGATTCTTTCTCTTTCAACTCTGGAGTTATGAATCTCTCAGCATTGGTGAGGGTCTGTTTTCTGTCGTACTCCTCAGGTACATTTGACAGATTTGATTTCGTTATCTCGATATAGTATCCGAAGACGCGGTTGTATCCAACCTTTAGGTTCTTGATGCCCGTTCTTCTTCGTTCAGACTCTTGAAGGGATGCTATCCATTTCTTGTCTGAAGAGATGGTGTCTTTCAACTCATCCAGCTCTTTGCTGAATCCTTTCTCTATCATCCCTCCATCCCGTACTGAAACCGGAGGTTCATCCACGATAGCTTTTGTGAGTGTTTTACGTAGTTTCGAGAGTGGATCAATGGATTCACCAGATCTCTTCAGTAACTCACTCTTGCAGTCTGCAAGTGACTTCTTGATTGCTGGGAATTTTTCAAGAGCAATTTTCAATGCGAGGAGGTCTCGAGCATTGGCATTACCAAAGACTATTCGACTTGTTATCCTCTCCAGATCACCGAGGTCTCTCAAACTATCGACGATTCCTTGGCGATTCAAGGCATCTCTTGCTAATTCCTCTATAGAATTTTGTCTGGACTCTATTTCTTTTATGTCCTGAAGGGGCCTCAATATCCATTGTTTCAGTTTTCGTTTTCCCATTGGTGTGACGGTCTTAGAAAGTACTGAGATGAGAGTCCCACGTGTACTACCATCCCTTGCATTCTTGATCAGTTCCAAGTTTCGTTGTGTTGTCGCATCAACAATCATGTGGGTGTCTATACTGTAAGTCCGAATACCTGAAACTGTGATAGTCCCTGTCCTGTGTACATCATTTAGATACGCAAGAATAGCTCCTGCGGCCCCCAAAGCAACTCGCTTCTCTGTCAATCCATAACCGTCGAGTGTTGCTACTCCGAATGTTTCCTTGATTCGGTCTTCAGCGGTTCTTGCGGAATAATCGGTGTCATTGCGGAAAGTGATTCTAATTCCGAGTTCCTCAAACTTGGTTCTGAGTTTTGATTTTGATGTTGAGTCGGGTAAAAGAATCTCTGAAGGTGAGAACTTACCAATCTCGTTCATTGTGGTTTCACTCTCGAGACATGCTTTGAACTCAGCCGCTAAGAATTCACCTGTAGAAACGTCAACTGCAGATATCCCGACCACATCTTCATGAGCAACTAACGCTACAAGGTAATTATTCGTGGTGTCATCAAGCATCGAACTTTCTAGGACTGTACCAGGAGTAATGACTCGTACGACATCTCTCTTCACAAGTCCCTTTGCTTGTGAGGCATCCTCAACTTGTCTTGCAATCGCTACGGTATGTCCCGCCAGCAGCAATTTCGCAATGTATCCGTCTACTGAATGATTGGGTACTCCGCACATTGGCCATTTGTCTACACCTTCTCCCCGTGCTGTCAAGACAATGTCTAAGATTCTGCTGGCTACTTTTGCATCCTCATTGAACATCTCATGGAAATCCCCCAACTGATACATCAGGATACAGTCCGGATACCGTCGCTTCAATTGGAGATATTGCCTTTGCATCGGGGTCTGTTTGCTCATCTCATGAAAGTCTCCCAATCTTCGTTTTATTATTATATGGAAATCCTCAAGTCACCGAGCTTTCCAACTTGAGTTAATAATTGATACTGTCGCTTCATCTTTAGATACTGCTTTTGCATCGGAGTATGTTACAGCTACTTGAATCTTGGGCAATATTGGACACTTATTAGATGACTGTTAAAACAAAAGGTCATGTTCTCATTATCGTAGGTTACGTTCTTGTCGGGTGTCTGTAGAAGATCATCCGACGTGGATCAGGGTAAGTCCTTTGGTCCTCACAGACATTGGTTTTGGATTGAATGTCCTGTTTTTGAAATGTTTTTATTAGGCAAGATATGGAACGTTTGCTGTGTCTTTCAGAACTCCACGAATTCTGTTTCCAGAGAGGTCAATACGACTAGCGAAGACTGCCGCAAACAATACTCTCCTTCACTTGATGAAAGCGGGTATGGATGACCTGCCTGAGATTTATGATGGCTCACGCATACTCTGGGAGGAAGCAAAAGCAGAGAGAGAAAGACTGAGTCGTGAAGGAAACCCAGACCGCTTTGTTCCAATCTGTGATGTTGAGAAACATCTCCGAAAGAATTTCCTAGCTTTTATCTTCAACACGACAGCTCTCTACGGGAACACAGAGGTCAAGAGAATTTACTCATGGAAAGAGGGGACCATAGGTCCATTGAATGTCCTATTGAATAGGGCTGGCGCTCAACTCAGATTTCTTGGGATGACAAGATATCCGTTTCCTACACCCAATAAGATGAGCATTAAAAGAAAAGACAAATCAGGCAAGGTATATTTCCAAAGTGATCATGTATATGGAGGAACAAGGCAGCGACCCACAACCGTCATCACTCACCCAATGCTCCCATCACTAGACTTTGTGGATGCGATTCGAGGACACCTTGTAGATCTTTGCAGACAGTTTTTCATTCATTCTGTTTCCATCAGTGATGCATCCAAGTACATCAATCTCCTGCTCTTCCGTTTACGACCACTCCTTGACAAGTTCTACCTAGCTGGGTTTGACAGGAAGAGACGGACTGTGAGATTTACAGAGAGGTCATTGGCAGCTCTAGAATCTGTTTTAGCGATTGTGAAGGGACAACATGGACTCACTATAGGGTATCCATCACGCATGACTGAAAACCCAGTGGACAGAGACTATCCGTTTCTTGCAACTGAGGAGCTCTTTGACAAGGTTGAGGATTCAAAAATCAGACAGGTCTTAACGAAGAAGAAAGATGCCGAACTGATCGGAGATGATGACACAGCACGATTCACTAAAAAGATGTTGACAACAGTCTCACGAGTAGGGACACGAATTCACAGACGCATGGCATGGGGGACAACTCAGCCATTCTCAGCAAAGAGTATCATGCTCAGTGGGGACGTATTGGCACGTGATAAGACTGGCTATCTCCTCGCTGCGGAGGTCCCGGTCAATGCAAGACGTGGAAAGGTTGACTACACACTCTTTGTCAGAAAGGTTCCAGAATATATGGAGGAAGATGCCAGTTCTGTGTCAGGTCTGTGGGTTCCACGACTCGTCTTGGACCTCAAGACAAAAACCGCATTTGACTGGGGAATCATTGCAAAACCTCAAGACAAGACTAAGTCGTATATCGTTGACTTTCCCGTGAAGAGAAGAGCCCTGACCGATACAGAATGGGATACTATCATCAAGAACACTCCAGATGCCACCGAATTAAAACAGGTTGAGTCCTACGCAGATGTGCTCCTTCAGGAGTATAGGGCAATCGCAAGAGATGATTTAGACCCTCCCGCTTCTAGTCTTAAAGGAATCATTCTGGTTGATGGCCACGATTTCCCCTCACGGTCACGACGTGTATTGACCAGGTTCGTCAAGGCAGTCTTTGAATATATCCGGAGCGACATCTCTGAACTACAATCAAAAGACCCGGATGGTAAAATAGAATATCCCCGGACACTGTTTGAGCCCACATTCAGTTGGTCATTGAAGATGCGGATTGTCATCTTTCCTTTCACCTTGTCACCAGATGAATCAGTCCAAAATTTCCTCCCTCAAGCCTTTCCACAGCAATCCCTGGTGGAACTCAACCCTTTTGAGAACAGAAAGGAAGACCTGGGACACTTCATCCTGTATCTCACTGGAGATGATATCAACTCACCTGGAGACAGTGCAGGATGGATTTCACAACACTGGAATGGGCTGCAGTTTGCATACGAATCAGCTAAAGAGCACGGATACAAGAGTGTGGTCTGGATCGACCTTGCAGGACAATTCACTGATGATGTGATACGCTCCGCTGTCTTACGATTAGGCTTCCACCATAATAAAGTACGACAATTCTGCAAGAGCATCAGTTTCATGGACCTCTCAGTCGAGATAGAGAGGGCTTTGTTTTCGGGAGAAAAGCTTCTCTCAATGGAAGCAATAAGAACCCATGTCAAAGACTATGACTTCATCATCGTGTCTGGTCTCGACTCTATAAGACAGCTGGTTCCAACAGAGCTTGAAGGGTTGGTTGATACGTTGGCAGTGCATGTTGCAGAGGCTGCATCGCGCCAAGAATCATGTATACTGTGGTTTGGTTCACCATCACCCCTAGCAACGTGTTCCGAGCTGTACAAACGTCACCAACTACGCCCATTCAGATACGACTCACCACTGCAACCATACATCGATGAGATCATACTGAACGTACCTCTGCCACCGAGAAAAGGTGGGAGCGAGGTCCCTAGACATGACCACGTGAGAGGACTTGTGTCACTTGGACCAGAACAGGAGAGAGGGCTCGATTGTACTACGATTGGAACGCCACCATTGATAGGATGGTCCAACCAATTCTTGACCCGAAAGCCCTCTGACAAAGAACAAGAGTTGATGAGCAAGCTTCGGACTCGACCACCTAGCACTTCCCGGTGGTTGAAGACCCATGGCTATCCTGCTTTCAAAGAAGACTGGTTTGTAGAGCTGTTTCCGTTCACAGAGTCATGGTGTCA
>SOKL01000144.1 GCA_004376265.1 Candidatus Thorarchaeota archaeon
CTGCAATTCATGATCCAGAAAAATCATTGATTATTGTAGATGGAGAGGAAGACCTGATAGGGTTCCCCGCAGTCCTTCTAGCTCCAAATGATTCAGCTGTTCTATATGGTCAACCAGATGTGGGCATAGTCTGGATTCCTGTCAATGAAGAGAATAAGAAGATTGCCAGAAATCTTCTAAATAACATGCCAATCATCAAGTAGGAGGATAGGTGGTCCTACCATTTATCAAACACACGATGGATGTTTTCGATGCAATCAGTCGCCACTATGTGGTCTCCTCGTTGGTCAAACGCCATCTCTCCAGCATTACCAGAGATGAAGGCTGCTGCGATAGCAGCTTGGTATGCAGAGGCATGCTGACCAAGTAGAGCCGCAACAATTCCTGTGAGAACATCACCAGTACCTCCTACAGTCATAGCAGGCGCACCTTCTCGATTGATCTTGAATTTGCCTACAGGATGAGTTATGACATCCACTGGACCTTTGAGAAGCACAACGGAGTTGTATTTCGAAGCACATGTGATAGCTTGGTCAACACGATTATGAAGTGAATATCTATCACCCAATTCCTGGTCCATTAGAATCTCTAGTTCTCCCCAGTGAGGTGTCAATACACATCGTTCTGGATCAAGAGTGATTTCAGATGATGCAATTGCCTTCAGACCATCAGCGTCTATCACTATAGATTTCTTCTTCTTGACCAATCTCTCTACGAGGGTCATCACTGCAAGTTTGGTTTGTTGGTCAATTCCTAGTCCAGGACCGAGTGCCACAACGTCATTGTTAGAAGCAAGGTCCAGAACTAGACCAACAGATTCTGATATGAGAATATTTGTTCCTAGACTTGTCACCATTAGATTTGGACTGTAAGACCTTATAGCAGAAACAACTGGTTCTGGAGCAAGAACACTGACTAGGTCTGCACCTGTCCTAAGTGCAGCCATTCCTGTGAGAGCAGGAGCTCCCGAGTAAACATCACTTCCACCCACTACTAAGATCTTACCAAAATCACCCTTCCGAGAATGAAGAGCTCGAGGTTGATCAAATGGTCTGATATCTCCTGGACCGCTAGTATACGCAGCCTCGTTTGGAATACCAATTGAAACTATGTGCACTTTTCCAGCAAATTCCGTAGCGTTTGTCATACCAATTTTCGGTGCATGCAACGCGATTGTATGATCAGCTTTCACTGCTGCCCCATGGACTTTACCAGACTCCGAGTCAATCCCACTAGGAATATCGATGGAATATTTGGTAGCTGATGATTTGTTTATCATCTTGACAGCAGTGAGTAAAGGTTCTCTGAGTTTTGATCTAAGACCAAATCCCATTACTGCGTCCACGAGAATATCCGCCTGTTCGATGGCCTTGCATGATTTAACTGCGGTTTCCGTTAGAAGGTCCAAGCTGGTAATGTCATGCAAGTTGTTCAGAACCTCCCAGTTTTCGAGTGTGTCCTTGTTTGTGATGTTTTTCTCATGACCAAGCAAGAACACTTCAACATGTGCACCTGCTTCTTCAAGATAACGTGCAGCCACAAGACCATCGCCACCATTTCCACCAAGTCCACAAAGAATAACAACTAGTTTGTCTCTAGTTTTGGAAGTCTTAGTGATCACCCGAGCAACTTCTCGACCAGCATTTTGCATTAACATACTATGTGTGACGCCGAGATATTCTGCGTTTAATTCAAGGATGCGCATATCTTCTGTGGTAATGGGTTCTTTCTCCATCTCAGCTCACTCTCACAAAGGGAGTAGATAAAATGTATCTGCGCCCCTATATCAATTCATTTCTTGAGAGATTAGTGGCAAGATTCAAACCTATATCGGATGGGAATAACAATGATGTAAGTCATGAACCATTATTACACTGACACTCTTTCGGCTGCAAATCTGGAGAGGTGCTACGAAATTGCTCCGCCCCGCATTCTCCAATATTTTGACGCAGAGATAGATTTTGTAGCAAACTCCCTAGAACCTTCAGATAGAGTACTAGAGTTAGGTTGCGGATATGGACGTGTATTACCGCGACTGTTGAAAAACGCATCTAATGTTGTGGGAGTAGATACGGCTCTAGGTAGTCTTCTTTATGGGCGTACAATGCTACCTAAACCGACATCAATCCAGCTCGCTCAAATGGACGCTGGAAACACAGCTATTCAAGATGATTCATTTGACGTCGTTGTTTGCATTCAGAATGGAATATCTGCATTCAAGGTGGATCCCGTAATCCTAGTTAGAGAGAGTTTGAGAATAACGATTCATGGAGGAAAATGTCTATTCTCAACGTACTCGGATAGGATCTGGGAAGAAAGACTACAATGGTTTCAACTTCAAGCTGAAGAGAAACTTCTTGGGGATATTGATTGGAACAAGACGATAAGGGGAACCATCGTGTGTAAGGATGGTTTTGTGGCGACAACATTCTCAGAGGACGACTTTCTCAGAGTTGCTCGCGAGCTAGGAGTTTCTTGTGAGATGGTAGAGGTTGATTCCTCCAGTCTGTTTTGTATTTTTTCAGCTCCGTGATTGCTTTTATTATCCCCCCTTTCACAACTCTTTTATGATTCATGTTGGCCAACCGGACTCATGCTCGAACCTTCTAGGGAAGCCCTAGTTTCAGAGCTTATCTCTTCTCTACAAAAGATTCAGCTGCGTCTGGGTTATATCCCTCAAGAAGCCATTCAATGGCTTGCCGAGGAGATGCATCTCAGTGAGCAAGACATCTATGGAGTAGCCACCTTCTACAAGAATTTCAGATTCACACCCCCTGGAAAACATCAAGTGAAGATGTGTATGGGAACTGCTTGTTTTGTTCAGGGTGGTGAGAGTCTATTATCTGCAACTACTGAGAGATTGGGAGTTGAGCCTGGTGAAACAACAGAAGATGGGAGATATAGTCTGGAACGTGTTGCGTGTCTTGGATGTTGTGCGTTAGCACCGGTATCTGTTGTGGACGAAGAGATACATGGGAAAATGAATCAACGCAAGATGTCGAGACTTTTTGTTCAGATTGACAAGAAAGATCGAGAAGAAAAGAGGGGGAAGAGCAAATGACCGATGAGGCCAAGAGAACCGTGTTCATTTGCAGAGGAAC
>SOKL01000284.1 GCA_004376265.1 Candidatus Thorarchaeota archaeon
TTTAACGCCAAGCCCTCCAACACTCTGGAGAGTCCAGGCAATATATGCAGCTAGACCGCTTGGATCACCCTCTTTGATGTAATCGAAAGTTAGCATACTGTTGCAGAATAGTGGTAGGAGTCCGGAGTTAAGATTAGGCAAGTCCTCCATTTCCTCCCAAGATCCCAGAGCCTTGAGAGCTGGTAGTGCTGGTTCAATGACAGTCGTATAACCCATGGACGAATACCTGTACCCTGTGACGTAGGAGTTGGGCATCGTGTATCCAACACCACTCCGTGTGTGTTTGGTTTTAGGTACTGGATCCTTACGATGGTCTTCGGGACACATTGCGCGGCCAAAGCCGACTTTACTTCCAACAATGTGTGAGTGCATATCGACACCGCCTGCCATAACGAGACGTCCCTTGAGGTCGATTTTTTTGGCTGACCCATTGACCTTCTCGACAATCTTTCCATCAGACATACAGATATCCTTGATTTCGCCTTCAATCCCATGCATCGGATCATAGACCCTTCCGTTGGTGAGGATTGTATCTTTGCTCATTTCTTCGCCCTCCTTAATCCATCATATATCATCCTAAGGATGTCCCTATCTGGGAGAACATTCTCAGGAGGATCCACTACTTTCTTGAGGTATAGCGGAAGTCCGTCCATTCGGACCGCTGCACCATCACACTCGATGCCAGCAATAGCGGTTGGTACATTGACCTCTGCAATAAGAGAAGTCATGTTCTGTTTTGGATCCAGATTAATTATTGAAATATTTCCCATGTGTTTCAGGGCTTTTCGAGGGAAGTGAGCTGCTGGATCTGCTGCAATGTTCAGAAGCACATCAGCTTCACCTCTCACGAGCATGTCAACTGCGGTAAACTCGCCAGGTTGATATCTGGGGTATCCACGAGCGTAGTCTACTGCGTACGGATATCCAGTCTGCCAAGTTGAGGTCTTGTTTGCACCTGCAACATTGTAATGACCTCGCATCGGCATCATGCTCCATTTAGTATAGCTGTTCAAATCTTGAATCAGTCGAATTGCAGCATCGATGTTTCGATGACGGCCCTTGGATTGGGTCAACCCAAGGCCAAAGAAGAGCACTCCATATTTAGCTCCCTTCATAACCTCTGCAATCTCTTTGAGATCGGATACAGATAGACCTCCGACCTTGTCAACGTCCAATTCCTTTCCTCTGACAAGTGCACGTAGGGCTGATATGACTTCCAAGTCTGTACCTGGTTCAATCCGAATATATCTATCAGCAACACCAGCACTTATCGTTTTTCGAATATCGACGACCCAAATCTTACGTTCAGTCTTTGGATCCTTGATGAACTCTCCTGCAGCTCTCGTGTGTAGTGTCATATGTCGGGGATGTGCGAATTGAGGATTCGACCCCCAATAGATGACTAGGTCGGACCTATGCCTAACCTCACCCAAAGCGGCTACAGTTTCACCGGACTCTTGAGTACCAAGTATTGTTGGACCATGACAGACAGATGATGTATTATCAACTACTCCTCCAGCCTCCTCTGCAATCTTGTACGCCTCTCTATGAGCATCGTTCTCAGTGGAACTTAGACCATATACAAGTAGACGCTTAGAGTTAGCGATAATATCCACCGCTTTAGCAATCGCTTCTTTCAGTGTGACCGGCTTTGATGCTCCGTTTTCGCGGATTGCAGGACCTTCAAGTCGATCATCTGCATGATTCAGAAACTTTGCCTTACTAATAGCACACCCATTCTCATTGGTGGTTATTATATTATTTTGAACCTCAAGTTGTAGGTCGTCACAAAGACAACCACAGAACACGCAGACGATATTCTCATGAGTTCCTTCTGTCATTAGGATCCCTCCACAATTTGATTTAACAACTCTTTCACACTTAGTATGCGTTCGCTTTTTGCTGCAAAGAGTTGAGCTGCTATGTTCTTGTAGTTGGGCATACCCGTACCTTCAGTATCTGTTCCCGTAATCGCGTTCGCATAAGGTCCACAAGGAATGAACACAACACCGGCCTCAGCTCTGCGGTCGAGCTTGCTAGCAACAACAACACTGCCATGTATGGTTTCAACACGGACAGGCTCTCCTTCGTTTAATCCTAAAGCTTCGAGGGTAACTTTGTCCATCTCGCAGATACTAACTTCTTTGAGGTACTCAGGACCAAGCTTACCCAACTCCATCGCGCGCCCTTGTTTAAGGGTTCGTCCCGAAGTCAGCAATGTTTCGACTCCCACATTACTCATCCAAGACATCTCCAGAAATATGATTATTGGCAAATCAAACCACAATAAGAACTCTTGGGGAAAAGTGATTCTGCAAAAATATGAGGAGGTTAGGGACGAGGAGCTATTCGAATCCATTCAGATCGTCATTCATAGCGCAACCTATTTTTCTCCACATCCCTGTTCATTCAAGAAGTAATTCCTAAATATGTACGTTAATGTGTGTCTAGGAACACTTTGAAACTTCAGTGTTTGTTTCCAGAACCTATTGTAGTGAGTCCCACTGTCTTACCTCAGTATTACACCTGTCACTTCGAAGCCTTTATCAGACAAGATTCGAGGAGGGCGCCCAGAGGCTCTGAAACGATGACAGTTGACAAGAAGACGCTAAAGGAGCTCTACGCAAGAACGCTGAAAGTGCGCAAATTTGAGGAGAAGGTCTGGGATCTATTTGGTGAGAATCTTGTTCCGGGTACACTTCATTTGTATCTCGGACAGGAAGCTGTAGCTGCCGGTGTAACTACTGCTCTAAAGAAGACAGACTGGGTTCAGAGTACTCATAGAGGCCATGGTCACGTTGTTGCAAAGGGTGCTGATATGAACGCAGCCCTTGCAGAGCTACTTGGAAAATCAAGTGGATCCTGTAAGGGAAAGGGAGGTTCTATGCACATCACACAGTTTGACGTTGGAGTGCTTGGTGCTACAGGAGTTGTTGCATCTGGTCTTCCGATAGCAGTAGGTGCGGCATTATCCTGTCAGATGAGGGGAACAAAGGATGTTGTTGCATGCTTCTTTGGAGATGGTGCATCGAATAACGGAACCTTTGGAGAGTCTCTCAATATGTCTGCAATCTGGAAACTGCCCCTTATCTGGATTG
>SOKL01000351.1 GCA_004376265.1 Candidatus Thorarchaeota archaeon
AGCCGCTCCTGAAGATTTTGTTCTTGAAATGGAAATATTCTCAGAGATGATTTGCCGTACGACTTCTAGAACAAACTGTTCAAAGATTAGATTGATATTCGAATATACGAATTAGATACAACCGTAAAAGAAAACCATTCTACATGTGTATTGAGGAGCACAGGCGGAGGCTTATGCAACTTGTGCAATAACTCTGAGGGAAGTAAATTGAGTTGACAAGAGAAAGTAGAACCATACTTGTTACGACTGTGATTGTGCTCCTGTGCTCAGCATTTATTCCAATGCATGCATGGGCCGATCCATTTGCTGAAGACACACTTGTACCAGCTGATGTTTCAGTTAGCGGGAGTATCACTGATAACTTTGTTAATATCACATATCAGATGGTTTTCGATAATACTGGGTCTTCGATTGCCCAAGAAGTTGACTGGTTCTTTGGTCTGCAGGACAGTATCAGGTTAAGTAACCTCTCCGTCATTCTTGGAAACAAAACATACTGGGGTCGTGTTCTACCCGAGGTCGAAGCAGTTGAAGTGTATAATGAGAGTGTTGCCTTAAACAAGAGCGCAGTCTTAGTTCAAAGATATGCAGATGGGTACTCTGTTCGAATGAATGTTGAAAATGGAACAGAAGCAATTCTATCAGTCTTTATCGAGGGATTACTCACGAGGAGCGTAGGGCTCTATAGTCTTGATCTACCCCTTGGTCGGACAGGCATCATTGATGTAGCATTCACTCTTGATATTGATATCATATCCAATTTCGCTCCTGTAACAGGATACTCAATTAAAGGACTTCCAAGTTTCATTGCAACCGATCTGCCTAACGGAATCCGGCTAGAGCATACCTCATCTTCCTTAACAATTGCTGAAGGTTTGGAAATCACTTATGCTCTGGATCGACAGACAGGTGGTGCGCAGCTTCTTACCCATACCAATGGATCCGATCAGTTCTTTGTGTACATGCTTGCACCAGAGGTAACCGAAGTTGTTGAAACCGCACATAGGCAGTACGTATTTGTGCTTGATAAGTCAGGGTCGATGAGCGGATTGAAGATTGAACAAGCAAAGACTGCTTTCAATTCGATGATTGGTACGTTACTTTCTCAAGATCTCTTCAATGTTGTCGCATTTGATGATGAGATCTCGATCCTATGGGATGAACCACACTCTGCCTCCGCAAGCAACATAGATGAAGCGCAGGACTGGGTTCAATCGATATCAGCTGGAGGATCTACCAATTTCCATGGAGCGTCAATAACGGGACTTGCAACGTTTAATCCTGGCGATAATGTCAAGGCAATGTTGATTCTTTCAGATGGATTACCAACTGCGGGAACGATTCAGGACACTCCAGGCATTTTATCGGCAATAAGTGAAGCCAATACCCTGGATGTTTCAATCTCAACTGTAGCATTTGGCTCAGATTCGGATGAAAACCTCATGGCTAACACTGCCGCACAGAACGATGGTTACTTTGTCTTCATTGAACCATCAGAAGATGCAAGCACAGAACTGCTAGACTTCTATGGAGTGTTTTCAACCCCAATTGCGGATGATTATAGTATTGTCTTTGATGGAGCAATTGAGGTAATCTCTTTGTCACCGCTCGATGAATCACCATTCTTCAATGGTACGGAGGTCATCGTCGCAGGACGATATATTGAGGGAATGACTGTCACAACATCCATTGATTATGTGACTGGAACTGAAACCTATGTAGACACAGTCGGAGTTGCTACGCAGGATAAACCCCATGTCGAACATATATGGGCTCAACAAAGAGTCTCGTACTTATTGCGTCAAGCCTCATTGCATGGGGAGAATGATACGCTCAGAAATGAAATTGTACAATTGGGGATGTATTATGGAATAGCAATAGCAGGATACACTGCTATGGTCTTGACGGCATATGATGCATCATCAGCGGGAGAAGGCACACTTGATGGTTTCTATTTTTATGCGCCTACTACAACAGGTGCACCGCCAGCACAACTGCCAGCCGATTTCTTGATCGGCAGCACTATGCTGGTTCCGATTTTGCTCATTGGTATTGGACTAGTTGTGAGTGTTATCCTTATCTCGAAATTCCGGAAGTGTTAGTACCCACACATATGGAGTCAGAGCGAAAATCCTGGCAAGAGTTCTGCAAGAATATTGTTGACTTGCTGCAAAGCTCAGAAGACTATGCCACAATACATAAGTGCATTTTCGCTGGTGCCTGCGCCATCACCTAGGTGAGTATACAATGGCGCTTGACTTCGCAAAAGGCATTACAGAATTCCGTTGGCACGGGCGCGGTGGTCAGGGAGTGATCACCAGCAACCAGATGCTAGGAAAGGCTGCCCTTGCGGAGGGTAACTACATTCAAGCTTTCCCAGAATTTGGACCCGAACGTACTGGTGCACCTGTTAGAGCATTCCTGAGGATAAGCAAGAAACCGATTCAGGTGTACGCTCAGGTCTACAAGCCAGATGTCGTGGTCTGCATTGACCCAACTCTGCTAGATGTAGTGAACCCTGCCGAGGGGCTGAAGAAGGATGGTATTCTTGTTCTCAACACAGACAAGAGTCCTAAGGAGATGCGTAAGAAATTCAACTTCATGGGCGGAAAGGTCGTTACGGTCGACGCTAGTACCATTGCCATGGATATCATGGGGCGTCCGTTTTACAACATGCCCACCATGGCTGCGGCAGTAATGGCTACCGGGGCTGTTAAGGTCGAGACCGTCATCAATGAGGTTCTCGAACGTTATCCCGGAAAGGTTGGCCAATTGAACAAGGCTGCAATGGAGAGAGCTATAGAGGAGGCTCATACAGGATGAGCGAGAAATACAACGAAATACCAATGGCTGGCAATATCGTTGAGCCAGGCAACGCAATGAAATACAAGACCGGCGGCTGGCGTGCACAACGTCCAATACATACGGACGAAACCTGTCTCTGGGTCAAGAATGGAACCTGCGGCCTCTGCTGGATCTACTGTCCGGACAATTCGGTCAAACTCACTGAGAAGGATGGGAAGTACATCTACGAGTTCGATTTGGAATACTGTAAGGGCTGCGGAATTTGCGC
>SOKL01000179.1 GCA_004376265.1 Candidatus Thorarchaeota archaeon
GTTATTTCATAAAAGAAAGGGTGGAAGGAGTGTGACAAGCACATCCTGGCAGGGTTGTCGAACCCGGTCCGTTAGTTTACGACCGAGTCTTCATCCGCCATCTTTGATCTTGTCAGTTGATTCCTTAAAGAAAGTCTTCCACATGTCAAGAATATTCAACTGTTTACATGTCGACTCTATATACGAAAAGTCAAGTTGTTGTTGTTTACGAGAGAGAATGCCTAGTGCATCCCGAAGGTCCTGTTCACCCTGAAAGAGTATCTTGTTGATTATTGTGTCTTCAGCTGTGCCAAGTTTGAAGAGTGTATTGAATAGTTCTACAGTGATAGCTCGATCCAGAGTCATTCTGTCAAATTTGGAGTTCACACCTTGAATATCAAGCCTAAGGAGACTGTCTGCAAAGAATACTGTGCAATGTGATTTTTCCATCAATGCACTCCTCATATCCTCGGTAGTAGCACTAAACCGGTTTGAGTTAAGGAACTCAACAAAAGGAGGAATTTTTTCATCATCGATTTGAAGTATCAAGTTTATGTCTACAGTTGTCCGAGGGACACCGTGGTACATGACAGCAACGCCGCCAACTACAACATAATCAATATCATTCTCATTTAGATATGAGCATACAAATTGCAGAATCTCTGGAAACTCTTTCATCTCATCTCGCTCCTGCTACTCGTAGAGCCAATGCTGAAAGTTTCAAACCCATTATCAGGGTCTCTATACCTGAGAACCGACGTGCTTGAATTGCAGTTCTAATCTGATCGCGGTTTCTTCGAATTTTCACCTTTTCTGCAATTGAACCTGTCATACTATTCTCTCGTGGTTGTATATCTGCTCTGCTCATATATTCTACTATGCATATTTCTGAGAAAAGAGAAAGGATGGAAGGACGTGCGGCCAGCGCACCCTTGCGGTCTTACAGTTCTTCGATAGTCTCCTTGAATATCACATTTCTCCTCCGTAAGTATTCAATAACTTGGTGATAGACTTCTGAATGTTTTCCTAATAGTTCTGGAGGAATGATTCCTTTTTCTTTGAATTTTCCTTCAAGTACAATTTGAGCAACTGCTGTACAAGTATATCCTGTTGTTCTCGCTATAGATAATATTCGCTTCTCTCTATCATACTTGTCAATCATATCATAGGTATAACGTAGTTTCTTGCCATCTTTCATTCCTTCAATAACTATCTTCATTACAGTAACATCTTCATCTCCTTCTTCAAACATCCAATGATCAAGCAGGAGTTTGTGTGTTAATTCAATAGGTTTGATCTTTCTTCCTTTTACCTCGATTTCCTCTGTACTGAAAAGTCCTGCTTTTCTTAGCAGCCTCATCTGTTCTATATGACCAGGATATCTCAGTGTTTTTTCTTTCATGAAAGGAATGTCCATTGTCTTGATGAGAGATCTGAGACCATCGGTATTGAAGGCTACTAGAGTTCCTATTTCTGGAAAATCTAATAATTCAGGTTCAGATAATCCGGGTTTAACAACTGTCTCACCATTCTCAATGTACTTCGTTGGTTGGAAGTATTCCTCGATTACATCAATGGGTGGATAAGGTGATCTATAATCAAAAAGCCAGTTCCTTTCTACAGGTAATCCTCCAACATAACAAAGGAAACTTTCTGTCTTATCTAAGATTGAATCAATATAACCAAGTATGATGTTACTTGAACCGGGAGCTACTCCACAGTCAATAACAGCTGTAACTCCATTCTCCTTTGCTAATTCATCCAAGCCTAACGCATCTTCCCCGAAGAATGAGATATCTACTACGTTCTTGCCTGCTTCAATTACTGCTTCAAGAGCTTTGTAACCTATAGACCAAGGAAGAGCTCCAATTACTAAATCAAAATCCTTCACAATATCCTTGATGATATTGGGATTGGACAAATCTGCACATATTCCATGAAGACCAAAATCATGTGTCAGTTTATCTAAGACTTCTTGGTTAATATCAACTACTGAAACCACAGTAGATGGATCTTCTGCTAAATCTCTTGCAATAACATTTCCTACATATCCTGCTCCTAAAACAACCACTTTCATATCTAAACCTCTAAGGATAGATGATAATCAAAATAGATGTTCTTTTATTTCTGGTCCTCAGTTGGATAGCTCAAAAGAGAAAGGATGGAAGGAGTGTGACGAGCACACCTGAGCAGGGTTGTCGAACCCGGTCCGTTAGTTTACGACCGAGCCTTCATCCGCTGCTAATCATACAAATGTGGATGCCATGATACAATCACCATGCTCGCCTTGGGCATCTACAAGTCTAGCTCTCTGTTCTTCTAGCAAATCAAACAACACCTGCGGTGTGTCATCCACAGTTTCCATGTAGATATTTGTAATTCTGTCAATCTTTTCAAGTAGCTCAGGCACACGGGTAGTGAATTGAATATCATACTCCATTTTAGAATAGTCTTTGTCCAAATGACTCTGGAATAGTTCTTTCAGATCTTCATAAAGTGGGATATATCCAGTTGGTGTTTCAATAGCCCCAACCCCTTCATGAACTCGGAGTTCCATCCACTTTAGCCAGACCATTTTGTCCAGTTTATCATTGAGGTAATTGTCATTCTCATCCTTCAAGAAATAATTGACACCAAATATTGGAGGAACTTGCTCAAGACCTTCAACAAAATCAATGTGATTTTGAATATACTTCCCAAGAGGAATTGAAATGAAATCGAGGTTTGAGAATGGTTGGAATTTTCGAACTCCACTTGGACCGATGATTGCAGCTGTGGTTTCAGACTCCAGGCTAGCACCCATCGTAATCACCCCATGA
The DNA here is from genome assembly GCA_004376265.1 of Candidatus Thorarchaeota archaeon. GTDB lineage: Archaea > Asgardarchaeota > Thorarchaeia > Thorarchaeales > Thorarchaeaceae > SMTZ1-45. The sequence goes on from SOKL01000179.1 coordinate 2,799, forward strand.
TTCCAATCCAGTGATTGTTGAACTGGAACCCAAGTATCCCTATCGCGGCCGCCATAGATGATTCCACCCACCTCAACACCCCGAGAATCATCTAGTGCACGATCAAGATTTGCTAGACCTTCTAACCCGATGGTATACCTAGCATTCTTGTTTGCGTAGGGAATCTCCTCACCATGACGATCGACCTTTCCAGCAAACCATTCACCAGAGTAGTTGTTACCAATCTCAGGAGGTTCAGACCCATCATCTAGCCACCGGACTCCTTCATCCTCAGTTATGAGGACATTGGAGAAGATTGCAGGTCTCTTTGAACGAAGAACATCCCAAATTACAGGATCATCTTTCTGTGTGACCGACCGAATGATTCCAAATATACCTCTTTCAACATTGACTCCTCGAATCTTGCCATTCAAAATGCGAAGATACGTAAGGTCATCTCCGACGATTGTATTTCCCCGAACCATCGAGGTACTGGTCTTTCCACAACCAGATGGAAATGCTCCAGTAAAGTATGTCTTACGATTAGAAGGACCATGAACAGCCATTAGAAACATGTGCTCAGCAAGCCAGGCTTCCCTGTCAGCTTTTCGTATTGCTAATCTTAAAGCCAGTTTCTTCAGTCCAATTGTATTTCCAGCATATTGGGTATTCATACTATAGACTGTGTTGTCTTTGTAGTCTATCATGACTCCTCTTTTCTTCCAGTCAATACTGATTGAATGCATTATTTTTCCAGATGAATGCAACATCCAGAAGATCTCCTTGTCCTCTGGAAGACGTCTGAAGTAGTCATATCCTCGTCTGTACAGTAAATCCTCACTGTGGGCTACATAGAATGAATCCGTTATCTGTACCACTGGAACGGAGAACAGAGAGTCTAATGGTCCCAAGCAGAAGAATCTAACAACCATCTTTTTGTTGTCCATTGAACCTGACAAGCGTTTCTGGACAATTTCGAGTCCCTTGTCCCTGTCCATCTGAGTTAGCTGTTCCCCAAGATTGTCACCTTCTGGTGTCAGATAGAGTGTAGTTTCTTTATCGCGGGCTTGGTCATGAAAACCGTCAAAGTGAACTGTGTGATAGGGGTTGGCTAGAGGTGTCTCTTCGCCCCTTGCGATAGCAGTCCTTCTGATGTACTCCCTATCCATTTTAGAATCGTTGCACACGAACACCTTCATTGGCATGCAGAGCTGTATTGCATCCGCAACAAACTTGTGAACTCGCCTATTTGGAATTGCCAGAAGTTTCCTGAAATTCGCATCAGTCAGTGCACTTTCCAATATCTCCATGGTCTTATTCATGGCTATTGTCCTCAATATCTTGATTTGCTCGAGTTTGCTGGGTTCGTGATTTGAATATAATTTAGTCGCCAGCTGTAAAGAACATGACAAATATGCCTTCACCAAGTGAATGCGGTGCCTCTATCCCCATGGTTCAAGTACTTTTTGCATATTGTTTAACGCGTTCTCAATAAGCCCATACTCCTGAGCAAAAGATACCCTAAGAAAATTCTCACCAACTGGGCCAAAGGCAATACCAGGAGCAGTGAGTGTCTTTACCTTGGCGATTAAATACAACATGCTAATCTTTGAACCAGAGTCACCCTCGTTCACCCACTGTTTTCCTACATCAGGGATTTTCTTATAGAAAGACTTGACCTTCTCCGAACGAAGGTATTCAAGCATGTCTTCCAGGTATTTGTCAACAAGATCCTTGACGTTCACGAACATATAGAACGAACCCTTTGGGCGTGTCACGCTCATAAGTGGGATGTGATTGTTTATCCTGTCTAAGAGAAGCTTTCGTCGACGGTCATACTCAGACACCATATCTTGAACATAGTATTCACAATCATTGAGTGCTGCTGTAGATGCAGCCTGAGATGTTGCACAAGCACAGACTGAAATGTTTTGGTGGATTTTCCTATATGCATCTATTACCCGAGCAGAACCAATGACCCATCCTACTCTAAAGCCTGTCATTGCGTAGCTCTTAGAAACACCATTGAGTGTGATGGCATGTTCTTGCATGTCATCAAAGGAAGCGATGCTTTGAGCCTTATTCCCGTCATATAGAATGCGTTCATAGAGTTCATCGGATATCACATGGAAGTCATGGTCAAGAGCTAGATCTGCAATTCCCCTCAGATTAGATTTAGACCATACAGCTCCAGTTGGATTGTTAGGTGAGCATACAATCATAGCTTTGGTTCTATGAGTAACAACTGAAGCTATGTCCTCAGTTGTTGGAATGAAATCGTTCTCTTCTGTTGCAGGAACAAAGATGGGTCTTGCTCCAGCAAACTTGATGACCGGGTCGTATGCCAAGTACGAAGGAGCAGGGACAATCACCTCATCCCCTGTTTCTACTGTTGCAAGGATTGTTCCGAAGAGTGCTGCACTTGATCCCGCAGTTACGATGATTTCTGTTTCAGGATCGAAATCAAAGTCGTTATCACGCTTGGTTTTCTCAAGGATTGCCTCTCTCATTTGCATAGTCCCTGGGTCTGGAGTATAATGAGTTTCACCAGATTTGAGAGAATTAATTGCGGCATCAATTGCTTCTCGTGGAGCATCGAAGTTTGGTTCACCTAATCCAAGATTGACCATTCCAGATTCCCTGGCTAAAGAGAGTAAAACATAGATGGTCTTCTGGGGGAATTGATCGAGTCCTCGAGCTAATTTTGTCATAGTATTTTCTCCTTGTCTTGTATTTGACCAATGTTTCAGCTAATCGTTGGATTAGAGTAGATGCAAAGGAACAGAACGGGGGTAATATTCTATCCTTTTGAAACTCCTTATTCTCAGAATCTTATTCTTTTAACTTCATAGTAAAAAGCATCTACTTTTCCTTTAACAAAAAGTCGAAAACTCAAGAATCGTTAACAGTACCCATTATTCTCGTCTGAAGCGAGTTACTGTCCCAACGTGCTTGGTAGGCATGTCACAAACGACAAGACTCAAATGTGAGGACATAGCGACCATAGGCCAGAAGCCTGAGAATAGGCGGAGACATTTGTTGGTGATTCTATGCTGAAGGAGTTCACCTATGACGTACCAAAGGTTGAGCGCGGTTATGCTAACCAGACGCTCTATGTGAATCTGAGCAACAACTAGATCAAGATCAAGCCTGTGGATGACAAGATGAAAGAAACCTTCACAGGTGGGAAAGGTTTCGATCTCTGGTTGATGTGGAATAGTCTACCCAAGGACAGAATCGTCAAGTGGGATGAACCTGAGAATGAGATATGCATCGCAACTGGACCTCTGGGTGGAGTCACTCAATATCCAGGAGCTGGAAAATCAGTTGTCACTTCGATTTCACCCATGACGGGGATTCCCATTGATAGTAATGTGGGGGGATACTTCGGTCCGAACCTCAAATTTGCAGGATTTGATGCTTTTGAGATTCAAGGCAAGGCAGACAATGACGTCTACATCTTCATCGATGGCGATCATGGAAAGATAGAGATCCATGATGCCACTGACCTGCCGAACACTGCGTATGAAATCACTAGTGTGCTCACTGATAGACATACGGAGAAGGAAGGCAAAGACATGTCAGTCGTGACAGCGGGACCAGGTGCAGAACACGCATGGATGGGATGTCTGAACTTTTCTTGGTGGGATATGCGGAGGAACATGCCCAGATACAAGCAGGCTGGCAGAGGGGGAATTGGTACCGTCTTCAGGAACAAGAGAATCAAGGCACTGGTTGCCAAGAAAGAGAAGATCACTCTAGAGATGAATGGACCTGCTGATATTGATGCTGTAAAGGCAGTGGGCCGTGACCACTCTGGCGGAATTCTCAAACTTGACCCTAAGCAGAACCGGATGAGAGTATTAGGTACAGTTCACCTTCCTTCAATCATGGATGAGTTCGACCTCCTTCCCACTCGTAATTTCAGAACTGGAAGCGATCCAGAAGCCGCCAAACTCTTTGGTGATGTTTGGGAAGAGATCTTCACTAATACAGGTAAAGGATGGGACGGTTGTTGGAGACCCTGTGCTATTAACTGCTCACACTGTATCGAGGGATTCGTTCCAAAAACTGGACCTTTCAAGGGTAAGAATGTTGTAGTCGACGGACCTGAGTATGAAACAATTGCAGGATGCGGTTCCAACATCGCTATCTTCGACCCTCACTATGTTGCTGAGTTGAACTTCTACTGTGACGCTTATGGAATTGACACCATCAGCTTCGGTACTACCATGGGATTCGTCATGGAACTCTTTGAAGAGGGTCACATCGATAAGAAGGCCACCGGTGGTTACATGCTCAAATGGGGAGCTGCTGAGGAAACACTTGCTGTACTGCATGAGATGGCGGAGGGTAAAGGTTTCGGAGTGCACCTTGGAAAGGGCGTTCATTACCTCAAGGGCTACTTCAGCGACAAGTTCGGTGTTGACAAGAAGATGATGCACGACATCGGAATGGAGCATAAGGGTCTCGAATATTCAGAATATGTCACAAAGGAGAGTCTTGCCCAACAGGGAGGGTATGGGCTCACGCTGAAGGGACCGCAGCACGATGAAGCATGGTTGATCTTTCTAGACCAAGTTCATAACTACATACCGACTTTTGAGGACAAAGCGGAGGCACTTCACTACTTCCCGAATTGGCGAACATGGTTCGGACTCAACGGACTCTGTAAGTTGCCTTGGAACGACGTAATTCCAGCAGATAACGCAGAAACCGATGAACCCGCAAAGGTTCCGGGACATGTTGAGTACTATGCAAGGTTCTTCGAAGCGATGACCGGTAGACCAACTAAAGGCGGCGATCTGATTGGGATGTCTGAAAAGGTCTACAACTTCCAGCGAATCTTCAATATCAGACAAGGTAAGGGATTGAGGATCAATGACTCATTCATACCTTACAGAAGCGCGGGTCCAGTGACTGATTGGGAATATGAATCCAGAGCGGATCGATATGATGAACAGCTCAAAGAGATTGGTGTTGACATATCAGGAATGAGCACCACTGAGAAGAACCATAAGCTCCGGGGATACAGAGAGGAGCGCTATCGTATGTTGACTGACGCAACTTACGAGAGACGAGGATGGACACGAAATGGCGTCCCTACTATGGATATGGTGAAAAAGCTGAGTCTTGATTGGATTCCAGAAGTAGTCGACATAGTGAAGAAATATGAGGGAACAGAACCCCCAAAGGACACGTTACCGACCTCTGGTTGGGATACATTCTCCCAAATACTTGCCGATGGTGAAAAAGACCTCTCCTCATAGAGCCGTAAATTCTCACTCTACCACGAAATATCCCATTGATGATACTCGAGATTTCAGATTACCATAGTGATGTGCTGGACCTAGAAATAGAATCTGACTCTTACCGGTAATCAAATCATTATTAGGATGATGAAACTGCTGTATCGACCTAATGCAACTCATCCTAGAGCCCTATGTTGTGGGTGTAATCAGTGCTCTATTGGCGATGCTCTTTTTCGGATCGACAAATATACTGTACAAAAAGATGAGTGATGATATCAGTGTCATGGATATCATGTTCACCCGAATGTGGGTAAGCCTTCCAATTGCATATGTCTTTGGAGTCTTAGCTACAGGATCTTTAACATTCTCAGTACCAACAGCTGCTCTCTTTCCGCTCATACTCTCAATGATTATTGGCCTTGTGATTGGAGATGCTATGTATTTCATAAGCCAAGAAAGAATAGGTGTATCAAAGGCATTTCCAATTGCTATGAGTTATCCTCTGTTAGTTTATTTTCTTGCAGCATTATTTCTTGGTGAACCGGTCATACCACAGAGAGTCATCGGTGCAATCATTATTGTAATCGGTGTGATTGTGATTGCTCGAGCGGAGCAAGATGAACCCAAGAAAGGAAAACAGTGGAGTAAGGAAGATATTAGGATTGGGATAATCCTTGCATTTCTTGTTTTCATTTGTTGGGCAGCAAGCGATGTCATTTTTCAATTTGGATTGGTCGGGATTGGAGTTGCAGAAGCGAACTTCTATCGCACATTGGCTGCTTCTCTGATACTTGTGCCAGTCTTCCTCATGACAATGAGAGGTGAGAGAACACTTCCAACCAGAAGAGTCACAACCTATGCATTGTTGATTGGGACAATTGCACTGGGATTCAGTCTCATAGCATACAGCTTTGCAGTCAAGTTTGTCGGAGCTACTTTGAGTGCTCTGATAATCTCCTCTGGACCAATGTTAACGGCACCACTTTCAGCAATCTTTCTCGATGAAGATGTCAATCGAAAAATCGCTCTTGGGACAATCCTGACAATCCTAGGCGTCGTCCTTGTGGTATTCATCTTCTAATTTCGATGATTTTATAGCACCTCCTGTGACAAGTTACTCAGGCAGTAATGTTCGATGGTTGGTGGGTTATGAAGATGCAAAAACTTCTACAAGTCGAACCAATTTTCTACAATATCTTATCTTTAATTGTCATCGTCATAACAATCGCATTGGCATTATTCTTATGCGGATTTTGTACTCGTTCTGAGTCAATTCCTCCTAGTCTTAGAGAGGAAATAGAATCAATGACTGGTTCTCGCTCTTTGCCACGGAGAGGCTATCCTGATTACCATCGTTTCAGAACTGGCAGACCAAAAAAGAAACCAATAACTGGTGTGTCAAAATCAATAACTGTAGTGAAAAGACCACCGGGATTTATCGAAAAGAAAGTAGAAGCTCGGAGAGGTGGTGAATTTCTTGGGAATCGGATGCGATTCAAGGTCAAGGTGTTGAACCAAACAAAGTTCACAATCACAGATATCACTGTATTCCTAATTTCCTATCCAAGTGAGGCTTTACATATTGACAATGCGGACCACACTGCACGATTTCCGAAAATTGAACCAGATGGGTTCAGAAGTCCAACTTTTGATTTTCTCCCGACCCAGGATTGTGTAAAAGGGGATATTGTGGCGGGAGTGTCATATATTGATCACATGGGTAACCCTCACACTTTGAACACCAAACCTTTCATCATCAGGTCAGTTTGTGACCTGCTTATGCCAGAAAAAATCACAGCTCAAGAATTTGAGGTAAAGTTGAAAGAATTGGAATGTGGAGAACTAGTAGTAAAAGTTAGTGAATGGTCACCCGAGGAAATGTTTGAGAAGTCCTTGAGAATTCTTGAAGACGCAAATTTCTATGAGGTCAGCAGCGAGAAGACTGTATCTGACAACACGGTCTATGCATCAATTACGGGTTTCGCCAAAGGGAAATATACTGGAAAGCAAATTGGCGTTAAGATCAGCATTTCTGGTCCAACGGAAAAGGCGGGTGCTTCTTGCACAATCCAGGTATCAGGAGAGGATCAGGCAATGATACTCCCTGCTATCGATGATCTCAGGGAGCGACTCAATGCATGGCTATGTCCTAACTGCTCCAGTTCATTGAATCTCGATATTGTTGAGAAACTGAAGGATGGAAAAGTTGTGATATGTTCATACTGCAACGTGTCGATAGGAAGATAGAAAGATGAAACATTAGAAGTGACACTGGAATTTCACCAGTTTCACATCCAATATTTGAAACATTTATGCGAATCCTCTACTTGGCCCGCTACCGAGTTTTAGTTGTGCGTAACGAGCATCATCATGAGGTGCTTCTCCTTCGAGCATTTTCTGCAGTTTCTTATTCTCATCTTCACAAGTGGACTCAAGTTGAAATCTTGAAACTGTCAATTTGATCTCATTGTTATTGAGAGTTTCAATAAAGTGGGGCGGTACAAGAAGATCAATATCTGGTTGCACACGTAGACGTTCCAGAAGTTCTTCAAAGAAACCTCCTCCCAGAACTAGCCATATCACACCTTTATCGTCAAACCAAACGTCAATTACAAACCCGATCTTAAAGTTATCAGAATCAATGATTTTGATATCAGAGAGTGCAGAGAATTTTATGTCGTTTTCACCTATAACTCCAGGATCCAAAGTCTTCTTCAAAGACTCCCGGTCTACATTCAAATACACCTTATCCTCAATCTTCTCAATACTATCAAGATTGCAGACGGGATCAATATCTGAACGAGCACCGATAGCCTCAAGAAGTTCTTCGATTCGTCCTCCACCAAGCACCATGTACTTCAACTCAATCTTGTTGTCAGAGTAACTAAAGATCATATCCATTATTTCGCCGACTTTTTCACCTTTAGAATCGACAACATCTTTCCCTCGTATTTCACTATACTTCATTTCGTAACAACGCATCGCCAAAACCTCTTCTAATTCACTATAGTTAATGATATTAATGTATCCTTCGGTAAAGGATTTCCGATTATTAGTAGGAATAAACGTCCTGAAAAAGAATTGGGGAGCCCGTCTGAGGGGC
>SOKL01000278.1 GCA_004376265.1 Candidatus Thorarchaeota archaeon
GTGTTTCTATTAGGTCGTCTTCAGTTAACGTAAAGTTCACTGCGTATGTGTCCAAAGTCACGTTCTCGACTAAAACAAAATCCAACTCAATAGTTGACATATTTCCAGGTCGCGTTGACACGGAAATTTCTAGTTGCGGGTAATATCCTTGTTGATCCCAAATTTCAAAATTTCTGAAATCATTCTGGATCACTGAATAATTTACATAGTGATAGGGCGACATTAGGACAATAGCTCCACCTAAAAGGATGATTGCGGCTCCACCAAAATACAAGAGAGCTTTTTTACTTAACCAAATACTACCCATTTGTTTCACCGTTCATTGTAACGTAGACAAACCTAGATATCAGGTTGTCTGTCCAGGAACGACACTGGATTTGGATTGAACATGGATTATGTTCCTTGCTGCGTTGATATCCGCATGATGATGAGCGTCACACTTGATACAATAGAAGAACTCTCCTCCCTGTTTCTTGATCTTAGAGCTCTCGTCATTGACCCGGAAACCTCTTTCACCGCACTGGTGACATGTCTGTGACGTATATCGTGGGTTCACAGTCCAGACACTATATCTTGAATGACCAAGAGATTCTCTCATATACCTGACAGTGTCGATTATCTTCCCCCACAAGTTCGCATTCAGTGACCACGACAGATCCTTTGAACCGGCATGGCCCTGGAACCCCCTCAGGTCCTCAAAGAACAGCTTCTTCACTCCGTGTTCCTCACAGAACCAGACAGTCTTTGCAGCGATGATGCGTGCAATCTCTCTGTCAAGACGACGTATCTTTTCCCACGTAGCATTGAAATGCCTTATTTTCCTAGAGAGGAACTGAGGATAAGCTTGCTCGGGTCGTTTTAGCTCCCAGTTGTTCTTTCTCTTGTCCACCTTAGACTGTAAGACCGACGCATTCTTCCTCAGTAACATCCTCTTTGCAATAAGAGGTTCAACTGAGATCAACAGGTCTACAAACTTGGTGTCCTTTTCCACTGAGAGAGCAACTGGTACTCTTAGTCCCCTATCAGCTCCAGCTTCTGTTGTATATACTTTATCTCTAAATACCTTTGAACTCACAGTACCGTTTGGAGACAAGAACGGTATCTGGAGGATTACTTTATGTCCGCGCAAGAGTAGACGTGGGGGTGCGCTCCGTCGTGAGCCCTTCAATCTACGAGCCTCATCTGCTAGCCTACCAATCACTTTTGGATCACTGTTCTTCTTGTGTTTGAGTCTTGAGAGCTGGTGAGTCACATGTTGGAACTGAATTGTATTCATGAGCTGCTCATGCATATCTAAGAACTTTGCAGCCCTAAACCTCAACTGTTCAACTCTATTGAGGTGACTGATTTTCTTTGCGCGATTCGCTTTGACTGTGTCTTCAGTGGCAGCTCTAGGCAACCAATCAAGAAATCTGAAGGTCAGAGTCTTTGATTTGTAGGGAGAATCAATCTGTTCTCTTCCATCTATTCCTGGTGGGAGCTTAAGATGTAACAGGACTTCATTCTCTCTCTCTGGGTCTAGAGAGAACCAGTACCCCTGACTCGTGGAGTTCTCTGTACTTGCGCTAAAATCAAGGCTATAACTTCTCAACTGTGGGATAGCGAAGGGATATCCATCCTTCGCCCAGCTCTTGATCTTTCTCTTAACAAGTCGTTGGACATTCTGAAAGTCAAGAGAACCTTTTGCTAACAAGGAAGCTACTTTCTTCCTCTGGCGTCCTCGCCAATTAATCTTCACACCAAGAGTATCTAGGATGTGACTATCAATTGCTAAACGTAACTGTCTCAGTACACCAAGGGCATAATGATATCCCGAACCAGTGTTTCTCACTGCAGCGCATTGGTCCCTCACCCTTCGAATCAGGTCTGAGGGAATGTGTTTACTTCGCAGAAGTCTAAGGACATCATCCTTTGAGCCATGTAGAAAGGCTATCGCGGTATTGAAGAGTTGTCTTCTAGACCAATCTGCCATTAGTGTCCTTCCAGCGTGCTCTAGTGCATTCCGATGGAGCCGCTCATAGACCAGTCCTTTGTATTCATCATTATGTTGGTAACAGAGGTCTCTTTCATTTCGCAAGAGAGTATAGGCACGCCCCCGATAATTAGAGAGTGCTTCTCCAAGAATCTCAGCACGTCTATCAGTCTTGAATATCCGTGAGAGGATAAGATTGACTGTTTTGACATAGTTCTCAAAATGTGAAGTAAGAGCTGTTAGGTCTATGTCATCGACCTTTCCTCCAGACTGTCTTGCAATCGCTGCTAACACAAGTGAGCTGGACCCATTCTTTCTTCTATAACGGGGGTCAGGTGTCCGACCCTTTCCTTTTCGGACTACTTCCCGCTGGCTAGAGTTGAGAGAAAAGGACTCGACAAGGTAGTTCAGTGATGAAATACCATAATAGTTGTCGTCCATTGTTTTCTGTTCAGATGCCTTTGGCGTCTTACACGAGCGGGAACGACGCCGCTTGTCCTTTTTCATCACCAAGTACCTCGGAATTGTGTCTTTGAAACAGGATATAAGCCCATACAAAATTAAAACCATAATAGTTAACAACAATAGGATTTAAACTCGTTATTTTCAATAGAATAGCGAAATATCTTGGTTCTTTGATTTTATCTCTTTTATAAGTACATTACAAATTGCGAAATAGAAAAGGCCCATAATTGAAGGATCACGAAAAACAGTGAACCCAAAACTCGCTCCTCCATCTGGACAGTTTCTAATAAACGCCCCGTCTCACAACACGGGGAAAAGGTCAAAATGAACCCCTATCCTGCTTGTGGAAATCAGGTGGTAACTCACATGACTGGGAGGAGAAGAAGGTCGGTACACTAGGTGGCATAGATAGTGGAAGAAAGAGCAACAAACACTGTAGTTGGAATGCTACTAGTAGTAATTGTCTCGAATGGTGCAGTTTCAGTAGGACTGTAAATTCAGGTCACTGTCTTACAAAGCAATCAAGTTGCAACTCAGATCCAAGACCTGATGAATGACATTGAGAGTTTACAATATCAGATAGCGAACATACAGGCCTCAGAGTTATACCAACCCCCGTCTACG
>SOKL01000329.1 GCA_004376265.1 Candidatus Thorarchaeota archaeon
AGAACGGCAGAGAGAACGGGGGAAAGGACTACCAGTCGGGTCGCTTCCCACCTGCGTGCATAGGACAGTGTGAAAGGGTCCTCGATAACCTTGCGATTAGATACTCAGCTGCTTCGGTAGCAATTGGGTTGGGAAGAACTGTTGTAGAGCTATTCGATTTGAGCGCGTCATTGAAAGATGCAAGGACATTGTTGAAAGAACGTGGAAAAATAGATAATGAAGTTGTGGCTGCAGTCGGTGATGATGTATTGAAGCGATTTGCGTTCTGTGGAACACGTGAGCAGCTTCAGGAATACACCAAAGAGCTAGAAACAATCGGATTCACAAATATAGTATTTGGACCTCCTATTGGCATGTCAAAGAAAGGAGTAGAGAATCTCGTATCTACAAAGATGCGAAACTAATAATCTTCCAGCTCAGGAAGATAGTTTGTCAGGTCTACATCTTTTGGACGTGTTGACCAATTCCCGAACTCATATGTCAGGTTCTTAGTCAAATCCATCATTGATCTCGACCCGCTTTGGGCAATTGTCATAATTGGTTGCACTTTTTCAACACCAGGATTCTGTTCGAGTGTACGGAACATCTGGTAGTACTCGACTTGATGAAGTCCGGGACTCATTGTCCATATCACAATTCCCCTTGAAGAGAGGTAATACATTACCCATGGGAACTGCACAACAAGATTCAAGATTCTGTTCTTCCAAGATTCGTTACATATAATCTCAAAACAGAAATTCGATGATAAACCAAGACCTCCAAACAAAACATAGGGAAGAAAAAGCTCATTCTCTCGCAGTTTTCGAATCACTTGAGCAACTCGACGTGAGTCAACATGAATGTCCCTCATCTTTAGATTAGCACTGACCTGGCTGGGTCCTATTCTAGCGTCTGTTTGAATCTGAGTAGCTATCGCCAAGTCTAGTTGTGTAAACTGTTCTTTTACTTCGCCACATTGGATGAGTGGCGGCTGGACGTTTTCTGATTTCACAGTCACGTCGACATCTCCCTTTTTGAGAAATGTTGGAAGAGTCCAGGTATTATCAACTAATAATTGCAGATTTGACTGGGTCCCTGTTGCAGTTTGATAATGTATACTTGCATAATCAAAAAATTCCTGGGAAAAATCACGTATAGAACTTTGAAACACTCTACGCGTGTCTGAGATATTTGGAATCAAGAAGGTGACATACCCAAGATCGGTCATTGTAGTTTTCAGAATACTCTTAGTGAAAGGATATTCTGCAAGGCTCTGTTCAATTGTATTCCAGTCAGATCCATCTCTGATAGTGAAGAAAAGCATCACTGACTGCAGGTTGAACGCTTTATAGTCAAGTAATGCTGAGAATCGTATTGCATGTCGCTCTTTCATACGTTGGATAGATCTTGCAATTGTCCTGGGAGTTATACCAAGCTTCTTTGAAGCATCGACTAAAGAGAGTTCAGGTTCTCTTGTGAAAAGCAAGAGTGTTTCAAAATCAGTTTTGTTGATTGGGCTTTCTTCGATAAGAAAGGCGAAACTGTATGCAGATTTGATTGAGTCTCGTGTTAGTAGATTGAACTTGTTCAATGTCTTGAGGTTTTCTAGTATTCTAGACTTGAACCGTTCATTGATTGGCATCATCGCGGGATTTGTTGGGGTTGTTGTATATTCCGGGTTTTCTTTGAGAATATCTACAGCTTTAATTGCCGCCTCCATCGATAATGAACCAGAACATAAACCAAGGTAAATTCTCATAGCATCTAGATAGAACTGTGCCGCTGGTTCATCTGAGTATGGAATCAGGTTGTCAAAAGGAGTTAGTATCTGCGATGAAAGACTCTCATTAGGATTGATTTCTGGTGTTCTTCCATCAAGTCCTGAACGAGCCTTGTTCAATATTCTCATCGCCGATGACTATCATTTCCAATTGGTATGCGTGATGCAAGGTGGGACACCACACTCTCAAGTCGTTTCTCTATTTCATGATTGTTGGCTATAAATGTGCATATCTCTGAGGTGTTACCTACTAGCCCTGATAATATTTGAGACATCGTCAACCAATCCACTGTGAGAGGGGTTTCAAGGTCAAGTACTGTGAGTTCTTTACCAGACAGAACACGCGCTTTAGGGAAAGTACTGGCTTGAGCATTTAGTAATCTTGAAGTTATTGACTCATTTGAATTCACATCTTTGACACACACCATGAGTTTCTGGTCTAGGCCAATATCATTGACATTCACATATGGAAGGGTGATAATTTTTCTCAATCGAGCTAGTCTACGCCGTAGGGTTCTACTAGACAATGACTCAAGTCCTAATTCACTGATTTTCATTTTCACCTCAGATGCAGTTGCATGATAGTTTGATTCGATTGCCGCAGCAATGACTAGATCGACAATTGGTGCACTGCTTGTTTCACTCTGTTTTACGCTATCTACATCTGGAAGGACTCTGACATAGTCCTTTGCTACACCAAAAGATGCCTCTAATCTAAAGTCATGACTAAAACCCCATGACGATCCATCAAATAATCCCAGATTCATATGATGTGAAATATTGGAAGCAACCTCCACATTCAAACCTAGAGAATATGGACGTTTTCTGAATCGTTCAATTTGGCTCTTAAACCAAGCATACTGGTTTTTCATTGGTAAGATTGCTTCAAAATAGATTCGAGAATCCATTGTAGAAGACATGACTGATTTCGTAAGTCGTGTGACAAATGGATTGGTATGCAGCCAGCGAGAAAATTTGACAAGGACCTCTGAGTTCTCACTATCTTGAGCCCACCCAAAAATTAGCACGAGGCCTAATTTCCCATAATCAAGATTGCTGCGGATACCAACATGAAAATCTGTTTGGAGTTTGTGCCAGATTTGATTAATTGCAGATCTTGTTACATCCAGTTCATCTGCAATCTTAGCTTGACGAAAAGATGGATCGATGACCAATCGTCGTAAAAGCCGTAATTCACCTGGTCCCAATGACCGCAAAGTTATCACCTATATCTGCCCAATATCTGGGTAATATGGCCGGATGTTTAGTTATGAATTTGGTGGCTCGTCTCGTTTGTCAGAACTGAAAAGTGACCGAGTCAATTCTCGCGGATGAATTCACTAGATTTGAATGCGGGGTCATTAGAACGCCATCTAATGCACCCGTTGAATCCAGCGCGCCCTTATTATAACACGTTGAGTTCATTCACATGGTTTCACACTGTAGAATGAGCTCAAAGGTTAGGTTAATCCTACGCCCAGTTAGTCGTGGGAAGACACCTGTATCGAGAGAGATATAGTTGTCCGACCGCATGCTGAAGGGAGCAAATCTACACAGTGTGCCCCATTCAACCTTCCAGCAAACGAAGGAGGTGAAAGCGATTAAAACAGACCGGATGAGAACTCTTTACGAGAGCATGACTAGAAATCGTGCTGCATTGGAGTTGCTATCAATCGGTGTCGTACACGGTATCTCGACCGTTGTGCAGCCGCCCTGCGAAGATCCGACCCCATTCTGATTCACTACATGTAAAGTAGTGGACAGAAGGTCAATCGGACTTGACTGCAAGGTGAGCTTCAGCGTCGACATACTTCGTTGCTGGACATGGTTGGTAGGGGATTCTTACAACAACTGCAGTGTGAGCTTCTAGAGAGAGAAGCTAACCGATGAAACCAAACCCCCAAAGGTTTGGAGCAGATCTGGAGGAATCCAGAATGCCAACCTTTCGCTTGGAGTAGAGAACAAAAAATGAAACAAATTACGGAGGAGAAAAACACAATGGATCCTAGACCCGGAGACGAATGTCCTGAACCCTGGTAATAATAGAATAAAACGTGCGGTAAACCCGCTACGGAGGAATAACAAAAAATGATACGAACACAAAAAATCGAACCAATATTCGAAGACTTCACACAGCCCGATAATGGGCGTGAGGTGGACCCTTTCACCGATTCAGAAACCGTCAGACTCGTTGCAATTAACATCGAGCTATCTGTCAGAAATCTGATCAGTGCAAATGCCCCACCAGAAAGTCTCGTGGTCACAGCTGACATCGGCACACACAAACTCATGGCTATCCCAACAGCGGATGGCGAAGTTAAGGTGCTAGTGTTCCAGTAGTGACCGTGGTGAAGGCAATGGACCCGGAGTATTCCCGGGGGACTAAAGGTTACCCCGGAGTAGTACAGTACGTACAGTATGTACAGTATGTATGGAAAGAAGAGGTGTCTATATAGCCTGAACCAGTATTTCAGCTTGTTCTCAAGCCGTTCTCATATTGTCCGTAGACTCAATACTTTCCGGACAAACTGTGTATCGAACGGCAGCACATAAGAACCAGTTTGGAGATACAAAAGGTGAAGTTCATCCAGCAGTCTGATGAAAGGAGTGAAGTCGACTTGGATGACGAGCCTGATCTACTAGCTGGTCAAAAACCTATTGAAAGTGATGACACCATCAAAGAACGCCCTGGATTGAGGGAATCAATCAGAGCTGTGTTCTCATGGCGAAATTACTCTGTTTATCTATCAACTGCGTGGACTTTCAGTGCTTTTAGCTACTTGGGTTTATTCTTTAATCTCTATTTTCTCGAGTTATATCCCGGAGGGTACCTGTTACTCGGAGCTGTGTTATCATTAACAAGTTTGGTCGCTTCGATTTCACGTCTGGGCGGAGGGTATGTTGGAGATGTTGTAAACAGAAAACACCTCTCTGTTGTAGCAATGTTCATGATGGCTATTTACAATCTAATTCTAGGTATCTCTATTGAATTCACATGGATTTTGATTGCTCTCATGTTTTTATCCACCATGGAGATTTTCAAAGGTGGATCATCTGCTTTTATCATGGATAATATTCCCAAGGAACACAGCGGCCTTGGGCTTTCACTCTTTCAAATTGGAAGAGTGCTGGGGATTTTCACACTTGCTGCGTTTGTGATATTAACACCCATTCTTGGGTTTGGACAAAGTCTTCGCCTGATGTTTCTAATCGGCGGATTATTTCTAATCATCACATCAATTGCTAGAGCTATTCTTCTCAAGGGCAAAGCCCCAGAACTCAAACGAGAGAGTATTTCCTTACCAAGAGCGTTCTATCAAGACAACAAAAGAGCAGTAAGCTTGTTGTTGAAGATGGTACCGGGTCTTTTAGCTGTTGTTGTTATTGATTCTGTCAGTGATGCACTATTCCGATTTGGATCCTACATTTACATCTATGAAGAGGTCGGAATTGAGATACCTGGAATAATCATCATGAGTATCGTAACAATAGTAATTTCAGTTCCCCTGTTGCTGGGAGCCGGTCGATTGTCAGACCGGTACGATGTAAAGAAATTGGCATTAATAGTATACAGCGTTGTACCGATATCCGCGATTCTGCTCTTTGTATCGCCAATGTTCCCCTACTGGGCTCCGATATCAATAATCAACGGAGCTGAATCAATGATGGAAGGACTTGGGGCTATCTTCTCTACCCCATTTCTAGCTATTGTTATGAAGTCTGTAAACGATACGTTGTGGTTACTGCTGCTACTCATAATAATTAAGAAGAATCTTCCAAGACAGGACACTTCCAAGATTCTTAGTGTCTTCTGGTTCATTATTTGGATGTGTGCTTCCATTGGTCCCTATTTGGGTGGTTTCTTTTTCCAATACTTCTACTCAGGAGACCTCTTCTTGGTAATACTTGTGCTCAACATACTCCTATTGGGATGGATTTCGAAACAAGGTTTAATCACAGAGCATATTACTGCAGAAACTGTAAATAATGGATGAGCTCTTGTTCTCATAGTTCTACAATGTCGTATTAGTGCAGTTGATAGGTGGGAATAGTGGAGAAGAGAAAACTTGCTAAGAAGATTGTTAGTAGTTTGAAGAAAGCATATCCTGATGCACCACAGTCTTACCTGAAATTTGGGAATCCATTCGAGCTTTTAATTGCAACAATCCTTTCCGCACGCACTACTGATGCATCAGTGAATAAGTCAACTCCTGCTCTTTTTGCAAGATATCCAACTCCGGAAAAAATGGCGAGCGCGAAGATTGAGGAGATCACAAAACTCGTACTAGCAACAGGGTCATACAACAGAAAAGCGGGGTATATCATTGAAACTGCGAGATTGATTGTTGAGAATTTTGGGGGAGAAGTACCCAAGACACTAGACGAGCTTGTCACTCTCAAGGGAGTGAGCAGAAAAACAGCTAATGTCGTCCTGTCAGTTGCATTCAATCTCAGTGAGGGCGTTGTAGTTGATACACATGTTATGCGTGTCACTGTGAAACTTGGATTAAGTGAGCACGTCAAGAAACCAAAGAAGATTGAGAAAGATCTGATGGACTTGATTCCGAAGACACTATGGAATGACTATGCGAAGATTGTGGGAATGCATGGACGCCGGACATGCAAATCATTTCGGCCGAAATGTCCAGAATGTCGTGTAAACACAGTATGTCCATCAGCAGAACTCTTGTGAAATTTCATCGAAACATGTTAAAGGGATTCGAATTCGTAGAAAACGTCATCGGTGACAAGACCATGAAGATAGGCATTGTGAGCAAGTTTGGTGCTCCAGATGGACTTTGTACGCGTGTCAACAGCGTCCTTACTGGTCTTGTAAATCAAGGTCATGAAGTTCATGCACTTACTCAATCCAAACAAGTAGATGGCATTCCAGTTGACCAAGTTCATAGATACAATGCGATGTGGCTCAATGAACACTATTCAATTGACTCATTCAGTTCCCCTCGTTTGATTGCACAAGTTTGCAAGAAACATGACATTGACGTATTGCATATTCAGATGAATTCAGGAACTACAGAAGTGTTTCTGCCCTTCTACAAACACGCACTTCCACCCATTGTCGTGACTTTCCACCTCGCTTATGCAGCAGGAAGGTCTCTCTACACTAATGTCTTTGCCATCGCTTGGAAAGGTTCTCTCTTCGCAGCAAAGAAATATGATGAGATTATTCTCGTAGACCCATCTCAGAAGTCTTACTTTTTAGATTATAATATTCCTGAGGCCAAGCTTTCTGTGATTAGAAATGGTGTGGACACGGTGTCATTCAGCCCTCCGATAAAGAAGAAGGATGATGGGATAATAGATTTCGTGTATGTTGGTCGTTTGAGCCTTGATAAGGGAACTAACATTCTCTTAGACGCATTCAGTCAATATCATCGTGAGAATCCAGATTCGAAACTAACTTTGATAGGAGATGGAATAATTAAGCGTCGTATAGATGACGCTACAACTGATGATTCAATAACTTGGATTGGTACCATCGATCACGCCAAGGTTCCTGCAATCCTTCAAAACATGGACGCATTTGTTATTCCACAGAATATTGGCGGGTTAGGTCTCAGTGTCATGGAAGCTATGAGCTGTGGTCTTCCGGTAATTACAACTGCTATCGGTGAAACTGTTCGTCTTCTTGGACAAGATGAAGGAATTCTAGTGAAACCCCAGAATGTTCCAGATGTTGTTGATGCAATGCGAGTGTTAGGAGAGAACAAAAAACTCAGGCATTCTATGGGTGATAAGTGCCGCCAAAAGGTCGAAGAACAATACTCGTGGAAGAATCAAATCAATCAAATCGAGCAAGTCTATGAAAGAGCAATAGCACGTCAAAAAACGTGAGGGTTTTCCTTAGGAAACAACTTATCAGGTTTCTGAAATCCATCCATGTACATAACTTGACAGGTGAGAACATCCGATGTTAGACATCCGTTTCATCAGAGAGAACATCGACTTAATCCGTGATAATCTCAAGCTACGAAGAGAAGAAACGAAACTCAAAGATTTTGACCGTCTTCTTAAGATGGACGAGCAAGTAAGAGGTCTGATGAAAGAGATCCAAGATTTGAGAACGCAGCGAAACAAAATTTCAAGAGAGATAGGTGAGCTCAAGAAATCAGGTCAAGATGATTCTAAGCTTGTCAAGCAGGTCAATAAAGTAAATGTGGAGATCAAGTCTTTAGAAACCGAAAAGGGTAACATTCAGACAGAATTGAAACGTATCCAGATGAGTATACCCAACATCCTACACGAAAGTGTTCCATACGGAGAAGATGATGAGGACAATGAAGTAGTTAGGGAGTGGGGAGGAAAGCCCGAGTTTAATTTCGAATATCACAGTCATGTCGATTTACTTGAAACTCTTGGAGTGGGAGACATTCCTCGTGCAGCTAAAATAGCGGGTTCAAGATTTTATTATCTCAAGAACGAGTTGGTTCTTCTTGATATTGCAATGCAGCAGATGGCACTTGAGATTCTCTTGAAAAAGAGTTATTCTCCAGTTTATCCACCCTTTATGATGCGACGGGAGCCATATGAGGGTGTCACAGATCTTGCAGACTTTGAGGATGTAATGTACAAAATTGAGGGTGAGGACCTCTATCTCATCGCTACATCTGAACACCCATTATCAGCAATGTATATGGGAGAGATATTCGAACCAAATGACCTTCCTATCAAGTTAGCAGGTGTTAGCACATGTTTTCGGAAGGAAGCAGGTTCTCATGGAAAAGACACGAAGGGCATCTTCAGAGTGCATCAGTTCAATAAAGTAGAACAGTACGTTTTCAGTCATCCAGATGAGTCCTGGGAAATCCATGAAGAGCTAATCAAGAATGAAGAGGAATATGTGCAAGCACTAAAACTTCCATATCGTATCGTTAATTCCTGTACTGGCGATATCGGAATTGTAGCTGCAAAGAAGTATGACCTCGAATTCTGGTTTCCAGGTCAACAGAAGTACCGTGAAGGTGGTTCCTGTAGTAACTGTACTGCATACCAAGCAACCAGACTCAACATCAAATATCGTTTGAAGAAAGGAGGGACCGAGAAGGCTTTCCTCCACACACTAAATAGCACCATGATGGCCAACCCAAGAACGATGGTAGCTATTCTCGAAAACTATCAGAGAGAGGATGGGAGTGTTGAGATACCTACTGCGTTGCGCAAATACTTACCATCAGAGATCAAGGAAATAATGCCAAGAACACAATAGGATGCTCTAGTAATCGTGTAACTAATCGTCACGCTTAAAACGAACATTCATTCAGATAGCTTGGGGAACATCATTGACAACTGTACAACAGACCTTTGAAAAGTTGGTTTCCCTTGCAATACAGAGAGAGGAAGAAGCATACGATTTCTATATGAAGGCTGCTGAGGAGTCAGAACTGAAGGCATCCGCGAAGTTGCTCGAGGATCTCGCAAACCAAGAAATAATCCACAAGCAAAAGTTGGAGGCGGCACTTGATGAGGGTGTTTGCGACACTTTCACCTGCGATTCCATTGAAGAGCTCGATAAAATGGATTTGGATCAATACCTTATCGACATCCCACTTTCACCGTCATCAACACCTCAAGATGTTCTGATTATTGCTATCAAAAAAGAAGCTGCAGCACATAGCTTCTACAAGGCACTCTCTGAACTAACCGGTAAGGCAACACACAGATCAGTCTTTGAAACTCTAGCCAAAGAAGAAGATGTCCACAAGACCAGATTGCAGAATATATACGACGATATCTTTCAATCAGATATGTGAGCTGTCCAATCCACTTCTTCGAGTGTTGTTTCTATTTCTTATGCAGTTTCTCGGCTGCAATGAATGTAAGACCGCGTTTGGTCAGTTCTTCTGCCGTTCTATTGAGCGCATGATGTTTGTCAAGATAGTTCTGTGTGAGCAACGGCATGTGACCTTGTTCAATAATCTCAGTTTTCTCTCGGAAATAGTCCAAGATATCACTTGGATGCTCTCGTTGTGAGTCGACTTCAGGAACTCCACCCTCATGTTTTGCGCTGATGTTTTTCACATGGTCAGATAACTCAAGAAGTTCGGGTAGTCGGTCATATGGTTGACGAACAATACTCTTGTAGGTCTCAGTGATGTGATGTTCAAGTCTAACTACATCCTCGAACCCGAAATCCTTTCTCACATAAGCCGCAAGTTCCAAGGTCTTGTTGTCCACGCTATTGGAGAGATTGAAGCCTATCAAGGGACTAGTTCCATCGTCACGACTGAAGAGTTTGGCTGTCAGAAGTGTCCAAAGGCAAGCGTAAGGGTTGTCATTACCCATAAAGACGGAGATCTTGAATTCCATGTCTATTCCAAGTTTGTGCATCATGTATCCTACAAACACACTACCCGGATTGATGTTGAGTACTTGTTTCACACCATACTTCGTGAAATAGTTCAGGTATTCATCGGCCCATTTCAATGGAAAGTCATTGGGCATCCCTATACCACCAAAGTATCCTGTGATTGTGTCTGGACCACCAAGGTGTATGTTGGCAGGTGCACCGTCCAGACCAGGTAAGGTCCCCTTCGTATCAAGTGTTTCTACATATGAAGAGCCTGTGATTTGCATCCCTGCAGCAAAAGCAATAACGTGATTGTCAGCTGTCTGTTCAGCCATGTTTCTCACGCGAATGAATCGACCAGGCATTAACTCTCCTTTCTCAATTGATTGTTTTGCTTCCTCTATAAGCCAAGGGAAGTATTGACAAGCACTGATTTCTAGAGTCACTGCGAAACTCTCGTCAAAATTGGTAGTGTCTGCCTTGTCACCTAGAATCTTACGACGATAATCCTGTATTGAGATGAAGGCGTCGTTGTCTCTCTGTTCTTGAAGCCAGAGTAAATCCTTTACATATGGAGAATTCTTCGCTTCGAGAAGTGAAAGGAGATTATCAAGCTTTGTTGCCTCGTGGGCTTTTTTGTTGATCTCATCTACACCACCGTATTTCTCAATTACTTCGAGAAGACCTGTGACCATTGGATTGTCATCGCGAAGGAAGAAATCATTAATCTCTTCCAATCTCGCGTGGTCAATACTCAACTTTTTCCTATCAGTCATAGCTAATGCATCCTTATCGTTGAACGATATAGCTGCTTGAGAGCTGTGATACGAGAATGCTACTTCCTAAAAAACGATTGCGACATTAAACATTTTCAGATTCATCCGGTTCCTCCAAAGGTTCAGGTTGACCATAGTTGATAGTGCGTAGATAAGAACGGATATTGGGACCAATTAGAAGTGTTACAGAGCCGCCAATCGCGACCTGAACCAAATTGATTGTCACTAGTTCAACAATCGCCATTTCAACTGGAATACCTAAAAAGAACACCTCTCCAAGGAAATAACCTATCAACATTATGATAGCTCCCACAAGCACTGCGATGGCGTCTCGTACATTCAACCTGACATGTTCTCGCGCTCGAGAACCCAAATACCCCACTGCCATGCCCTCGAAACCCTTGACAATGAGTGTAATAGGAGCAAAGAGAGGGAACCCGATTATATCAGCTATTGCTGATCCAACTCCCCCTACAAAAAAGCCGCCAACCGGACCTAGAAGAAGACCACCGAGCATCACAATGATATCTCCGAAGTTGAAATAACCACCTGTTCCAGGATAAGGAATCCGGATTACGAAAGTCATAATTGTTGCAAGTGCAGTCATTATAGCAAGCAGAGCTAAATTAACTGCAGAGTTCTTCCCTGCGGGGCGAAAATACTTCATCTCCATAATCTTTCACCTTCCAGAGCTGTGATATTACACATGCAAGATTGGTTATATTTAACCTTGAGCCTAGATGGCAAAACCTTTGATTCTTGACCATTTACAGTCTTAACCGCACTTTTTTAACAAACGAAGCACAAGACCGTACAGTGTGCAGTTTGAATAATCAGCTGCCGCATTTGTAAGATTGAGGTTGTGAATAATGTCCAAGAAATGGATACAGACTGCTGATTGGAAGAGTGAGAAACACGTACCTGTAATTGATATCAAAAAGGTCGAGGATGGAAAAGTCATTGTCAAGGTGGCTGTTGGTAAAGAGATAGCACATCCAAACACGACAAACCACCACATCAAGTGGATGGACCTCTTCTTCTGGCCAGAAGGAGAGAAGTTCCCCGTGGAAATAGGCTACCATACTTTTGACCACCATGGCGAATCTGCTCAGGGACCTGATACTAGTGGAATTTACAGTGACCCTGTTGCTAAGTTTGTCTTCAAAACTGGTAAATCAGGTACTTTGATGGCTACATCATACTGTAACTTGCATGGTCTCTGGAAGAGTGAGGCCGAACTCAAAATCTAAACCAGCATTTAGTTGAGCGGATGGGTTGGCCACAAGGCAGCCCATCATCTTTTCCTTCTACTTGATTCTATGAAAGAGTTGAAGCCGAAAACATCTAGGGTTTCGAAAAGTTGCAAAAAGTGAACCGTCTTCCTCTTTCATTTTTGGACTTCCAAAGAACACCAATCCTCGGTTCTATAAGACTTCGCTCTAGATGACTTCAGACAGTGTGGCTCCCCAGATTGTATGCCCGTCTGTTGTACCAGTTGCAATCATTCGTTTTCCGAGATGAAAGGCATAATCTCCAGAGCCAAAGTCAGGTGGTACAGCTTCCCAGGGCATGATTGCAGATAGCCTGTATTCTGCACCATCATCCGTGGTAATTACGTATTGATCCAAAATCTTGGAAACAAGCCCGATGACCGAAATCTCCTTCATAACAACACCCAACCACGGGCAAGCTGCATTTCACTAGTCACAATATGTGACTTCATTCTGTGACCCTGTCAAGTGGCTCCGCTATATATACTGATTCTGAGTGTTATTCCTTGTGAAACATCATGGCTCTAACAACTAATTCACGAACAACATCTGTGCTGAAGAACAAGAAGGCAAAGGTTTCGACCGATGCTCTTACCCACGCAATGCTCTATCGGAGGTGATAGAATGGCTCTAGCTAAGAAGAAGAAAAGAATCTACGGGAAGAAACTCTCAACTGATGCAATAACTCACCGGTACACTTACAGGAATTGGTAATCATGAAACGCATTTTTGACGAGAAAATCTCTCGTAGTAAATACTCTAATTTATCGAACGATAATGCGAAACGTCGTTGTTTAACAATTAATGAAGTGCTCCTGATGGAAGTTACTTGAGCACTTCATATCATTTTACAATTTCCCAACTCATTCTAACTGCCAGCTTTCAAGATCCAACTGACTAGCTCAGCTGTCATTTGATTCTCCTGCATGAATTCGTTTCTATACATCGGGCTTTTGAAAGCAATCAAGACATTCTGCATCCCTGCATCAAAGCCTACAATTCGAACAGCTTTGGCAACCGCGTTTGGCATGAATGCCACTTTTGTTAGAATCATGGCCAGTCCGAAGAGTCCTATGATTAGGAATGGCCATATGGACATCGGTCGCCTTCTCCAAAAACTATCCCCTATGAAAAGAAGACCAAAAACTAGGAATCCCACAAGTAAGCCATCTACAAGGATGCATAGAGTCTGATATCTATCGGTTCCGGCGTCCGGGTTAGCATGGTCTTCACATACTTGGACTCGTAAGACTTGCATCTCTGGATGTTGTGGACCAACTTTCCGCCGCACAGACAAACTATATGCAGGGTCCGTAAATTCCGTCCCCCGAGCAATCTTCATTCGCATGATTTTGGTAGCTGGAGAACCACATACTGGACATGTCCTAGGAAATCGAGCCTTGAGAGTTTCAACCCTTACTACCGGTTCGTCGAAAAACTCTCTCCGAGGACTCATGAGATGGAACTCCAATCTGTATCAAAATCCATGATTTCGTTGATAATGAGTATATCGAATGCAGTTCTTGGACATCTTTATCTTCAAATCGAGTGCAATGTTGGGTATGTACTTGGGAGAGAAGGTCAATCTGAGAGCACTTGAACTGGATGACTTGGACATCGTAATGACGCACTGGAATAATCTTGAACTTCGTCAATACTTGAACAGTCAAATACCAATGTCAAGACAGACAGAACGAGCGTGGTTGGAGCGGGCGACTACACAAGATCCTTGGAGAGATGGAGAAATGACTCTTGCAATCGAGGATAGAAAGTCTGGGGAGTTCCTTGGTACAGTGAGTTTGTTTGATATATCTAAACAACACAAACGGGCAGAGTTTGGTATTGCAATTCACAACGCAGACAATCTAGGAAAAGGGTACGGAACTGATACTACCCGAGTGATGCTCTGGGTTGCGTTCCACATTTTAGGTCTGAACAGCATATATCTGATAACCATGGATGGCAATGAACGAGCTCAGAAGGCATACAAGAATGCAGGATTCAAACCAGTAGGAGTCTTCAGACAAGGAGCGTACGTGAAAGGGGCTTTTCACGACTTTGTCATAATGGACATTCTCAAGGAAGAGTTCTTTGAAACATATCCACCAGGCTCGTCAGTCGGAAATAGTCCTTGAGTGGAAGCGCAACAATCAAAAAGAAGTCGACATGTCAGACCGACTAGTCATCAGCATAATCTTGGTCTACCAAGAGTCTGCATTCCGAGAAGGAGAGAACGTTGTTGTCTGATTCAAAACTCCAAGAACTAGCAATCAATACTATTCGATTTCTATCTGCTGACGCTGTACAGCGTGCTAACTCTGGACATCCAGGTATGCCAATGGGTGCAGCTGCGATGGCTTATACTCTATGGACTAGATATCTACGTTTCAATCCAAAGAATCCAGATTGGTGGGATCGTGACCGGTTTGTATTATCTGGTGGTCATGGGTCTATGCTTCTCTATTCCTTACTCCATCTCACCGGATACGATGTCAGCAAGGAAGACTTGATGGATTTCCGCCAAATGGGTTGTCGAACCCCTGGACATCCTGAGAACTTCTGTACACCAGGTGTGGAAGTCACAACAGGTCCACTAGGTCAAGGACTCGGAAACACGGTTGGGATGGCAATTGCAGAGGCACACTTGGCAGCTGTTTTCAATAAACCCGGTCTTGATCTCGTTAATCACTACATATACGCAATCGTCACAGATGGAGACCTCATGGAAGGGTTGTCATCTGAAGCTGCATCGCTTGCAGGACATCTTCGTCTAGGAAAGATTGTACTTTTGTATGATGACAATCTCATTTCTATTGATGGAAGCACTGAACTTACTTTCTCTGAAGATCGGAATGCTCGGTTTGCGGCTTTTGGTTGGCATGTTCAACAAGTTAAGGATGGAAACGACGTTGATTCAATTGACGAAGCAATTCAGAAGGCTAAGAATGATCCACGGCCTTCGCTCATTTCTGTCCGGACTCACATTGGTTATGGTCTACCCACCAGACAGGATACTGCAAAGGCTCATGGAGAACCAGCAGGAGAAGAGGAGTTAGCAGGAGCAAAGAAGAAACTCAATTGGCCTCTCGAACCAGCCTTCTACATTCCTGATGAAGTGCTCAAACATTTCCGAGAAATTGGGGAACAGGGGGCAAAGATAGAGGATGAGTGGAATTCACTCTTTGATGACTATACTAAGGCACATCCTGAATTAGCTGCAGAGTTCAGTCGACGAATGAAAGGTGAACTTGTAAAGAAATGGGATGATGACCTACCAGTGTTCCAATCGACTGACGGACCTTTAGCCACAAGAACTGCATCAGGGAAGACCATCAATAAGCTTGCCTTGAAACTACCCGAAATGATTGGGGGTTCTGCAGACCTAACTCCTTCAAATAAGACCTGGATTGATGGAAGTCCATCATTCCAAGCAGACTCTCCTGAAGGCCGCAATATCCATTTTGGTGTTCGTGAGCATGCAATGGCTGCAGCTGTCAATGGAATGGCTGCACACGGCGGATTGATTCCGTATTCAGGAACATTCCTCATGTTCTCTGATTATATGCGCCCTTCAATTAGACTCTCAGCCCTCTCAAAGCATCGAAGCATCTGGATATTCACTCATGACAGCATCGGTGTGGGTGAAGATGGGCCAACACATCAGCCAGTTGAACAAATTGCTTCCCTGCGGGCTATTCCTGACCTTACTGTCATTCGACCAGGGGATGCTAACGAGGCAGTTGAAGCGTGGAAGATTGCTATTACTCACACAGACAAACCTACACTGATAGCATTGACCCGACAAAAGATTGCTATTCTAGATCGAAGCAAGTATGCTGCTGCTTCAAGTCTCAAGAAAGGGGCATATGTTTTAGCAGATCTTGGAAAAGACCCTGAAGTTATCTTGATGGCTTCTGGCTCGGAGGTCGAGCTTATTGTGGAAGCTGGTGAGAAGTTGTCTGCTGAGGGTGTCAACGTGCGACTTGTTTCATTCCCAAGCTGGGAGTTATTCGAAAACCAGAGCCAAGAGTATCGAGACTCTGTTTTACTACCTGAAATCAAGAAACGTTTGGCTGTTGAAGCAGGTGTTTCTCAAGGTTGGGCGAAATGGATTGGAGATGAAGGCGATATGCATTCGGTGGACAAGTTTGGTTCTTCTGCTCCTTCCAAAGTAGTATTCAAGAATTACGGATTCACAGTTGACAACATCCTCGAAAAAGCAAGAAAATTAATCGGGAAATAGATGAACTTTGTTCAAGTATCTTCAATCTTATTTTGTATAAATGACGGTAGATTTGATTTCCAGCAACCCCAACCAAAAGCTATATTAGTTAGGAACCGAACTAGATAATTAGGTTCCGAACTATTGGAAGTGGTTCTTGGTGGATGAGAAAGAGATTAGAGCGTTATGCTTAGACCTTCTGGAAACTGGTTGGCCAGCATACGTCACAACGGTAGACGCAAAAGGATACCCTCAGACGCGTGCGATGTTTAACCTTCGAAATAGAGATCGATTTCCGAAGTTGATCCCATTCTTTGACAAGCATCGTGAAGATTTCACTGTTATGTTCACGACAAACACATCTTCAACGAAAATTACAGAATTGAAAGCAAGACCACCAATTTCTGTCTACTATTGCAATCCCGACAAATGGAGAGGGGTCATGTTTGGAGGGGATATAGAGGTGGTTGATGATTCAGACGAGATGAAGGAGTTTTGGCATGATGATTGGACAAAATACTATCCCAAGGGCTACGATGATCCAGACCATACAATGCTCAGACTAGTCCCAGCTGTAGCCAAGGGCTGGGCAGGTAGCATGACTTTTAGATTGGAGTTGGGTGATAAGCAATGATGTCAGAGAGGGAGGGTGGATTTCTCGTTACACAGATCCATCACCTTGGTAGACGAGTCTTTTCGGAGCTCTTGAAGGAACGTGGTCTCGAAATAGGTCCAGGACAAGGCAGAATTCTGTTTGCGCTATGGCAAAAAGATGGAGAACCCATAAACGCACTGATTAAGAAGACACTGCTGAGAAAGTCAACGCTCAGTGAACTACTGGACAGCCTTGAGAAGGCAGGTCATGTGAAACGCGTACAATCTGCCGAAGACAAAAGAAAGGTCCTGGTGAAATTGACTGAGAAAACCCGCCAGATGTTGAATGTATACATTGAGGTTTCACAGGAGATGACTAAGATCTTCTATAGGGATTTTGAAGCAGAAGAGATTGATGAGTTCGAAGCATACCTCAAGAGAGTTCTAGAGAATCTTGTCTCTCAAGAGTCACAATGAGATGGCGAGGTTCTGAAAGTGGAGACCCGAGTCATACTACTAGGTACAGGAACACCCAATATCGACCCTGATAGGTCTGGTCCATCTGTAGCGATTGTTGTTGGTAAATCTACGTATATTGTTGATTTCGGACCGGGGATAGTAAGACGCGCGATGGCCGCAGGAATTAAATCTACATCACTGACTAAAGCCTTTCTCACTCATCTTCACTCTGATCATACTATAGGTTATCCAGACCTCATTTTCACACCAGCTGTTGAAGGAAGGAATGAACCACTGGAAGTTTATGGACCGAAGGGTCTGAGAGATATGACCCTGCACATTCAGGAAGCATACAAGGAAGATGTCAGAGCGCGATTTGATGGTTTGGAACCAGCAAAAGAGCGCGGATACGCTGTGAATGCTCACGAGATACAAGAGGGGACAATCTACAGGGATGACCATGTTGAGGTCGAATCTTTTCGGGTCGATCATGGTTCGTTGGAAGCTTACGGTTACAAATTCATCACGTCAGACAAGACCTTTGTGATTTCCGGTGATACACGTCCTTCGTCCAACCTCATCGAGAAAGCAATTGATTGTGATATCTTAATTCATGAAGTCTATTCGGCAGAAGGTCTGAAAGAGCGTCCTGAGGAGTGGATTAGATATCATTCATCAGTCCATACATCGACATATGAGCTGGCTGAGATTGCCAATAAGACGAAACCGGTGCTTTTGGTATTGTATCATCAGATCTTCTGTAATCGTACTGAGGAACAATTACTAGTGGAGATATCTGACAAATATGAAGGAAAGTTAGTTTCAGGGAAGGACCTGGATGTCTTCTGACCATAGAAATCGATTAAAGATGAATAGTATACCGAGTGTATAGTCGATTGTAGAGGTGGAATCAATGTTCCTTAAAGATGAGGATGGTCAATGGATTGACGAAGAAGAAGATTGGGGCGATGATGAGTGGGAAGAGGATGACGACGATTGGTAATCACTATCATGATTTCAAATATACTCCATTTTACAAGTGCGACTATTACGAAAGCACCATGAACAGACCAGTAATCCTTCAGTACGCTTTCTTGAACCAAAGGTATCTGTATTTCTCTTTGAACTCGCACTTTTCGTACATACTACATGCTGCATCATTGCTACTTTGAACAACAAGTTCCGATGATGTATGACCCTTCAGAAATGCACGGTTAAGAAGTTCGAATAAAAGGGCTTGACCATAGCCCTTTCTTCTGTATTTCTTTACTACACCCATACCTTGAATCTGAACTTTTTTTTGGCTTCTCCCATTTAGTTGAGAGTTTATCGGCCATCCGCAGCAGAGTCCAACGGGTCTTTCATTGAATAAACCGACGAGTATCAGGTTTTGATCGAAACTACTATGGCTAATCAAAGCCTTGAGTGATTCAACATCGACGGGTTCATAGTGTGGATCGTCTTCAAATATCTCATTTTGCAGTTGTGCCCATAGAGGTAGTTCCTTTTTGACATCCAGACGTCTTACTCTAAATCCCCAATCGATGATAGAGGGTTTTTCTGGAATCTTGTGTTCAAGGTGCATCTTTACCAAAACATGGTCATTTTCAAATCCTCGATTTTTTACAAAGGATATTGCGTAGGGTCGATAACTGGGAATTCGACACAAACAGAGGTTTATTCCTCGCTCAATACTATTTTGAGTTAGATAATGCAATATTTTTGTACCAATACCTTGACATCGATAATCGGGATGGACTTGAACCATTATTCTTGATTTTGCAGGAGTTGTGTTTTGATCGAATATAGTTCCAGAAGCAACAAGTTTCCCCTCGAAGTTTCGAACTAGTACAATATCGTTCGCTATATCAACTCTCGGCTGCGAAAAAGAAGATTTGAAGTAATCTTCTGAAAACTCAACATGGTCGGGATTAT
This sequence comes from Candidatus Thorarchaeota archaeon, assembly GCA_004376265.1. GTDB lineage: Archaea > Asgardarchaeota > Thorarchaeia > Thorarchaeales > Thorarchaeaceae > SMTZ1-45. The sequence continues at coordinate 19,325 of SOKL01000329.1, forward strand.
CAAATGAACTAACGATATTGAATAATGCAGTATAATCGCTGAACATGACATTATTACCAGGTTCCAATGAGAAATCATCAAGCACACACATGGTTTCAACCTACCGTCTGAATACTCTCTAGTGTCCGACTTGAATAGGAACTCCACAAACGCCGCTTCCGAATCTGTTTATGATGAAGTATGGTAGATCCCAGTTCTGTTATCTGAACCTGTTTTTTTCGAGCTTTGCGAGTTCTCCTAACATAACCAGCCATTTCTAAATCACGTAGGTGTCTAGACACACCCGATTGTCTGATACCGGTGTGCTTTGAGATCTCTTTCTGATGGACTGGACTGTCATGAGTTTCTAGATAATCAAGAATCTCACACTTCTTATGTGTCAGATTTACCAACTCAGATGGCCACACTTCTGATATCTGGAATGATTCAGTCCCTGTTGTGTAGATTATCGATGCTCTGACAATTGCAGCCGCAACGCATGCTGCCAGGGTCATCACACATTGTCCAGAAGTCATACTAAACTCAACCTGATAATCATCTAATTTGCGATGATCCAAGGCTCTCAGAATTGATGAGAGAATACTAGTGAAATCGGTTAGCACAACGCGAACGGGTATTACAGTAATGCCAAGATTTGAAAATTGCTTAATGAGATTGTCTGCTATGTCGAGCTTCTCTCGGGAATAGACTAGGATTAGCTCATCAATACTTCGTCGTATTGCGATGTGTTCAATTGTTTTTTTTTCCCAAGTAACGCTACATGTATCTTTGGTTTTAACATCTTTTCAAACTCCAATTGGTTGTCACGAAAGCATATGATTCAAGACATCCGGGTTTGTCATCAATTTTCTGAGCCCCAACTGTTTCTGAAGGCCACAGTATCTATGAAGATGTCTGTGGAGTGCCATTCCCCCGAGGTCTCCCCCCCACCGGGGAGAGATGTTTCTCGTTACGTCGATTCCTCGCATCAGGTGGTTCCTGATCCCCGGGTATGTCTTGATTTCTGAGTATATAAGACATCGATTGGCTATGGAAAACAAGCAATCTACGCGTTAGAATGCAATTTCATAGAAGCACTTAGCAGATTGTGGTAGCATTTATTGACCATTATTGTTTTTTCAATAAATGTCGCTACTGACAATAATATGTCGGATTTTGGATTATCTACGCCTTCTAGACACATGGGGGCTACGTGAGGAGCTAGATGTTTCAACGGCCAGATTTTCACTTTCTTCTCTAAGTTGATTCAGCCAGGTGTTAATCTCATCCGTTGGGGATTGCCACCCTTGTCTTTCAACATTCCACATACTTTCAGGATATTTCCAATGACCCCAGATTCCACTACTCAGAGGCGATACGGTTACGGGCCATCTAAGTGAACGAAGTGTATCCATCAAACGAGTGGACCCACCAGCAGGAAGATCAGTCATCATGAGAAGATTTCGATTTTCTTCATAGCGTAGGAATGCTCGTGGGAGTTCTCTGGACCACGTGTCCAGAATATCAGCAGATTTTCTATCAGTAGCTCTGATTGCAACTCTTTCTACTAGACCAATATTTAGAACATTCCAAATACTACGAATCAAACCATCTGACCTGAGTTTCTTCATACGGGTTGAGAGATTTGTTTGTCCTATTGATAGTTCATTTCTCAGTGCTCTGGTAGAAGTGATTCCTTTCTGTATTAGCGCAAGGATACTCATGTCAAGAGAGTCAAGATATACATCTGAAGTCTTAGCGGGTACGTCAATGCGTTCAACAAGTTGGTCAAGAGATTCTTTTCGAATTCTATGACCCCAACCTCTCATAGCTACCCATGGGATTTCCCATCGACAGATTTTTGGATTATAATGGTAGAATGAGTTTGATATTCCTACTGAATATGTTTCAGCAACATCGACAGCAATTCCATTGCTATTGAGAATTGAGGACATTTGATCCAATGAGCGGGTGTTCTCAATATTGTCCGGAACTGCAAGTCGTGCTATTATTTGCCAAGGACCATTGAGAATCGACTGCACATCGTATAAAAATGGGCAATGCGTAACGAGTTTTGATGGATCGCTCCATGAAGGGCCAGCGAGAAGAACATAGAAGGTTCGTATTCCGATTCTTGAAAATGGGGCTGTTGCGAAGTTCATCAAAACATATTTGCGCTTGAGACGGTTAATTCTTGTACAGACCCAAGACTCACTCAATCGAGAGACCTCAGCTACCTGACGATATGTTGCAGTCGGGTCTTTCAAAAGAGCATCTACAATCTTCACATCTGCTTGACCAAGCTCGACTACAATATTCTGAGTTCTTAGATTCATATACTCAACATACTCATCAAAATCTAATGATTTTCCATAACGAGCCATACACACAAACTCATGAACGATGGAGTCCAATTCGCTTGAACCACCAAGAGCGTATATCCAGTTCATTAAATTGTAAGAATTGTATTGTAGGTTAGTTCGAACACGTTGTGTAGGGATAGTTTGCCATTCCTGCACCCATTTGATCCTATCAGGCCTCTTCAACATCTGTCGAGCAAATTCAGATGCAAGATCACGTTTCGCCTCAGAACAAAGCTCTGGGGGAAAGGCATTGAACAGACACTCTCTATAAACTACACCAGCAAGCGGAATCGTTTCTTGAAGAGTGTCAGGATGTATCTTGAGCTCTTTCCCAAAAGCATTGTAGTTCCCCCCTATTCTTTCGATATTGTGTGCATTGATGACTTTCACTGATTTAGGAATAGGGGATACCTCAAGTCCAAAACGCTGAGTTATCATTTTAGAACAATCAAGCCATAGTTTTGAAACCCGAGAATAGATATCAGTCATCAAGTGTATCGGGTGAATTTCGGACTTAAGAGCTTCGTGCTTGCCAGCATGACGTGAAACTATAACTGCTCTAGTCGATAAATCCGTTACTTGTGTTTTAGGAAGCAATTTTCACTCTATATCATCAATTATCTCGTCTTGTTTTGTATAGTTAGTCTATCTATTATTCATGATAACAATGTTCGGACCTCCAGAAAACCCACCTGAACCATGGTAAAGAATTCCATTGTTTAGGAAAGATCATCGAATGATGGTCATCATTGGTAGTAAAAAGAAATCAACAATGAACAAACCCCTTCGGATTTTCTTTGTACGATAGAGTGAAGAGCGTTTCTTGGCTGCTAAGAAAGTGAAGAAGAAAAATCATAGGACCTGGCGAGATCCATCAGATTTCCCCAGTTTCCTTCTTTTTTCGCATAATCTAACGTGCACGTTTTATCTCTTCAACAGCCTCAGGATTAACCAAGGATGCAGTGTCACCAAGATCCTCACCAAGGTATGCAGCTCGAATCATCCGTCGCATCACTTTGGCACTTCTTGTCTTGGGTAAATCAGAAACGAATAGTATTGCACGAGGAGTGAGCGGTTTGCCCATGGCAATTACTACTGACTGCTTGAGTTCTTCTCGTAACTCCTCAGACGGCTCAATCCCGGGTTTAAGTACACAAAATACTACAAGTTCGTTAAGCTTGATCTTATGTGGGATGCCTATCGTTGCCGCCTCAGTCACAGAAGGATGGGCGACTAGAACTGATTCAGCCTCTGCAGGTCCAAAACGCTTACCTGCCACTTTGATAATATCATCAGACCTGCCCAAAATATACCATAGACCATCTGAGTCGATTGCTGCAAAATCGCCATGAACCCAAATATTCTCCCAACGAGACCAGTATGTATTCTCATACCGTTCAGGGTTTTTCCAAAATCCCCGCGTCATTCCTATCCATGGAGACTTAATGACTAATTCTCCGACCTTATTTCGAACTGGTTTACCATCGTCGTCGAAAACATCAGCTGCAATTCCTGGACAAGGACCTGAAAATGCACACGCTTTGAGGGGCAAGAGAGGATTACCCATCACAATACCACCTGAGATTTCTGTTCCTCCGGAATAGTTAATGATTGGAATTTTCTTCGCCCCAACTGTTTCAAAGAGCCACATCCACGGGTCAGGATTCCAAGGTTCACCCGTAGATCCAAAGTAACGGAGCGAAGACAAGTCATGTGGCTTGACAGGATCTTCACCGTGAGTCATCAAGAGTCGAATCAAAGTTGGTGAAACACCCAGTATCGTAAGCTTGTATTTCTCAACTAACTCCCATAGACGTCCAGGACCCGGATAATCTACTGCTCCGTTATAGAGAAAGAAAGTACCTCCTAGTATCAGTGCTCCGAATATCAGCCATGGACCCATCATCCATCCTAAGTCCACATTAGGCCCCCACGCGATTATCTCTCCCGGATGCAAATCTGTGCCAAACGCCATGTCTTGTGCGGATTTGATTGGAAAACCGCAGTGGGTATGTACTGCACCCTTTGCGAGTCCTGTTGTACCGGAAGTGTAGATAATCATCATTGGTGATTCGGCATCTGTAATCTCTGTGTCCGCGGATTCCGATTGACCAGAAATGAGCTCATCCCACCACCGATCACGACCTGATTTCATTTCAATTGAAGTTCCCACCAGATTCAAGACAATCATATATTTCAGCGAAGGGATATTAGTAGCAGCCTGATCAACAATCGGTTTCATGGAAATAATCTTGCCTCTACGGACGGTCCCATCAACAGTGAATATTGCCTTGGCATCGGCATCTCCCAAACGATCTACAATTGCATTCACTCCAAATCCTGAGAATAGTGGGAGGATTATCCCACCTATCTTGGCAATGGCAAGGAATGCGATTGTAGTTTCAGGAACCATCGGCATGTAAATTCCAATGGGATCTCCAAGACTTAGACCAATAGAACGAAGCGCGTTTGCGGCCTTGTTTACCTCTTTATACAACTCGCCATAGGTCATAGAACTTGTATTTCCATCCTCACCCTCCCAGAGTAAGGCATTTCGATTCTCAACGGGTGTTCCAATGTACTTATCGAGACAATTCTGAACGATGTTCATTTTAGCATCGACGCACCAACGAGGCCATGCAATACCTTGAGAGAGGTCTACGACTTCCGAATATGGTTTGTAGAACTGAATATCTAGGAATTTTAGAACAGCATCTGTGAACCAGCCCACATCTTCAGTGGACCGTTGCATGAGTTCCTCAAAAGTTGCTATTTCGTGCATCTTCATGAATTTCGTAAGATTTGCATGTTGAATGTGATCTTGTGTTGGTCGCCAGACAATCTCGCCACCGAATTCAAAGGTGTCTTTCAATTGATATGCTCCTATCAGCTTGGACTCACAAACCGTGATTCCCCTGCAGCATGTTCAATCGCCTATTTTATGGTAGTGATTGAGAAATATATTAAGATTGGAGGGACAATTCAGATTTGTTCACAGCATGTTTTGTAATCTCAAGATTGCAGGATTTGTTCTCTCTGCACCAGTCTTCGCATTTCTGTGCGAGTTCCTCTGATTTATACAGAAGGTCACACTCTTCACATAGAAACAGCTCGTTCACTTTTTTGGTCATACTACCATAGGTGAATCGCGCTGTTTTTAGGTTGATGGTATGAGAGTTCTTCTTTGATGATGGATGCGACGATGGGAATTCTCAAATCTTTGATACGTGTTAAACAAAAAGTGTGAAAATCATGTCAATTGAAACCTATCCAGATTGTATAAGAAACCTGCCGAAGGCTAAGATGAATTTTCTAGGAGTCCAAGCGTATATTGCCAAAGGTGAACAATTTCAGGTTGGATTCTTTGAGATTGAACCTATTGGAGTTGTATCTCCACATAGCCATGGAGCACAATACGGCTTTGTAATTGAGGGTGAGATGTTACTGACAATAGGTGATAAAACCAAACTCTACAAGCGAGGTGATTCATACTATATACCCGAGGGAGTTGTTCACTCAGCAGAGTTCAAGACATTTTGCAGGGTAATGGATTTCTTTGCCGAGCCAGCTAGGTACGAAACTGAATAGGTTTTATGATAATTTCAAGGGGCGGTTTTTGTCTATATCGCCATACCACCATCTACTGATAGACAGGTTCCAGTACAAAACTCGGCTTGCACTAAATACAGTATACCCCCTGCTATCTCTTCAGATTGACCAAAGCGTTTGAGGGGTTGTCGTTCAATGAATTGTTTTCTAGCAGCCTCAGGGTTAGGTAGCTTTGCTAGACGATCCTTGAGAGAGGGTGTATCAGTGGTGCCAGGACAAATACAATTGACACGAATCTTGTCATCCATATGGTCAACTGCCATTGCACGAGTTAGTGCAACAAGCGCTCCTTTCGATGCAGTATAAGCAGCCCGATCTTTCGCTCCCATCAGAGCTACTGCGGATGCCACGTTGATAATGACTCCCTGTGTTTTTCTAAGGTGAGGAATAGCAAATCTGGATACGAGATATACACCTCTGACGTTTACTTCCATTGTGCGATTCCAGTCTTCAGAACTTGTGTTGTCTACCCTTCCCGGAATGACAATCCCAGCATTGTTTACCAAAATGTCTAGCTGATTGTACTTTTCAATAGTATCCGAAACCAACTGTTGAACAAACCCTTCATCAGAGATGTCGCCTCTAACAAATATCGCCTCTCCTCCGGTAGATTGTATGTCTTTTACAACTCTCAGTCCAGATTCAGATATGTCGTTACACACAACATTTGTTCCTTCACGTGCGAGAAGTTTCACAGTGGCCTCTCCAATTCCTGCAGCTGCACCGGTGATAATTGCTGTTTTTCCTTTCAGATTCAACTTCAAATAATCCTCTCTCTATCACATTCTGTATCCACACATCTGAATAAAGATGTCGTGAGAGTCAAGAACGAAGCCTATCTTCAAAATGTGAGGTGACTGTCCTGAATGAAGGTCTGTTTCCATAGCCGAAATATCACTATAAGCAACGATGAGTTAGGAAAATTGCGCCACTATCGTGAGGAGTATGATTCAGTATTGGAGTCTCTGAGTTGGCAATTCAAGGTTTGTCTTATCGGCGATGGTTATGTCGGAAAGACCAGCATACGTCGTAAATACATTGGTGAGGGATTCAGGTCCAATTATATTCCAACCTTGGGAGTTGATTTTGCTCAGAAGATCACATCGACCAAAGATGGTAACACTCGTCTTGTTATCTGGGATATAGCCGGTCAGTCCCAATTCCAGAGTCTTCGTAAGCGGTACTATGAAGGGTGCAGTGGACTGATTCTTGTCTACTCCGTTGTTGATAGAGAGTCCTTTGACAATGCTTCCAAATGGCTCGTCGAGGCGCACGGATACATGAAGAAGTTTCCTGTTCTGATAATAGTGGCTAACAAGATTGATCTGCGAGCATATTATCCTAAAGAAGACATAATTTCATACGAAGAAGGTGAAGAGTTTACCAAGATGTTTAGTGAGAAACTAAACACTCCTTCCATCTTCATTGAAACCTCAGCTCTGACCGGAGTGAATATCGATGAGGCATTCGATAGATTGACCTCAATGATGATTCATCCAGAAGTGGCACAACCGCTCGATTCTGCACAGGAGCTATCAGTTCCTGAAACAGAAACGATTCCAGTTTCTGAACCTAATTCAACCACACCTTCAGTAGAAAGTAACGTTACAGCGAGCGTAGAGAATTCAAGCTCCATATCTATTGAGGACCCGCAAGTAGAAGAGGAAATGACTGAATTAGTAGATCTACGTGTCAAACTCAAAAGAGCTGAACAAGATCTCAGGGATTTCTCTTTTGAAACTGAAACGAATCTTCTCAATCTGAAAAATACTGTGTATGTCAAGAAAATAATGTACGAGCATCTGCGTAAACAACTTAGTCAAACAAGACAGGAATGGGCAGATGCCTATGACGAACATGTCGACCTTGATAAACGTAAGAAGGACGAGTTAGAGAAGATATTCTCACAAATCGAAGATATCAGAAAGAAGATTGAAACAATAGAATCCACAGTTAAGAATCATGTTCGCGATTAGAACTTGGAGTAGGACCGAAATGACTAATCGTTCTAGAATGTGATTACTTTGTCACTTTCTAGGCTCCATTTAGCTAGGTCACTCATGCCACCTCGTTCAACTCCAGAGATCAACGATTCTTCCTTCAGGCCACGGGCATCAATACAAGTTCCACAACATTTGATAGAAACTTTTTTTGTGATTAATAATCGGATCATTCGCCCAAGATTGTAATATCCATCGGGAGTCTTTTGGCCAGATATTGCGCAGGATACAGCATCACCTATCAGGAAGATATTCACATCTACATTGGAATTTTCTTTCTTCAGAGCTATGGCTAATCTCAGTCCATTGTAGGATCGCTCTGTGCCATATGGTGGATCATTCAGAATCAATAGTATGTCCATAGTCTTGTAAGCGACCCACACAATATTAGAATTGCGTTGTATGTATGAAAAGGAAACATTTCCTGTTCAACTGACCTGATTAGGAAGAATACCATTATTGGAATCTCTACGTGTCTTGTGAGTAAAGGAGTGAGGAGAGTATTTTTGTAATTTCTTCAGCGTCTTCTTCCGATGGAAACTTGCGGAGCAGTAGTCGACCGGATGGGAAGATATTCACAATTTTACCATCATCACCTTCGAGGATTAGCATTGCTGGAAGACTAACCCGGACTGTCATTTTCAGCAAATCTTTCACTTCATCTGTGACAGACAAAATGTCAACATTCGTTCTGTTCTTTGGCTTTGCTTCGTAAGCAGCCCCATCGGAACAGAGTTTGAGCATGAACAAATCAGTGATCTTTAACACCAGCCTGTATGATTATGACTTCAGCTTGAGCCATCTCAGTAGCAATCAATCCCATATCCATCTTACTTTCTGCGGACTTGATTTTCTTGATGTCAGCATATACGGTAGGATACTTTGGTGGTAATGAACAACATGAAACAGCCTCATGAGCGAACTTGTAAGTATCAATCTTTCTCGCCATCTTCTCAATCTCAACCTTGTCATCACCAATGCAAGGTCGGATGATGGGAATATCATCCACCGCACTTTCCTCTGCAAGAAGATTGCGTGTCGTTTGTGACGCTTGCTCTCCAATGATTTCCCCAGTCACAATGGCATCAGCATCTTCAATTCGTGCGATTTCTTGTGCCAATCTGTACATGTTCCTCCTACAGAAGACACAGGTCATTTTTCGGGGTGCATGTCGTAGAACTTCGGTTAAATCATCGCCATGAGGTACGATGTACATCTTAATTTCATGACCATGAATATACTCTGTCAGTTTTCTTGCCTGTCTGATGGCCAGGTTTTTGGTCGATTCATCCCCAAATGGAAAATTATCAAAATGGACAAAGATTGGAATACACCCCCTCTTCATTATTTTGAATGCAGCTATTGGAGAGTCAAGTCCCCCCGAAATAGTACAGACAGCACGCCCCTGAAATCCTGTGGGGAGGCCTCCTATTCCGTCAAGCCGCTCAGTTGACCGGAACACTTTGTCATCGCATTCCTCGAAGTGTGTCTTGTCGTGAGAATCCGAGAGGCTGAGTTCATCTTTTGGGATAATTGATACTGGTGACATTGAGGAAACACCAAATACTTGAGACGCAGTTTTAGCTACTTCCACGATATCATTCGTTTCAATGAAGACTTTCTGACATACAGATTGGATGTTTTTGAATGAGATGCTCTGATCTGCAAGTGCTGACTTCACATTCTCAATTAATAGGATAATTGCTTGGTTTCTAATCTGTGTCGACCAATGGTCTAGTTCATCGCACCTGAGCAGAATCCCATCATATTCAATCGTCATATTTCATCCTTCACTACAAGCTACTAGTTAGTGTCATTTTCATCTTCACCGTTCTGTTGATTCAATGTACAAACCAAGACAGAACTCAACTACTACAATATTGATATGTTTGATAAGCATGGTGACATGGACACGCTAAAGGTATACGATATCGAATCCCTCGTATCAGGTTGAAACGTGTTGCTCTTTCTCAACTTTTATGAATGCGTACGGTGAGTTATGAATGGCCAAGACTATGACCACAAGTAGCAAGAAGTTCGAAAGGATAAGAGATCAATTTAGTGGAAAACGCGTTCTTGTAGCATTTAGCGGTGGAGTGGACAGTACGGTACTCGCCCATATTGCCCATAATAGTGCTGCAGAAACGATTCTGCTAACTGTCGACAGCATAACTTTTCCAAGGACAGAACTAGAGGCATCTATGAGAGTTGCAGAAGAACTTGGTATCAAGATAGAGATTATTCAGGTCGATGAACTTTCAAATAAGGACCTAGTGAGCAATCCCAAAGATCGTTGTTATCATTGTAAGAAGGAGCTTGCCTCGGTCTGGCTTGATACAGCTAAGAAACTCGGAATGGATATTGTTGTGGATGGGACTAATGCTAGCGACATGAATGATTATCGTCCTGGCGCTAAAGCACTGAAGGAAGCTGGAGTCATCTCTCCATTCCGTGAATTTGGTATAACCAAGGACGAGATTCGAATCTATGCCAGAGAGGTAGAGTTGTCAGTCGCTGATAGACCTTCTATGGCCTGTCTCTCAAGCAGGTTCCCATACGGTACTGAGATTACCGAAGACCGCGTTAGAAGAGTAGACAAAGTTGAAAGTGACGTGAAGGCTATTTTTTCTATTGAGTGTGTTCGCGCGCGGTTTCATGGAGATGTAGTAAGGATTGAGGTTGGTCGCGAAGAGAGACAGAAGCTTTTCGATGTGGACAAGTTGGACAAGCTTCATGCGCTCGCTAAGGATGCTGGTTTCAAGTATGTTGCTTTTGATGTACTTGGATATCGTACAGGAGCGATGAATGAAGTTTTGGATCCTGTTACACGACAGCTTGAATGAAATACTCTCCTCAGAGCCCTAAACAGGAGATTGAGCTAGCTATTCGAAGAGAGTGACTTCGACCGAGTCTCCTTCCTCAATGACATCAAGATTGATCGGGAGGATTATGTATCCATCAGCAGTAGCCATACTTGTGATGGCACCAGAATGTTTGTAGACTGGATGAGCAATTCCGTTTCTTATTCTGACGGTGAGAAATTGCATTCTTCCTGAAGCGGAAACTAATCGCTTACTGATTTTAGCTAATACGGTTTTTTGGTGTGCAGGGGGTTGCCGCCCCATCTGTCTCACAGCTGGTACAAGGAAAATGTATGCATTGCTGAGACAGGATGTAGGATATCCTGGCATTCCAAAGACCGGTGTGCTTTGTGCGACACCGTAGAGTGTGGGTTTTCCTGGTTTTATCTGCACTCCGTGAAATAGGACTTCACCCACATCACCAAGTATTCCAGCTAGAAGATCTTTCTCCCCCACTGAGCTCCCTCCAGATAGCACAACCATGTCATAGTGTAGAGCTTTTTCTATTGTATCCTTTAGGGCAGAGTAATCATCACCAACGATTCCAAAGCGGTCCACTTGAGCTCCATGAGCCTGGAGTATGGCCTCGAGAGTGAAAGAATTGACGTCATAGATTTGACCTGGATTGAGATTCTCACCTGGTGCAACAATTTCTTCACCTGTCGGAATAACAGCTATTCTAGGTCTACCAAAGACGTCGACATGAGTCCAACCAAGCGCAGCCAAAGTGCCTATTTTAGCTGGTGTTAACCAAGCTCCTGTTGTAAGAACTAAATCGCCCTCCACAATGTCCTCACCCTTCTTCGAAACATTGGCTCCGGGATACACAGGTCGAGTCACTAAAATCCTATCTTCATGTCGTTCAGTATATTCCACCATGACTACTGAATTGGCACCACTTGGCATGGGGGATCCTGTAGCAATCTGGATACAATGACCTCGACTTACTTCTTGGTCTGATACTTCACCAGCGTGAATAACTCCATCAAGCTCTAATTTGATTTCACTCTCATCAGCACCAAAGGTGTCCTCTGCAATAACAGCATAGCCATCCATCGCAGACCTCTCGAAGGGAGGTACTGACCTATTCGCCTTGACATCTGAAGCAAGCACTCTTCCAGAGGCCCCAGCTATTGAAATATTCTCAATTCTATCAATCGGAATACAGGTTTTCAAAATGGTTTCCTTTGCTTTTTCATGAGAAACCAGAAGTTTGAACGGTTCCATCTCTTTCATCGGTCGACCTCCCATAGCAAATGCCCAAGGCTAGGCAGTATAATTTCCTTGAGTGCGGTCAACATAGCATTCTTTGATCCTGGTAAACAGAATATCACTGTGTTCCCAGCCAACCCGGCTACAGCTCTGCTATAGATTCCGGCAAGACCGATTTCTTCATGGCTCAGTTTTCTGAAATGTTCTCCAAAGCCATCTAGTTTCTTATCAAGGAGTGGCTCTACGGTATTTGTAGTTATGTCCTTCCTACCAATACCTGTACCCCCACTGGTCAGAATTACCCTGATAGAAGGGTCGTTGATATAACCAGTGATGGCTGTCCTCACCTCTCCTTCATCATTCTTCACGATATCGTATGCCTTAGTGGTATGCCCTTCTGAAGCAACTATTTCCATGGCAATCTTCCCAGACCTGTCAGTTTCCTTTGTTCTTGTATCAATGACAACTAAAACGGCAAAGGTCGTTTCTAGCGTTTGATCTCTTCTATGTTCATCACTCATTACAATTCGACCTTCTCTTTTCGTACAACCCGAACGTTTTCCAAGCGAGCTATTGGATACTGTCCCTCGGAGTCCTTCTCAAGATATTTTGTCATGTCCCAGATGGTGAGCAGTGAAGTTGTGACACCGACAAGAGCCTCCATCTCAACTCCTGTAGAGTATGTGGCTATTACCTCGCAGGCTCCTCGTATTCTATCTTCAAGAAACTCAAAGGATACCCCAACTGAGGACAACGGAATTTGATGGCATAGGGGGATTAGCTCGGATGTCTTCTTGGATGCAACGATTCCAGCTACCTCAGAAACCGATAGCACATTACCCTTCTTTGTTGTACCAAGACGTACTGCTTCAACAGTTTCAGGATGAAGAATCAGCTCTCCTTCAGCCCGGGAGGTTCTGAAGCTGAAAGGCTTCTTGGATATGTCCACCATCCTGACCTCAGACCGTTCTTCCGCTTCCATCTCACCGACCCAATGACTTCCTCCCTCGAAATACTCCTGTTTCCAAATGGGGACTATATCCTTTAAACGCTCAATTGCATATCTGCAGCTTTTGAACGCTTGATCTCTATGTGCAGCGCCTGCCGCAATTATTACAATGTTTTGTCCAATCTCAACGCGACCCTTTCGATGAATAATCGAAACATCAGTTGCTCCGAACTTCCGAATCGCATCGTCTCGAATTTCCTTAAGCTTCTCTACAGCCAAAGAGTTATCCGCTTCGAACTCTAACCTCTCCACAGTCTTTCCGCGGCTCATGTTTCTAACTGTGCCAAGAAAAATGACTAGAGCTCCCATCTCAGGTGTTCGTGTTTTGGAAACGACTTCATCAATAGAGAAATCTTCCTCAATTACTTCTATCAATCTCTTCACCCTTTTGCCAATATGGTTCACGTTGTGCAATTGCTGTAGTGTACGCTTGGAGAAGATCGCTATCGTTTCTGTATTCTGAAAGGTAAGACCGGACATGCACCAAATTATCCGATCGGTATAGACAAGGCTTGAGCATACCATCAGTTGTGACCCGTAGTCTGGTACAGGATCTGCAAAATTCAGCGTTATGTATAGGTTTCACAACCTCCACTCTTGCAATTCCACTCTGAGTGGGTACGGAATACTGTCGTCGGCCATGTAGTGCCCTTTGTACAATCTTGATAGCAGTATTATTGAACTGTTCCTCCAATTCTTTCAACATGAAACGGTGATTTTCTAGATTGCCTTCAGGATCAATCGGCACATCTTGGACCTCTATTAGCTGGAGAATTGTGTCTGTTGATGCAGCAAATTCCATCATCGACTGTATCTCGAGTTCATTGGATTCACGTAGAATCGTCATGTTGATCTTTACCGGTGATAAGCCAACCTCTATTGCTCTCTCTATTCCCTTTTTCACAATCAACAGGTTCTTGGAACCAGTTATCGCCTCAAACGTTGTTTGATCAAGTGAATGAAGACTAACATTGACTCTGTCTAGTCCTGCAGCCTTAAGATCTGCAGCCATCTGATGAAGATGAGAACCATTTGTTGTAAGTGAGAGATCTTCGACAATTGGGGATAGCCTGCTTATGATTTCCAACAGGTCTGAACGGAGGAGAGGTTCACCCCCGGTAAGCTTGACTCTTGTGACTCCATGAGCAGTAGCCATCCGTACGAGTCGTTCAATCTCTACCGGGGTCATCTCTGAACCTGTTGGACTTTCACCTTCAGCATGACAGAAAAAGCATGAATAATTACACCTCTGTGTGAGTGATATTCTCAAATAGTTCACAGGGCGACCAAATGTATCTGTCAATGGCTCATGAATGCAAGATAATTCTCGCTTTCGGTCAAAGTCAGTGTTAGGTTCAACCATCGGTGTTCTCACTCTACGCTAGATAGTATCTATAACTGTTATGTTCTGTCATGCATATCGAATCGATATGCACGGGTATGCATAACACTTAATTTGTTTGTGAGAACCACATCCGAGCACACCATCAAGGCCATTTCTATCAATCTGATGAATCTAAAGAAAGGTGTAACAAGGGTGTTTTGATGAAACGAGAAAGGATGCTAGGGTTTTTATTTCTGATGCTGGTTCTAATTGGTACAGGATCGGGATTTGTCTGGAATTATCTTCAATTCCATAACAAGGAAACACTAGTCATATCAACGACAACAAGCCTATTTGACACAGGCCTTCTCGATGAAATCAAGATAGTATATGAAGAAACACATCAAAATGTGCTATTGGCTTTCATCTCTGCTGGAACAGGAATTGCAATCACTCATGCCATGAACGGGGATGCTGACGCAATCCTGGTACATTCGCCTTCGCAAGAAAAGTTGTTTATGGAACAGAACTTTGGTGTAGATAGGAGAATATTCTCGTACAATTTCTTTGTGATTATAGGACCTAGCGATGATCCTGCAGGAATAATGGGATTGAACGTGACTAATGCTTTGAGTCAAATCTATGTTTATGGTCGCAGTCTCAATACAAGTCTATGGATTTCACGCGACGATAGGTCTGGAACCAATACAAAAGAAATAGCTCTTTGGACTCAAGCAGGAATGGATTATGATCTTATCAAAGAAGAACCGTGGTTTCTTTCATCCGGGACTGGAATGGGCTCAACACTCCAAATAGCTGGTGAACTTGAACTCTATACCTTAGCTGATATTGGAACTTATCTGAATTATTACTCAAAAGGTCTAACTACACTCCAAGAGCTAGTAAGTTCGGACGCGACACTCATCAACGTCTATAGTGCGATTATAGTGAATGCTACTCAGGTGGAGGGAGTGAAATACGAGCTTGCGTCGGATTTCATTCAATGGCTAATTGACTCAGATGCTCAAGAGCTAATTGGGATCTATGGTCAGGCAGACTATGGCCAGTCTATATTCATGCCTGCAACATCTGTTTTGCAGACACAGTCACCTTCAGATATTTTCAACTGGATCAGAGATAACGCGTTCTTTGATTTCAACGGTACACTCTATGAATGTCCTCCACCATGGAGGTCAGATGGTTATACTCCCATTATACCTGTCTTGATGTTAAAAATGGAACAAATCGTGAGAGAGATTGAGAGATGACGTTGTGGACTGACCTGTTAGAGATAACTCTGCGAAGCATATTCGTATCTGGCGTAGCTGCATTGCTGGCTGCACTTATTGGAATACCTGTAGGAGTTTTGATCGGGCTAAGAAGGTTCAGGGGGCGGTCTCAAGTGAAGGGTGTGTTCAATGGTCTAATGGCAATGCCCACTGTCGCGCTGGGGCTTGTACTCTACCTAGTTTTTTCCAATGCAGGACCTTTGGGATTTCTTCAAGTGTTGTACTCACCGTTTGCAATCATCATAGGACAGGCCATTCTTGTTTTTCCATTATTAGTAAGCATCTCTAGTGAAACAGTGGAAACCATCGATCCCAGTATACGTGATCTTGCACTCACTCTGGGTGCTGATGAACGGGAAGCCTCCGTATCGGTTTTGCGAGAATCACTTGGGGGTATTGTTCTAGCAGTATCAGCTTCTTTCAGTCGAGCAATATCAGAACTTGGCATTGCGTTGATGTTGGGCGGCAACATTGAGGGACTGACAAGAGTGCTCACATCTTCAATTGCCCTCGAAACAACAAGAGGTGAGATCATACTTGGACTTGGATTAACTGTAATCCTATTGTCTTTGATGATAATTTTCAATATCCTTCTCAGGATGGCTGAGAAACGGTTGAGGTGGTGGCTTTGGGAATAATTACAACAGAGGATGTCCATGTGCATCTTGATACTTCACACGCTCTTAGAGGGCTCAATATCGATGTGAATCAGAGCGAAATCCTTTCAATTGTTGGTCCCAATGGCTCTGGAAAGACGACGCTGCTAAAGTTATTGGGCGGCCTCTTAAGACCTACATCCGGCGAGCTCACGTTCAAAGGCCAGGTCATAACTGATGAGAACAGAGAAACGCTTCGAAAGAAAGCAACCGTGGTCTTTCAGAAACCAGTTCATTTTGGAACTTCAGTTTTCAAGAACATAGCATACGGACTCCGAATAAGAGGGATGGATGAAGATGAGATTACCGAGCGCGTAGAAGAAGTTCTATCATTTGTAGACCTCGATGATTTTGGTGAGAAACTTGCTCGCAATCTTTCTGGGGGGGAGCAAAGGAGAGTGTCGATAGCCCGAGCAATTGTGCTTAGACCGGAGATTCTTCTCCTTGATGAACCTACGGCAGATCTTGATATTGATAGTACTAGAATTGTTGAAGATGTCCTCAAGAAGTTCAACAGGGAACACAATACTACCATTATAGTATCAACTCATAATCTATTCCAAGCCGAATCTGTTGCTCATAGAACAGCAATAATCGACAGAGGACAAATTCAGATGATTGGAAGAGCGAGTGCAATGCTTGGGTTCGAACTTGATAAAATGAAAGATGAAGGACTTGTGCTCAACACGTTCAGAGGAGATGCGACTTGGCTCAACAAGAGCACTCATTGGAGAGGACTTCTGAGAATCGAACTTGCAGATGGTGTATTTGTAGAAGCAATAGGAACACAAGAGGGGGATGTGACCATTTGGATACCCCCGCAAGACGTGATTATTTCGAAAAGGACAATTCTATCCAGTGCGAGAAATACTCTCAAGGGAAGAGTATTGAAAGTTGAAGAAGTCAACTCAACTACGTTGCTCACAGTAGACGTTGGAGTTGAGATTGTGGCTCAAATAACTAGGAATTCATTGAAAGACTTCGACATCAAGATTGGAGATTCTGTCTATGTCACATTCAAAGCTTCTTCAGTCTCGGTCTATTAGACAGATGTCGAGAGAAAGAAGATAGACACAAAGAGTGTGGATTCTCGGTTCACCTGACCTCTGCAGTTTTTGTATTTCATCCATCGAGGAGTCCAGCTATTAGCGATTCGACAGAAGCAACCTTGATGTCGGATTCAATAAAATTGGCTCCATCTTGTAAATTTCTCAGACAAAACGGACAGGATGTTGTAAGAATGGTTGCTCCACTCACCTCAGCTTCACGAACTCTGTCTGCGGCAATAGATATTGCATCTTCACTTCTGCCAGATCTAAATCCGCCACCAGCACCACAGCATTTTGCAAACTTCCGGCTCCATTCCATCTCGACTAACTTTACTCCGGGTATCGATCTCAGTACATTTCTGGGTTCATCAAAGATTCCAGAATGTCTTCCAAGGTGGCATGGATCATGATAGGTCAATTTTGTGTTTAATGATGCAAGCTTGAGTTTACCACTTTTTATTATCTCTTCTAGCAAATCTAATGTATGCGTAACCCTGAACCTTGGCGTTTCGTCTAATAGATTCTGATAATCATGAGAGAGCATCCTATAACATCCTGCACAGGATACTAGAATATTGTCTGAATCTGTTTTCTTGAAAAGCTCACTGACTCTCTCGGCTTGCGTACGAGCCTGAGATTCATCACCTACTCTATATGCAGGAGATCCACAACAAATTGGTTCAGATAGTATTTTGAAACTAATTTCCGCTGCTCTAAGAACCTTGAGCAGAAAGGCGATGTCCTCTCTATCTCTGTAAATCTGCGTGCACCCAAGAAAAAGTGCATAATTGGCTGTATTCAGTTTCGATTCAGGTAGAGATTGCAAGTATTGTGAACCCTCATCTACATCAGCAGAGTATGGATTACCACTTTCTCGCGTTTTTGTACTGATTTTCATATAGCCTTCAGGGATAGTTACGCCTAGGTCGTAGAGAACTGTCTTCATCTCATGAATGGCCTCACTTTGATTATATCCGCAAGCGACAT